>DASRYI010000032.1:0-1919 GCA_035687255.1 Candidatus Krumholzibacteriia bacterium | reverse complement strand
GGTCCACGATGTCCTCGACATGAACCTTCGAGACACGCGTGGCAATCGGGATGGGCCTGATCCTGGAAAGGTCTGCTTCGTCGAATCGCGACGCCATGACTTGTCTCCTTCGCGCGGTTTCCGCGCCACGCCCTACGGTTTCACTCCGGAATACGACTTGAGAATCGCCGCCACGTGCCCGATGACCACCTTGCTCTTCATGAGCACGGGCATGCGCCGCTTGTCGTCGGTGAGCCACACCGTCAGTCTTCCCTGCTGCGTGAACACACCCGGCCCGCGCAGGATCGGTTCCACCACGATGCAATCGAACTCGCCGGCGTCCACCTTGACGTGCTCACGCCGCAGCACCTTGATCACGAGCGGGTAGTTCTTTCCGTCGGTGTGGTTGGCGAGCGAAATCGCCTGTCCCACCTCCAGCGGCAGCGTGCGCACATAGTACATCGCCGACAACACGTCCTGGGTGCGCGGCGGAATGGGCACCACTTTGTCCTTGTAGCGGGCGCGGTGTGCGGTTTGATCGAAATCGACCACGTCGTCGCTCTTGAACTTGCCTTCGCGCACATGCTTCTCATAGCGCCGGCTGTAGAGTTCGGTCGTGTCCATGTACGACTCGTAGCGGTCCCGCACCTCGAAGAATTTCGAGAAGAATTCGTTGGTGCGCGCGTCGGACACGATGCGATAGCACGTGCGGCCGTCCAGGGTGGCGAGATTGCGCACCTCGAGCGTGGCTTCGCCGGCCGTCACCAGGCCGTACTGGACCGAATATACCAGCCGCTCGCCGGCACCGAAGGGCGCCGCACCCGGCTTCACGGTGGTGAACGAATCCGGCATCAGCTCGTTGGCATACAACGAATCATAGAAGGTGACGGCGGTGTCAGCCGCGCCGTCCCCGGGCGGGGACGCCGCCACTCCCGCAACCAGCGACAGCAGCGCAATCAACAACGAAACACGCACATTCATCGGGATGAATTCCCTTCCAGGGGAGGGTGAACGTGGCACAGGCGCCGGTAGACGTCCAGCGTTTTGTACACCGTCCGGTGATAGTCGTAGCCCTCCGATTGTGCACGCGCATGTTCCCTGCAACGGGCACGCAGTTCCCCGTCGTCCAGCATGCGGGCGAGCGCGTGCGCGAGCACCGCAGGGTCGCGCGGTGGCACCAGCAATCCGGTAACGCCGTCCTCCACGATCTCGGGAATTCCACCCGTGCGTGTTGCCACCACCGGTGCGCCCAGCACCTGTGCATCCATGATGGATGTTCCCAGCCCCTCCAGATGCGAACTCATGACGAACACATCCGCGAGACGGATGAACTCGAGCGCGTCGTCGCGAAACCCTGTGAACGTCACCACGTCAGCAACACCCAGCGTGTGCGCCTCGCGTTCCAGGGTGGAACGCAGAGCACCTTCGCCCACAATGAAACAGCGCAGTGCACGCCGCTCACGCAATGCGCGCACCGCGTGCAGCAATACCGTCTGGGCTTTGTGGGGCGCGAGTGCGGCCACGTTCACGATCACGGGCACACCCGGCACGAGTGCAAACTCCGAACGCAGGTAGGCCGGGTCGCGCACCGCGGCAAACTTCGCCAGATCGATCCCGCTGGGAACCACGGTAATATGCTCCGGTTCAACTCCGCCGCGCACGAGCACGTCATACACGCCCCGGGAAATGGCCAGGTAGGCGTCCGCTCCCCGGCGGTACTTCCACCGTCCCCACGGCGTTCCTCCCACGGAAAAGTCCACGCGCCGCGAGACCACGTGCAGCGGTTGCGGACGCACGCCCGTGCGCGCCACGGCCACATGACCGTGTGCCCGCGAGGCATGCGAATGCACCACGTCGAAGGGACGCGCCAGGATGCCACGCAGCGCACGCAGCCCGCCCATGCCGCGGCCGCTCCAAGCAATACGCTCCACCGGCAGTGT
>DASRYI010000031.1:0-21511 GCA_035687255.1 Candidatus Krumholzibacteriia bacterium | reverse complement strand
GCGACGCCGTGTACAACTCGTTGGCCGGCCGTAACGTGCGCGTGCTGTTCGAACGGCGGGGCAAAGACGGCGCGTACTACGGTTTCTCCGACGAGTATGTGCGCGTGAGCGTGCGCTGTGATGAAGATCTCAACAACCGGCTGCGCCAGGTTCGCATTGTCGACATGACGACCACGCGCACCGGGCGGTTGGTGGCACGCGGTGTGGTTGTTGATTCGCGACCGTTGGTAACGCAATTGTCTGAATTGCAGATCAAGTAATCCGCAGCGCATCGCTGCAAAATTTCCCGATTGATCACATTGTTCGACGCGCGTAGCGTGCGCATGCATTAATATTGTATGCGCATGCCGGACACGAGTTGTTCGTAAGAAGACGCGAGGGGTGTGCGAATGCAGCGTTTGTTTGTGCCCATCATACGAAGCGTGGCCGCGTTTCTGCTGATGTCGTCGGTGTTGACTCCCGTGGCGCGCGCGGATCAGTCGCCGGACATCAACAAGTTGCAGGAAGACCTACGCGCCACCGAGACCGCGTTCGCAAAAACGATGGCGGATCGGGATCATGCTGCATTCGCCACCTTCATCGCCGACGAGGCAGTTTTCTTCGGCCGGAATGAACTGCGCGGCAAGCAGGCTGTTGTCGATGCCTGGGCCGGATTGTTCGAGGGAAAGGACGCGCCGTTTTCGTGGCGTCCCGAGACGGTCGCCGTGCTGGATTCAGGAACGCTGGGATTGAGCTCGGGCCCGGTGTTCGGTCCCGACGGCAAGCAGACCGGAACCTTCAGCTCCATCTGGCGCCGCAAGGCCGACGGCAAGTGGGAGATCATCTTCGACAAGGGCTGTCCGTACTGCGCGGACAAGTAATCCACGTCACGCGTCCGGAAGGGCCTCCGCGCTGCGCCGCCCGCGCTTTCCGGATATGTATCCCATCACCACGCCGGCGCCGATCATCATATTGATAATCAGCGTGAAGAACCGCCACAGGATCACGTACGCCGCCTGGTAGCCGGCGGGAACCACCGGGCTCATGGCCGCCATGGTGGAAACCTCCGCCAGGCCCGACGATCCCGGCGTGGGCGAAAAATAGAAGATGAGCAGCGGGATGATCTGCAGGAACAGAACCTGTCCCACATCGGCGTGCAACCCCAGCCCGCGTACCACCACCCAGCCGATCATGAACTTGTTCACGTAGATCAGCGCCGTCAGCAGTATTCCCACCACGAACACCGACTTCCCGCGCAGAAAGAATCCGGTCATGAGGTCATGGTAGCGGTCGATGGTGTGGTACATACGCTCCATGAAGTGCCGTTTTTCGAGCGCCGCGCGCACGCGTGGAACCCGCGTGAGCAACCATTCCGTCACCTGCTTGAACCTGTGTGGGTGCGTCAGCGTAAGCAGGATGGCCACCAGAATCAGCATGTAGACTCCGAATGCGATCTGCGCGAGTGTTCGCAGCTCGGGCGCGATCAGCTGTGGTTGTACCATCAGCATGGTGGCGCCGGTGAGCAACACGATCACGGTGGTAATGAACCCGCCTACAAAGCACGCAACCGTGGAGTCGAGCGCGCTCATGCCCTCGGCGTAGAGCACGTATACCTGGGCAGCCGCGCCCCCGGTCTGCGATGGCGTTACACCCGCGAGAAACACGTGGACCATGCAGCTGCGCCAGCAGGCGCCGAAGGTGATGGGCGGATACACGCGGCGTGCGAACAGCAGAATGCGCGTGCCCGCTAGCAGCCCGTCGAAAGCCACCATGCCCACCGCGAGCGCGAAGTAGCGCATATCGAACGCGCGCAGATGGTGAATCGAACCACCGATCGACGATCGCTGGAACAGAATGAAATACGCCACGAGGCTGAAGGCGATGAAGAGCTGCGCCCCCAGCCTGATGCGTTTGACCGGAATGGAAAGAATCGTCTGCCGCATGGGATAGAGCCGACAAGTCTACACAAACCGGCCGCACGTGCAAGATCGAGTTGATGCAGGACCCGGCTATTTCAACAACACAATCTTGATGCTGGCTGACCCGCCGGCCGTGTTGACAGATACGATGTACACGCCGCTGGCCGTGCGGGCCCGGTAGGGAACGCGGTGTGTTCCCGGTGATTGGTTGGCATCCACGAGCGTGGCAATCCGGCGACCCGAAACATCAAATACGGTCACGAGCACGTGAGCGCGCACCGGCACGTCGTACTCGATGGTTGTGGAGGGGTTGAACGGGTTGGGAAGCGCGCGGACAGAGACGCGCGGCATGGGCCGCGACGGAGCCACGGCGGTCAGCGACCCGACCAGCTGTGCGTAACGAAGCTGCTCTGCGGTCGCGTCGTAGTAGCTGATGTGTACGACATCGCCGTCGACGGCGAGCGAACTTCCCTGGCCCACGTCCCCGACGGAGTCCACGGTCAGCGTGGTCCACGGGGTGCCATCGTTGTTCCAGCGCGCAAACTTGAGATCATGATGGGTGACGTCATAGTAGCTCACGTTGACGCGCCCCCTGCTGTCGACAGCGACGGACGGCGACATTCCCGTGTCGCCTGCGAAGTCGACGACATTCGTCACCCAGTGACCGGGCCCGAGGCGCATCGAGTGCATGAGAATGTGCGACGGATATGCGTAGTAGCAGACATGAAGCCTCCCCTGCGCGTCAAACGCCATTGACGGCCACAGCCCGGTCCCGATCTCTTCGCTGGTCCATGCGGCGTTTTCCCGGTACCAGTGCTTGATGGGCGCGCCGGCAGTCAGCACCGCCACGATGTGAGGCTCACCATTCGCATCGAACTCCATTTCGCAGCTCGGCGTGGTGGGGAGGAAGATGTTGGGAGCCAGGTCCTCGTACTCGTAGACGAATCCGCCGGTGTAAAGCCCGGATCCCCACGACCACAGATACGTCACCCGGCTCACACCGTCCGGGTCGATGGCGCTGGCCTCCCACCAGTTGTAGCCACCCGGCGCACTGGCGGTCGTCCAGCCGTTCTCATCGCGTGTAGCCAGCCGGCGTTCCATGATGACGCGGGGGTGGCCCTGCGTATCAATTCGCAGTCCGCGGTTCGACCAGACCCCGCCGTATATGAGCGCATCTTCGGTGGTCCACACTCCACCCGCGCGGGAGGAGTACAGCAGCCTGCTGTTGTAGTTGTTGCCCGTGGCAATGTGAGGAATGTGGTTCGTATCGACGGCGATCGACGTACGTGGATAGATGGGCGCCGCGGATGGGACGGTTTCGAGGGTCCAGGTCTGGGACAGTGCGGGAAGGGCCCCCAGCGCGAGCAGGGTCAGAGCCAGGAACGGCCCGGCTGGCCGGGGCAGCCGTCGCCGGGCGAATGGACGCGGCGTGTGAACGCAAATGCGAACATTCATGACGAACCCTCCCGAGGCGGGTAGCGGTCTTCGGACGCATGGCGTCCCATGAATTGGCTTGCAGGAATGGCAGACAGGTTGTTAGCAGTAGGACGTCGATAGTGTATGATATGGGAAACGCCGTAGTCAATGCCCCACGATGAGTCCACCCACGGCAAGGGGGAGACCATGAGCGATACAACTACTCGTTTCGGATTGTCCGCCATCGCGCAGGTGGCGCTCACGGTTCGCGACGTTCCCCGCGCCGCGAAATTCTATCGTGACTCCCTCGGCCTTCCGGTAGTCCTCGAGACCCCCGAGATGGTGTTCTTCCAGGCCGGCGACATCCGCTTGATGCTGGGGTTGCCGGAACGCGAACACCATGCACACTCCTCGATCGTCTATTTCAAGGTGGATGACATCCTGCACGCCTATAATGCGCTCCAGGAACGGGGTGTGTCGTTTACGCACGAGCCCCGCATCGTTCACCGCGGCCAGAAGACCGATGTGTGGCTGGCTTTCTTTCACGATCCGGACCTCAACGCCCTCGCGCTGATGAGCGAGACCGCGCGGCGCGACTGACCGTCCGGGTCCGGTCAAAAATCCCCACCAGGAAACATCGATGCCACGGTTCAACCGGGTATCGTGACCTTGAAGTCCGACTGAAATGCCATATGAACATGCGTTCCATCATGTCCGTTGCGGTTGCCGTCGCCTTGCCGGCGGTGGTGGCGTGCAGCCAGCACGAGCCCGATGGGCCCGGGCCGGGTGACCATACGCCTCCCACGGTCATCAATGCGGTTGCCTGGGATATCAACCACATGACGGCGGTGTTCAGCGAAACGGTGACGCGTGAGACGGCGGAGAATCCGGACAACTACGACGTTGTCGGCGGGGGCGGTCCCAAAGGGGCACCGCAACCCGTATCGGGTTCATCCACAGTGTTCCTGGTGGCGCTGCATTCTGACAACCGTACCGTGACGCTGAGCACCGTCCCCATGGCCGATGGTCCCATGCTGCTCAGAGTCAAAGGCGTGTCGGATGTCAACGGCAACCGGATATTCAGAAGCCTCGAATTCCCGTTCAACGGAAGCAAAGCCAACGATACCACGCCGCCTGAAGTGGCGTACATGAGCCCGGTGCCGGGAGCGCTGGGGGTTTCTATTGGGACAGCCGTCATGGTCGAGTTCACGGAAGAAGTCGTTCCGGAGACGGTCTTTCACGGAATGCGCGTGAATGGCGACGGCGCGCGGCTTTCTTCGATTTACAACTATGACGCGCTCCATTTCGTGTGTGACCTCGACCTCCTGAATCTCAGTACCGCCTATACGGCGTCACTCAAAGGTGTGACGGACGTCGCCGGCAATCAGATGCCGGACATGCAGTGGACGTTTGAGACCGAAGCGGTGTATGACACGCAGGAGCCGCAGGTGCTGGAAACGCGCCCTGCCAACGGCGAGGTCAACGTCGACCCATCGGTCGATCTCGCGGTCCTGTTCTCGGAAGCAGTCGATCCGTTTTCCCTCCGGCTGCGGCCGTCGGTGCATCCCGCCGCGGTATGGTGGTCAAAGGGAGGACGCAAGGTCACGTACAGCACCACCTGGCTGGAGGGAACGCAGTATACGGTGCAGATTCGCCCGGGCGAGATGGCCGATATCTCGGGCAACCCGAGCACGCGGTTGTTCACGCTGACGTTCAGTACCGGACCCGCGTTGCAAAAAGGGTCGTTCACGGGGAAGATCACCGGCGACCCCCACTCGGCGCGTGCTGCCGACCCCGCCGGCGGTCTGGTGTTTGCCGGTCCAACCTCACCATACGATACCTATACCAGTGTGGTCAGCGTGGTGAATCCCGATGGCACGTATCAGATTCCGCACCTCGGCAACGGTACGTATTTCCCGTTCTACATCATGGATTCGAACGCGGACCAGCTGTACCTGCCTAACTACGGTGACGCCTTCGGCATCTTCGGTATCACCGACCCTCGCTCCAGCCAGGAACCCGCGACGGTGACCATTGGAGGTACGCGTGTCCCGAACATCGACATGCAGATATACGACCCCAGCGCGGTGTACGGGTTCCTCACGTACTATGGAGAGCGGGATGGATTGATGCGCGTGGGACTGTTTGCAACGGAGGGCTTCGACCCGATGACGTCGGTTCCGGTGCTGTCGATTACCGCCGAGTGGACGGGAACGTGGGATTATCTCATCAACTCGCTCGACAACGGTCCGCTTCAGGATGGCAGTTACTACGTGGCGGCGTTCATGGATGCGGACCAGAATGAAGTATTCGATCCGTCCTACGATCCCATGGGTGTCTACGGCGGCGCGACGCCCATTGCCGTGGACCTGTCGCAGGGAAGAGACGCGCCCAACACCAGTATCGTCCTGAATGACCCGGCGCCCGCGGCGGTGTCGCTGCCCGCGGTTCGCTGGCCCGAAGCGGTGCATCTCGGGCGACTGAAGCCCTTCCTCGACCAGATCGATTCCACCCGGTCGCGATGACCGGCGGCTATCTTGAATACCTCAGGACCAGGCTCTTATCGCCGACCACGTAGATGTCGTCCGGGGACGTGCCCCAGACGCCCTCCAGAGTTGCGGCCGTGATCGGCGGCAGTGTTTTCCAGACGCCGTCGTAGTGCAGCATGACACCGCCGTTTCCCACGGCGACCACGTCTTTCGACCCGAAGCCCCACACATCGTTCAATCCGTTGTTGGCGGGCGCGCTTTCCTGAGTCCACTGGCCGGCGGCGTAGTGAATGATGCCCCCGTCCTGTCCGACGGCAAATACATCGTCGCTGGATGCGCCCCACACCGCGCGCCATGACTCGGTGGTCGGACTGGTTTCCGGCACCCAGGCGGTGCCGTTGAAGCGCAGAATGGTGCCCTGCTCGCCCACGGCGACAAACCGTCCGGTTCCGTCGCCCCACACGTCATGGAGTGTCAGCGTCACCTGGCCGCCTTCGTCGGTCCATGCCGTGCCGTTGTAGCGCAGGATGCGTCCGGAATCTCCCACGGCGATGGCATGCATGGACGAGTCGCCCCAGAGGTTGTGCAACGCCGGACCGCCCGCGGGAAACGCGTAGTCCCACGATTGTCCGTCGTAGTGAAGCAGCGTCCCGTAGGCATTGTCGGAGGTGGCGAAGATATCGTGGCTTGCAGTGCCCCACAGGCCGGTGATGTTGCCGACACCGAGGAGTTCATAGGACCACGTGTTCCCGTTGTAGTGACCCAGCATGCCGTTGAATCCACCCACCCACAGGTGCTGCCCGGTGCCCCACACCGAGTGGGCGAGTCCGTCGTACCAGGTCATCTGCGTCGTGATGGTGCCACTGAGGCGCGCGATCACCGTTCCCCCCGATCCGCCCACAAAGAGATCGTCCTGCGCACCCCACACACCGGAAAGGTGTGACTGCGTGCCGACGTCCACCGGCGTCCACGCCGCACCGCCGTCGTACTCGAGCACGGTGCCCTGCAGTCCGACGGCGTATACCGTTCCCAGGCTGCTTCCCCATATGCCATCGAGCTGATAGGTGTTCGGCTTCGCCATCGGCTGCCACGCGGCGCCGTCATAGTGATAGATACCGCCGCTCGATCCCACCGTGAACACGTCGTTGCCCGCCCGCCCCCACACATCGCGCAACCACTGCGTGGTGTTGGTGCTCATGCTCACCCAGTCGGTTCCGTCGAAATGACGCGCCACCCCGCTGCGCCCGACCACGAACACATCGTTTTCGGAGGCGCCCCAGATGCCGGTATAGAACTCGTTGGGATCGGAATGAATCGTCGACCAGGTGATGCCGTCGAACTTGAGGATGGTGCCATGATCGCCCGCGGCGTAGACCGCTGTCGGCGAGATGCCGCGCACGCTGGCAAGCGTCTCGGTGGTGCCGCTCTCCATGCGCGTCCAGTGGGAACCATCGTAGTGGAGAATCACGCCGTCATAGCCGACCGCGAAGATATCGTCGGCCGACGTGCCCCAGATGCGCCACAGATTCGCGCCCACTTCGTTGTGAACCACGCGCCAGCTGGAACCGTCGTAGTGGTAGATGAGGCCCTGGTCACCGCACGCGTACACGTTGGACGCCGAGGTACCCCACAGGCCGAGGAAGTACTGGCCGGACTTTGCGACGTGCCAGCGTGGCGTTCCCGCGGGTGTGCCCGGGCCGGACGGCGAGCCCGAACCGCAGCCGGCGAGCGCAACTGCGAGAATCAGCAATGTCGGAAGCGCAAAACAACTGCGGATGGAATGCATGGAAATCGGCCCGCCGCAGTATAGCACGCGGTCGCCGGCAGTCCCGCATGCAGTCCGTTCGTCTACGGATCCAGACCCACGGAGGCGTAGTAGCCCGCGATGCGGTCGCGCGCGCCGGGGCGTGTGTAGATGTCGGGCCGGCGCGACTCGATCACGCCCGCGATCACCTGCGCCACTTCCTCCGCGCTCTGCGAGTCGGGAATCGTGCGCGAGTCCACGCCGCCGTACAGGGCGTTCACGCCGAATTCAGTACGCACCACGCCGGGTGAGACCAGCGTGACCTGGATGTCGGGGTGCGTCTGCTGCACCTCGGCGCGGAACGTGGTGGTGAGCGCATTCATGAAATGCTTCGCCCCGCAGTACGCGGAGCGAAAGGTGGCAAACGGCACCCGCCCCAGCATCGATGACACATTGATAATCTGGCCGGTGCCGCGCTCCTTGAAGTGGGGCAGCACTTCCTGCATGCCGTAGAGCACCGACATCACATTGGCGCGCATCATGTGGTCGACGTCTTCGTCGGTCAGTTGCGAGGGCATGCGCGTGATCCCCTGGCCGGCGTTGTTCACCCACACGTCGACGCGGCCGAAGCGCTCCAGCGTGGTGGTAACCACGCGCTGCACGTCGGCGCGTATGGAGGCGTCGGCCGCCACCGCGAGCGCGTTCTTTCCGCAACGGGCCGCAACCGCGTCCAGTTCCGCCTTGCGCCGCGCGACCAGCACCACCGACATGCCCTGTTTGCCCAGCAATTCCGCCAGCGAGGCGCCGATGCCGGCGCTGGCACCGGTAATAACGACCACCTTATCCTGTGTCACGATACGATCCTCCTTCGTGCGGGGCTCGCCTAATGAAATAGCACTGTGTTGCGTTTGAGTCCAATCCCTTGTCCGTGGTCCCTGGCTACACGTGCGTGGCCGGTCGATCGGTTACCGAAACATCGACCAGCTTGACCTTACATTGAATTTGCGGGATAATTCGTTTCACTTGTCCTGCCGGGGCGTTGTTTCATACCCGACATTATCAGCTTTGCAGTCCTTTGAACGGAGGTCGCTCCCATGTCCGTTGGTCGCAAGCTGTTCTTCTTGCTTCTTCTTCTCGGTTCTTTCGTCGTTCCTTCACATCTCGATCTCGTCTTCGCATTGAGCCAGCATCCCCCTGTGGCGACCAACGTGTGCCAGGACGACGTCTGGGGTCCGGGAGAATACTGCGGCTATGACGCCTGCAAGGTAACAGGTGTCACGGACATGAATCACGACTGTATCGTCGATGGACTCGACTTCAGCCTGTTCTCGCTGGAATACGGAACCACGGGTTCCGGCCTGAGCGCTGACTTCAAGTCGGCGGGTGCACCGGGTCCGCCCCCGTGCGGTGGCAATCAGGTGTGTGCGGACGGAAAGGTCAGTGCCGCTGACTATGCTTTCTTCGTCACCAAGCTGGGGGTCACCGCGTCTCCCTGCACGGGGGTGCCGATTCCCAGCGTGTGTGAAGGGACAATTGCCGTTTCCTTCAGTTCGAATCCGAACACCATCGTCAGTACTGCCACGCAGACACCGGGTACGTACACGGCCTATGTCGTGATCAACAACATTTCGAACGCGCGTCTGGTGGAATACGGCATCCAGACCAGCAGCAATATCACAATCCTGAACCACGCATCGGATCCCGGCATCACCACGCTGAGCGGGGGGCCGCCGTGCGGGGGGATTTCAGACATGATGATCGGCACGTCGGTGGCGCTTTCGGGCCCGACAATGGTGGCGACCATCGACTACCAGCTCACTGACAGCAATCCGGCAACGTTCACAATCATGCCGGCGTGTTCCTGGTCGCGGGTTCGCTGGACCACGGCGGACGGCTCAATAAGTCACGATTTCGACACCATCATGAACGCCGGTATCAACGGGCCCGCGTCGGCCAACACGGCGTGTACGGGGTCGTCCACTCCGCTGGGAACGATTGCGGGCAATGTATACGCCGACGTGGCGAACAACTGTGTGTTTGACAGCGGCACAGATACGCCGCTCGAAGGCTTGCTGGTGGCGGCCACGCCGGGACCTTATGTGGGAGTCACGGATGCGAACGGTGACTACACCATCCCGGCACCCGTCGGGGCGTACACGGTGAACATGTATGCTGGTGCCAATGACCCATGGAATCTGCTGAGCGATTGCCAGTCGTCCTACGCGGTCAATGTCACGGCCAATACTACCTCCTCCGGCAACGACTTTGCGCTCAAGCCCATCGGCAGGATTACCGGCAAGGTATATGACGATCTCGGAAACGACTGCACGTTCAATGTGGGAACGGACCTGCCGATCTCCGGGCGCATGATTCAGGCCACCCCCGGCGGATACATTGGTTTCACCGATGCAAACGGCAACTATGCTATCAACGTGCAGTCTGGTTCGTATACGGTGAGCCAGGTCCCGGTTGGTGGCGATCCCTGGGCGTTGCAGTCCTGCCAGGTGGCGTCCTACCCAGTCACTGTCGCCGCCAATGAGACATCCTCTGGAAATGACTTCGCGCTGCAGTTGGTTGGCCCAACGCAGTGCGCCGTAAGCGTGAACATCGTTTCTCACGGGGTGGACGAGCCGCTATGCCCCAGTCACCATCCGTGGCGTGGGCCGTGCCCCGGTTCCGAAGAGGAGTATCTTTTCACGGTGAATGTTGCGTCCACGTCTACAATTCCGGTCGCGATCCATTCGACGCTCGACATGACTCTGGATCCGGCGTTCACGATTTCATCGGTGACAAGTGCTACCGCTATTACTCTCACCACCAGTTCCGGTTCGAACCAGCAGACGATCCGTTTCGACGAGGAACTGTTTGGAGGGAATACGTACGTGGTGAAGGTCAAGGCGACGCCGACTGCCAGCGCTCAGTATCTTGCGCAGGCTACCTTCACCGACGCCGGTCAGTGCAGCGGCACCAAGACCGCGTCGCTCAGCCAGACTGACAATTGCTCCTGCGATCCCAATGATCTGGCGGTGGAACCGGAAGGATGCGGGCCCAACGGGAATATCGCCCAGGGAACACCCCTGTCCTACACCGTTCGCTTTGAGAATGTCGGGGAGGGTGTCGCGCACAATGTCCAAATCCGCGACACCCTGGACGCAGACCTGGATCTGAGTACGCTGAGCGTCATTTCCTCCAGCCCTCCCTTGACGGGCGTCTGGACACAGATCGATCCGTACAATGCCCTGGTGTTCGCCTTCCTTGCCATCGACCTGCCCGGTATTGGTGACCCGGCCAACAATCACGGCTACATCACATTCACCATCAATCCGAAGTCCGGTCGTGCCGATGGGACGACAATCTCGAACAGGGCCGCCGTTAGGTTCGATTACAACGCGCCCGTGTTCACGAATACGACCCTGAATACGATCCGGGACACTCCCAGCCCGGTGGCCGCGTTCACCACACAGGATGGATGCGACGCCTTCACGCCCACCGTTGATTTCACGTATACGGGTGGAACTGCCGACAACGCCACCTTCGCGTGGGACTTTGGTCCCGGTGCGACTCCGGCCACATCAACCGTCCAGAACCCGTCGGGTGTCCACTATGCAACCGGTGGCAGCAAGCAGGTCCAATTGACGGTCACGCGATTTGGCTGTGCATCGGGCATCACCAACATGATCAACGTGGCCAATTGCGTTCCCGTGTGCCACGACGGCGTGTGGGATACGGGCGAGTACTGTGGCTATGACGCCTACGTGACCACGGGTATTCCCGACATGACCCATGATTGCACCGTCGATGGTCTGGACATGGGACTCATGGGACTTCAGTTCGGGAGCGTTGGACCGGACTTGAGCGGAGACCTCGATGGCAACGGTTCAGTCGGCCTTACCGACCTGTCGTTGCTGGCCAGCAAGTATGGAATGACGATCAGCAGCGGATGCGTTGGCACTCCCGTTCCCAACGCGTGCAGTGGCAGAATTGCGCTGTCCCTGAGCGAGGACCCCTATAACATTGTGGACAACGAGACGCAATCAACCGGTCCGCATACCGCGTACGTTGTGGTCAACGGCGGGGCGGGCGCACAGATGGTGGAATACACGGTGGTCAAGAGTGCCAATGTGTCAATCACCAGCCACAACCTGTATGTCCCGGGTGTTGCCGCATACAGCTGCGCCCTTGGCGCGACGAGTATGCGCGTGTTCAGTCTGACCACTCCGCTTTCCGGCGATCCCGAGGTTGTCGCCGAGATTCAATACACGCTCTCAGACACCGGCCCGGCGCAGATTGTCATCAGCCAGGGTCCATGTAGCCTGCACGATCGATGGGCGACAGCGGCTGCGGACACGAGCCATGATTTTGTGGTGGCCACCAACGTGGGAATCAATGGCCCAACACCGGCGCCCGTAAACAACTCGTGTGTTCCCAGCGCCGTTGCTCCGCGTCGGGCGCCGCGTACGGACGAGCTGTCGCAGAATCATCCCAATCCCTTCAACCCGGCCACGACGATCGAGTACGGGTTGGCCTCCAGCAGCCGCGTTGCCATCGGGATCTACGATGTGAAGGGACATCTGGTGAGGACGCTCGTTGATCAGACCATGCCGGCCGGCTGGCATACGACCGAGTGGAATGGGCGGGACCAGGCGGGAAATCCGGTGGCGAGCGGTGTCTATCTGTACCGCATGGTCGCCGGCTCTTTCGTGCAGACCCGCAAGCTCGTTCTTCTCAAGTAGTCACAACGCCGGCGCTGGTATGACCAGAGGGGGTCAATGCCTTGAGCATTGACCCCCTTTTCGTTTTGCGTCGGTCAGAAGCTATCGCGATGAGACGTGGTCCATCCCGTCAGGTTGCAGTCAGGTCGTCATGGCTTTCCCGCGACACCCGCGCCGCCGTCCGGCGCGCGCGGGTCCACACCGCCTTCCAGTTGGTTGGTCTTCGCGTCGAGGATGATCACTTCCGCCGCTCCCTGGCTGGTGCTCTGGTAGAGAGTGTGTCCCATGGCGCGCAGCAGCGACATCGTGTCGGGTGAGAGCGCAAACGGCTCGTAGCTGATCCGGTCGGGCAGCCACTGATGATGGAATCTCCCAACGCTCACCGCTTGCTGTGCATCCATTCCGAAATCCACCACATTGATGATCGTTTCCAGCACCGTGTTGATGATGCTGCGGCCGCCCGGACTGCCGGTCACCATGAACACGCTGCCGTCGTGCGTCACAATCGTGGGCGCCATGCTGGAGAGCATGCGTTTGCCGGGCGCGGCCAGGTTGGGATCGGTGCCGATGAGCCCGTCTTCGTTGGTGAGGCCGGGGGCGGCGTTGAAATCGCCCATCTCGTTGTTGAGCAGAAACCCGCCGCCGGTGACCACCATGCGCGAGCCGTACCAGTCCTCGATCGTGTAGGTCAGCGACACGGCGTTGCGCGCGTCGTCCACGACCGACACGTGTGTGGTCTCGTTGCTCTCCCGGGGCCACGTAAACGTGGTGGGAGACGAATGTGACGCGTGCGCCGGGTCGATGGTGGCGCGCAACGAACGCGCGTAGTCTTTCGACGTGAGACGCGCGATGGGAAACGAGTCGTTGAAGTCGGGGTCGCCCAGGCAGGCGGCGCGGTCGGCGAAGGCGCGACGCATGGCTTCCGCCTCCAGATGAATGGTGCGCGCGGAACCGTAGCCGCTCTCCGCCAGGTTGTCACCTTCGAGGATGTTCAGCATCTCCACGATGGCCGTGCCACCCGAACTGGGGGGCGGCATGGAGATGATTTCGTAGTTGCGGTACGTGCCGCGCACCGGTTCGCGACGTTGGGCGCGATAGCCTGCGAGATCATCCAGCGTGATCAGTCCGCCGTGGCGCTGCATTTCCGCCACAATCAGCCGCGCGGTCTCGCCCTGGTAGAAACCCGCCGGACCGTGCTGCGCGATGCGTTCGAGTGTGCGCGCGAGGTCCGGCTGGCGCAGCAAGTCGCCCGGTTCGTAGGGTGTGCCATCTTTGGTGAACTGAGCGATGGTGGTGGGGAAGCGCTGCATGTTGGGAAGGTCTTCGCGCAGCGAACGCGCCAGATCGTTGGAGACCACGAACCCGTCGCGCGCCAGCTTGACCGCGGGTTCGACCAGCCGCTTCCAGGGCAGCGAGCCGTGATCCTGCCAGGCAAGGTACAGGCCCGCCACCGTGCCGGGCACGCCCACCGAGATTGCGCTGTCGTGGTGCAGCGTCTTGTCGTAGACGCCGTCTTTGAGAAACATGGTCGGGTTGGAGCCCGTGGGTGCCGTCTCGCGAAAGTCGTAGGCGACCGCCGCGCCGTCGGCGCCGCGATACACCAGAAACCCGCCGCCCCCGATGTTACCCGCCGCCGGCAGGGTGACGGCGAGCGCGAATGCAGTGGCAACCGCGGCGTCGACCGCGTTGCCGCCCGCTTTCATCACCGACGCACCCACCTGCGCCGCCACCGCGTTCGCCGAAACCACCATTCCGCCGCTCGTGCGCACCGGTGGCGCCGTCGCATGTGCAGGTGCGGCGACGGCGAGCGCCAGCAGGAATATGACTGGCACCCGCCGCATTCGCCGGGGACGTCTGGACAGGTCGTGGTCCTGCTGTGATTCAGCAATGATCACTTCAAGAGCACCATCTTCTTCGTGTCAGTAAATGTGCCGGCGTGCAACCGGTAGAAGTACACGCCGCTCGCCACCGGGTTGCCTCGAGAGTCCCTTCCGTCCCAGGGACTCTCATAGGTGCCGGGCGACCGGTGCTGATCCACAAGCACGCGAACCTGTCGTCCCGCCACGTCATACACCACCAGCGAGACATCCGCGGCCCGTCCGATGGAATAGCGAATCGTCGTCGACGGGTTGAACGGATTGGGGAAGGCCGGGAAAAGCGCGAACTGGGCCGGTGTGGTGGTCGGCACGACGGTCGGGGGATTTGCGCAATACCAGTGCCCATCGGCGGTTGCGGTCGCACCCATGGTCTCGGGCTCGAAACTCTGGTAGTCGAGGACGCCCAGGACGGTATCCGACACGACCAGCGAATCGAGCACAACAGCGCCGTAGGTATCCGTACCATCCTCGTCGGAGCCCGAACTGTCGGATTGGAATCGGAAGCGCAACTTGACGCGCCCCGCAAGCTCGGACGATGGAATGGTGACGGACTCTACATCAATGTGAAGCCCGCTGGGCAACGTGGGAAACGGTACCCAGGTGTTGGTCTTGTCGAGGTACTCGAGCCACGCATTGTCCCCGCTCACAAGATCCCACATGGCCTTGTACTGCACTGTCACATTGCCGGCGGTGGGAAACTCGATCGACTCGAACGCGACATTCCAGTCGTTGCCATATCCCGGAAGGGAGAGATACGTGTTGAACGGGGGAGAGGCACTGGGGCGCGCGCCGCACCACAGGGACTGCGTGCCGACGAGTGGCGAGTAGAAATAGAGGCCGCTGAAGTCATCGACATGCCAGCAGATGTCCGGGGTATTGCTGCACGCCACGCCCAGCGCACCGATGAGCCCGCAGGGCGCCCCGTAGGGATGGTTGCCGGGTGCGCACGGCGAGATGTCGCGCAAGGCGTAGTTCCCGCTTCCCAGATTGCCGCAGAAGACGGGGTCGCGGGAGAAGTTGCCACCGCCGTCGATGCCGCAGATGGCATCGCCGCCCGGGTTCCCGTAGATGTCGTTGCAGGCGAGCGTGACGTCACCCGTACAGGTCACACCGATACCGGTCGTGCTGAAAGCGACAATATTGTTGTGAAAGTCGATTCCCACGGGGGAAAACGCGTCGAGTTCAACGCCTCCTGCATTCTCGCTGAACGTGTTTGAGCTCACGACAATCGTGGGCACTGTCGGGCCGCTTGCGGCCAGAAGCAATCCCGGGACGCCGTTTTGTCCCGCGATATTGTCGTGTACGGTGGCACTGGATATGGTTCCCGGCACAATGACAAAGATTGCAGCGCGCGACGGTCCTGCTGCGTCGGCGTTGCCCATCACCGTATTTCCTGACACGTCCATGTCGAGTGTGGTCACTGACGATGGCACCACCGAGATACCTCGATTGGTGATATTCCCATTAACCTGATTGCCCTGGATGCGAACAACAGTCGGGCTGCCATTCTCGCAGGCGATAATCGCGTCTCCCGACATCCCGGTGAGCGTGTTGTTGTTGATACCCACTGAGTCGCCGGCCGTGTATACCCGTCCGCTCCCTGTGTTTCCTTCTACGATGACCTTGCTCACCGCAGGATTCACGAGACAACCGGAGAGTTGGTTGTTCAACACAAAACCACGCCCGTCGGTGCTGGCGCGAATCACGAGAAATTGATCGATCGCGCAATCGCGTACCGTAGCGTAAGTGTACATGGGGGTCTGCCCTGGAGTGGCAAAGCTCCATCCAACCAACAGTCCGGATGGTAGACCACCGGGATTGATGAACTTGATCCCTGACACGTCACACCAGAGCTTGTTGGGAGCAAAAATCGCAATGCCGGCGGCACCCATGAAATCGACCGTTGTGTAATCTCGCCCGTGTTCGGAAGTCAGCGTGATGCGGCCGTTGGTTGCAAATTCGAGGCTGGCGGTCGAGTTGCCCGGCCCTGAAAACACGCCGTCGGCAAGCACAATGATGTCACCGCTGGAAGCCACGTCGAAAGCAGCTTGAATGGTCGCCTTGTCGCCGGGAACATGCCAGGTCGTGCACCGGCCCGGCGTTGCAAGCGTTGCAACGAGCAGTGTAGTTGCGGCAACCACGTGGATGAGTTTCATCTTGCTTCTCCCCTACGAAAGTGGGCACTGCGGTGCTTCCCCGACTTCTGGGTGCAGGCGGCAAAGATGGAACAACGGCGGTCAGGTGCGGGTAAACGATGTGATGACTGGCAGATGATATCACGAAACACCGTCGCCGGTCGTGTTAGTATTCCGCCATGAAGTCATGGTTCTTTCCGGTCGTGCTGCTGATGGCGTTGTGTGTCGCGGGCGCGTTTTCGTCTGCGACGACGACCCATGACGAGTGGCAACTCATGGTCCTCGGGATTGCACAGGACGGAGGCATGCCGCACCCCGGGTGTTCGAAGCCGCCGTGCTCCGATGTGTATGCCGGCCGGCGCCACGCCGAGAAGGTCAGCTGTATCGGTCTGGTCAATCGCACCACCGGCGCTGCGTATATGTTCGACGCCACGCCGGATTTTCCCGCGCAGCTCAACGCACTCACGGGTGGCCGCCCGCCCGACGGCATCTTTCTCACGCATGCGCACATCGGCCACTACACCGGACTCATGTACCTCGGCAAGGAAGCGATGGCGACGAAGAACGTGCCGGTGTACGGCACGGAACGAATGCTGTCATTTCTGAAGAACAACGGACCGTGGAGCGCGCTCATCGACGATGCGCGCATCGAGCCACGGTTGCTCACGCCGGATCAGGCGGTGGAGTTGCCCGGCGGGGTGCGCGTGACGCCCATCCTGGTTCCGCACCGCGACGAATTCAGCGACACCGTGGGTTTCTTGATTGAAGGACCGCGTCGTTCCGCGCTTTTCATTCCCGACATCGACAAGTGGGAAAAATGGGACCACAATCTGCGCGACATGGCGGACCGCGTCGACGTGCTGCTGGTGGACGGAACGTTCTCGTCGATGAGTGAACTTCCCGGGCGCGACATCGCCCAGGTGCCGCACCCGCTCATGATCGAAACGCGCGCGCTGGTAAAAGGCACGCACGCGCAGCTGTGGTTCATTCACCTGAATCACTCCAACCCGGCGTTGATGGACGCGACGAAGGATGTGGTGCACGAGGGACAACGTTTCCAGTTGTAGCAAACGCTGTGCAAGCGCCGTGGATGGAATTTCAGAGCAGCTGGTACGAAATCAGAGTGCTTCATTTGGCCCCGAACGATTGACAGGTGATGGATCGCGGGATACACTACCGCTATCACGTCTGGGGAGTTTTCAAGAGAAGTCATATTTTCGGGGACCTGTCACGCTTGGAGGACACCATGTCATACCGGCGATCGTGGGGTCATCTGCTTCTGCTTCTCGTCACCTCAGTGTTGCTGCCCAGTTTGAGCCACGCGCAACTTCCTGCCTTCTACAATTTCGACAGCGGTCCTCAGGGATGGACCAGCCACGACCTCAGCGGCCGCGGTGACTTTGCGGGCCTCTTCTCCGGCGATGGTGTCGTCCAGGGATCGCAGATACCCAATCTCACAAAACTCTGGGGTTTTTTCCAAAACTCAACGGAATTCTATGCGTGTGGAGGCTATCCCACTCAGCAGGCCGTTCCACATGTGAACATGTCGGGGCAGTACCTCCACAATGAGATCTGGTCGCCAGCTATTACAATCACACCGGGATCGTGTACAGCGATGAATCTGGCCTTCGACGTGTACGAAGACCTTCCCCTCGACAATCTGGTGTACTACACGTGGGGCATCCGCGTTTTCGATAGCGGCGTCTGGTCGCCGTGGTACTCGGGCGGCGAGTATCTGGGTGATGACCGGCGCTGGCACCGGCAAACCTTCAACATCGATGAGTCGGTGATACCGGGTGGCATATCGCCCACCGCAACTCAGGTACAGGTGTCACTGGGGGCCATCGATCACTGTGACACGCAATGCGGCGTTCTTGGTACGGGTGCCTGTCACAGTGATGCGCCGCTGTTCGACAATGTGGAACTGACCGCGCCCTCCGGGCCGGGTTTCACGGTGAAGCTCGCCGACCTCTTCCAGGACAGTTTCTCCGACGATGGAACCCTGGCGGGCGTGGTTCGTATTGATCCCCCCGGCAAGTCGGCGGTTTCGATTCGTGTGTCATCGATCTGCGGTCTGGCCCCCGACGCGACCGACGTAACCAAAGATGCGGTCTACTTGTTCGTGAAGGACCTGACCGGAAAATCCGGTGTGACGATCCAACATTCAGGACCTCTGTATCCGGTGGTTACCACGCCTGCTTTAACGGGATGGACCACGATTCGGATGAATCACGTGTCAGACGACATCTACGAGGGCGATGTGAACGACGCGCTGTATACGCCGGGAGATATGGTGGAGTTCTTCTTCGGCGCGGAGGACTCGGGCTTCAACTGGAGGTACTGGAGTCAGTTCACGGGAACCACACCCACTATGGCCACGGCGGCGGCACAACCGTGCGAAATGACATGCCTGCCGACTCCGGGGCGGACGCGTCTGTACGTCAACGGCGTGGATGGCGACGACGACCACCTGTTCTACGATAGCTACTTCAGTTCGATCGGCTGGACGGGACTCGTCGATCGCTACGACATCCGGGATCCGCTCAATCCCGACAGCGGACTTCGGGGGCGGGTGGCCAATGTTGCCGTTCAGCTGGGTGGTTACGACACCATGATGTGGGGCTCGGGGGATGCGTTGGGCTCCACAATTGGTGATGGGTTGAATGGAAGCGGGGACGATTACGCCGCGATCGAGGAGTTCCTCGATACCCACATAGGTCCCGTGGGATTGCTGATCGAAGGCAACAACGTGTTCGAACAGCTCAGCAAGTCCATCATCAATGGTTCACCCAGTGCGGTACTCTTCCGCACGGTGTATTTGCCCCAACCCGGGACGGGTCTCCCGTGCCACCTGGGCATTGCGGTGAATCCGACGATTATCGGCTACATGCCCAACACGATCTTCCAGGGACCACCCTTTCCCATCGGTACACCATGGTCGTTTCCGGCGATGTCCGACGGATACTGCTTCGACGTTATCAGCGGAGTTTCGGTGGATACCGAGTGCGAAATGACCTTTGAAAATCTGGGCACCGCGTACTGTGCCGTGGTGAGAAACAAGGGGGTGACCACCGCAAACAACGATCCCATCACGACGTTCATGTCGACGGTGGCCTACAAGCGCATCGGAACCGTCCTGGGCGTTCCGGTGGGCCCTGCACGCACGTCGATGAGCGGGGGAGTGCCCACGCGCGACTACTTCCTCTCGAAGATTCTCCAGGACATGGGTGTTCTCGTGAGCGACCCGGTAGCGGTCAAACCGGGACCGGGCGGCGTTGGCACGCTGCTCGAGCAGAACTATCCCAACCCGTTCAACCCCGACACTGCGATTCGGTTCTTCATCAAGTCCGCGGGTACGGTGTCACTGGTTGTCTACGACAGCCGCGGCCAGCGCGTCAGAACCCTGGTGAATGGATTTCAGTCGCCCCGGTCCGACGGCATCGAAGTGAAATGGGATGGCCGTGACGACCAGGGGACTTCGGTTTCGAGTGGTATCTACTTCTGCAAGCTGGTGGCTGGAAGCGACACTCAGGTTCGCAAGATGATGCTCCTCAAATAGGTCGGCGCAGGAACGATAGGATGGTGAAGTATCGCCCCGGCTTCACCGTGAAATCAGACAGCAAAGACCGATATTGGCAGTGCGGTGTCTCTACCCGACTGCACCTCCCGCGTTGGTTTGCAGAAAACAAACGCCCACAATTTTCGGGAACCGCCGTTCGTCTTCCGTGTTCCTCATCTTGAGAACGCAGCATTGTCCAGTTCCCCCGCAGCGTTTCGCGCGGACGCATGACTGGACCCAAGGAGGTTTGCTGTATGAATACCATTCGTAGTATCTCGCTGGTGGCGGGTGTACTGGCGCTGGTGGCCGGTGCAACTTATTCCCACGGTGCCACCACAACCACGGCGCACCAGCATGCGACGACGCACACGTCGGGCGCACACGCCGTCCACGCGTCAGCGCCGAGCAGCGCGCCGGCGGGAGTACCCGCCAGCATGTCGCCCGGCAGCGACGAACTGACCGCTATCCGGCAGAGTCTGACGGAAAACCGCAAGAACCTGCATGCTTATGAGTGGAAGGAAACCGCGGTGGTCAGCTACAAGGGCGTGGACAAGGCAACGACCGTCAACTCGTGCGCCTATGACGCCGCCGGCAAACTGATCAAGACCCCGGAGGGGGCGGCGGCCAGGGAAAAGTCCACGCACAAGACGGCGTCTGCAAAAGCCAAACCGAACGAGTATCAGGCTTACATGCACAGCGCGATCGCTCTGGCGCGCAGCTATGTTCCGCCCGATCCGGCCCGGCTCGAGAAGTGCAAAGCCGCCGGTCACATGACCTCAACGCCCGAAGAATCGGGACAGCGGGTGAGACTGGACTTCAAGGATTACGAGAAAACCGGTGACGATCTCTCGCTCGAAGTCAACCCGGCTACACACCAGATCATCTCGATGGATGTGTCCAGCTACATGGCAACCGCGAAAGATGCGGTGAAGCTCAACGCCGACATGGCGCTGCTTCCGGACGGCACCAACTATCCGTCACGCCTGAAACTCGACACGCCCGCGAAGGCAATGGGCATGGTTGTGACCAACTCCGACTTCCAGAAAAAGAAGACGAGCTAGGCACTCGACAGCAGATTCCTGCCAGAGACCCGGCGTGGTCCCCACTCACGCCGGGTCATCGGCTTTGCATGCAATCGAAACGTCGCTCCGCTTCAGCCACCAGGTGCGTCCCGATGGCCAGCGATGCCGTGGCGGCGGGGGAGGGAGCGTTGCGCACGTGCAGCACGCGACCGGATCCCGCGAAGTCGAAGTCGTCGAGAAAGCGGCCGCGAATGTCCAGCGCCTGTGCCCGAACACCGGAGGGCCCGAATGACAGGTCCTCGTCGGCGATGTCGGGAATGTAGCGGCGCAGCGACGCTGCAAAGGCCCGGCGCGAGACGTCACGCCAGCCCTCCGTGATCCCGGTCAGGGCGTTGGCACCCGCCATGCGATAGAACCCCGGAAACGCGAGCATCTCGCGTACATCGCGCGGCGAAAAATCTCTGCGCCGGTATCCCTCGCGCGCCAGCGCCAGCACGGCGTTGGGGCCCGCATGAACGTCATCGTGGATGGTGCGTGTGAAGTGCACCCCGAGAAACGGATACGCCGGATCGGGCACCGGGTACACCAGCGCGCGCACGCCGGATGCGGCGCGCGCCGAGAGCGTGTAATAGTCGCCGCGTACGGGAAGAATGCGTACC
>DASRYI010000030.1:0-3053 GCA_035687255.1 Candidatus Krumholzibacteriia bacterium | reverse complement strand
GGCTATCGAGATGACGCGTCTGAGTTGCATGCATTGCACCTTCGATCTGCGTGACGGGGGCAGCTTGCCGAAGAATAATACGCGCGCGCCGGATGCGAAAGTGCGGGAGACATATGGCACAGAAGCCCGGACGATCGGTGCGCCCGGGCTTCCTCGCGAAATGTCGCCGGAGGGCTAGTCGCTGCGGCGGCCGCCCAGCAATCCCAGCCGCATTGCCCAGTAGAAGAGCGTCAGCGCCGAACTCACGAAGGCCGCCACGTAGGTGAGGGCGGCGGCATCGAGCACGCTCTTCGCACCCCTCTGCTCCTCCGGCGTCAGGTAGCCGCCCCGCTTGAGCATCGCCAGCGCGCGATGGCTGGCGTCGAACTCGACGGGCAGTGTCACCAGCGTGAACAACGTGGTGGTGGCGAACAGCACCACACCCGCCAGCGCCAGCTTCGAGCCCAGCACGGTGGCGGCGCCGCCCAGCATGGCGGCCGCGATCAGGATGAAAATGGAAATCCCGCCGCCGACATTGGCCACCGGCACCCAGGCCGAGCGGAACTTGAGCGGCGCATAATTCTGCGCGTGCTGAATGGCGTGCCCCACTTCGTGCGCGGCCACGCCCGCCGCCGACATGCTGGTGCTGCCATACACGCCCTCGCTCAGCCGCAACACTTTGCTGCGGGGATCGTAGTGATCGGTCAGGTTGCCCGGGATGGGGACAATCTGGACGCCGGTGATGTGCGCGTCGCGCAAAATGGCCTCCGCCACCTGCGCGCCCGTCATGCGGGACTGCGTCGTGTACTGGCTGAACTTGTGAAAGGTCCCTTTGGTCTTCATACTGGCCCAGATGGAAAGCACCATCCCGATTCCAATGATCAGCCAGTACATGGGGTCAAAAAACATCGATCAATCCTCCGTGAACGTCGTTTGTTCGATCGGAAACGCTCAATCTAATGATTGCCGAATTCTGGGTTTGCCTCTTATGATGGCCCCGGTTCGGCGTCACCCGGCCCGCGCCATGAACCACGCAGTAATATACGGGAACTCCCGTGCGAGTTCCAGTCGAGGAGGTATCATGAACCGTTTCATTATTTTCAGCCTGGCCGCTGCGTTCGCGCTTGCCGTCGCTGCTCCCGTGATGGCCCAGGGCAAAACCAAGCACGCCGGCGTCGGCTTCATCATCGGAGAACCGACCGGCCTCGACGCCAAGTTCTTCATGAACAACACCAATGCGCTGGAGTTCGGCCTGGCGTGGTCGCTGTCGGGAGCGAATGAAATGCATCTCCAGGGCGACTATCTGTGGCACCGCTACGGGCTCTTCGACCTGAAGAACGGCGACGAAATGCCGCTGTACTTCGGAGTCGGTGCGCGCTTCATTTTCTACGAACACGCCGACGACGTGTTTGGGATCCGCTTCCCGATCGGGCTGGATTACCTGATCACCAACTACCCGTTCGATATCTTTGCGGAGATCGTCCCCATTCTGGACCTGACGCCGGATTCGGACTTCGACCTGGAAGGCGCCATCGGGGCCCGATTCTGGTTCTAGAATTCACCTCCCGACCGGGCGGCGAACTGCAGCGGCGCGTGCGACGTGGATGATCGCGCGCGCCGTTTTCCTTTCAACGATACAACGCCTTGATCGCGCCCCACGTCGAGGTCTGCACCGCGATCGGAAAATCTCCGTCGACGATGAGCACCGCCTCCGTGACCGTGATCGTGGGTGCGGGCGATGTCGGCGTGCAGATATCGACGAACCCGGCGGGCCCTCCACTCAGAGAGATGTCGGCCGCGCCATCCAGCAGGAAGCTCCAGGTGGGACCGGACGGCGGAAAGGCACGAAACGCGGCCGTCCATGCAAACGGGCCGGCGCTCCACGGCAGGGTTTCGTCGGTGCCCCAGACCAGAGCGGGTGTGCCGTCATACATGTATGCCCACGCGAACGTCGGCCACACGTCGACGATGCCGTCACAAAGAATGGTTCCGACTTCCGTCGTGCCCGCAATGCGAAACCACGCGCCCTGGATGGAGAGGGGAGGCGCCGGCAACAGGAAAGACACGGTACGGGTTTGACTGGTCTCAGAGACGGGGTAGGTACCGAGAAGCCCCGGCAGCGGAATCTCCACCACCGCCGCTCCGGCGGACATGACCAGCATGCAGAGACAGAGGAAAGAGCCGAACGTGATTCGAGACATGGGAACTGCCCCCAGTCGCGGCTGCTTATTCAGAGAAATTGTACTCCCGGCGCTCAGCGCCGGTACAGCGCCTTGACCGCACCCCAGGTGGTGGGCTCGACGGCGATCGGCGGACAGATGTACGAGTCCAGTCCGTAAACCGATACTTCCGTGAGGTCGGGATAGCGGACGACCGTCGGATACGGTTTCTCGATGGCGGGAGTGCCGTACCCGTATCCCTTCACCTTCACCGGAGTGTTGGGAACGCACCAGGGCGTCCCGAGAACCACAGGCTTGAGCACGAGGGTCTCCCCGGAGGACGGGTCCGGCAGGCAACACGTTCCCCACGCGATGGCAATCCCCGTCGGCGAATAGCCGATCGTCACCGTGCCATCGGGATACGCGAGGTCGTCCCATGCCCAGTACAGGCCTTCTCCATAATCTATCGTGAAGTCGATGGCGGAGAAGGGTTCGGTCCAACCTTCCAGCACGACATACAGGTGGACCAACGTGTTCAGAGGAGGACAGGTGATACAACTCCGGTCATATTTGTCGCTGGAGTATATCCGAAGGTATGGAACTTGAGCCTTCGCGGGCCGGATCACGCCGCCCATCAGAATCAGAAGGCTCACTAGCAGGGAGATGGACTTCACGAGACACCTCCATCCGCGGCTGAGGCGCCCCGTCATTGTATCACGATCGGGAGGAATGCGGGGCTAGGCGCCGGGGACGGACGTAATCGGACCGGTGTCGTTCTTCGACGCCGCGGCGCGGCGCAACATCACCAGCGTGACATCGTCCGATGCCGGACCGCCGGCCAGAAAGCCTTCGACGGTCTTCACGATGTGGTCGCGGATGGCGGAAAGCGGCTCGTTGCGGTGGGTCACAAGAATC
>DASRYI010000029.1:0-9832 GCA_035687255.1 Candidatus Krumholzibacteriia bacterium | reverse complement strand
GGTGGCGCGGCGGGCGCAGTTATCGGCAACTACATGGACAAGCAGGCGGCGGAGATGCAGCGCGACCTCGAAGGCGCCAAGATCGAGCGCATCGGCGAGGGCATCAAGATCACGTTCGATTCGGGCATTCTCTTCGACGTGAACAAGGCCGAGCTCAAGCAGGCCAGCCGTGACAATCTCACCAGGCTGGCCGGGATTCTGAACAAGTATCCCGACACCAACATCCTGCTGGAAGGCCACACCGATTCCACCGGCAGCGAGGAGTGGAACCTCGAGCTGTCCAGGCTGCGTGCGCAGTCGGTGGCCAACTACCTGGCCGGCCAGAAAGTGATGGAGACGCGCTTCACCACCATGGGGTACGGTGAGTCGCAGCCCATCGCGGACAACAGCACCGCGGATGGCCGGGCCGCCAACCGCCGCGTCGAAGTTGCCATCTATGCCAACGACAAGCTCAAGAAGGCCGCGGAGAAACAGGCGAACGGGTAGAGCCGTTCATTCTGCATGAACGCAAACGAATCGATAGAACGCACCGTCCGCGATGTGCTCGCGGACGGTGTGTTTCTTTGTGTGCGCCTGGGGGCCGACACACCGCTTGTCGAAGCCTGCGAAGCCGCCCTGCGCGGCGGCCTCAAGGTGCTGGAGATCACGCTCACCACGCCGGGGGCGATTGATGCGATCGCGCATTTCGGCCGCGATGGGCTGGCGATTCCCGGAGGCGGCACCGTGCTCACCGTGAAGGATGTGCGCGACGTTGCCAACGCCGGCGGCCGCTTTGTGCTCTCTCCGGTTTTCGATCCCGACGTGGTCGACGAGGCCCATCGCCTGGGACTGCTGGCGGTCCCCGGTACGTCCACCCCCACGGAGATTCTGGCCGCGCACCGCCATGGCGCGCGCCTGATCAAGGTATTCCCGGCCGCATGCCTGGGCGGCGCGGCCTACATCCGCGCCGTGCGCGGGCCGCTCCCCGGGATTCCGCTGGTTCCCACCAACGGCATCACCGCCGACACCATCGTGGACTACGTCCAGGCGGGTGCGGTGGCGGTGGGCGTGGGTTCCGAGGTGTTCTCCAAGGATTTCACCATCAACCACATCGAAGACGCTGCCCGCCGCACACGTCACGCCATGGATTCGGCGCGCACCCATCCCCACGTGTTCTAGCCCGTTCCCGGTCCCCCGCCCCGCGCCCCCGAATCAGGACGAACGGCAAGATTCCGCCGACATCCAGCGCGGTATCCATCCGCCGCTTTGCGGCATATTGGGATGGTGGACGGGACCTGGGACATGCGCGACGTTCACGGATACGCGGTCGCGGCGGGTGTCTATCTTGCCCGGCTCGAGGCCGGTCAGAGCTCGCTGATGCAGAAGCTGGTAAAACTGAAGTAGGGCTCGCGGTTTTCGAGACGAAGAGGCCCGGTCATCTCGCGTTGACCGGGCCTCACTTTCTTACGCCGGCTTTTCGTCGCCGGGCGGCCGGAGATCCTTCCCGCGACGTTTGCGCAGCGCGTCGCGCAGGAGGAATTCGATCTGACCGTTCAGACTGCGCAGATCATCCTTGGCCCAGCGGTTGAGCTCATCGAGCACTTCCGCGGGCAGGCGGATGAGAAATGATTTCCGGTCAGCCACGATACTCCTACTGGTACAGCGTTCCGGTGTTGACGACGGGCTGCGCCGAGCGGTCGCCGCACAGCACCACCAGCAGATTGCTCACCATCGCGGCGCGCTTCTCGTCATCGAGTTGCACCGCACTGCTGGCGTCGAGGCGCTGCAGGGCCATCTCCACCATGCCCACGGCGCCATCCACGATGCGACTGCGCGCCGCCACGATGGCTTCGGCCTGCTGGCGCTGCAGCATGGCAGACGCGATTTCGGGCGCGTACGCCAGGTGCGAGAGCCGCGCCTCTTCGATCTTCACGCCCGACTTGCTGACGCGCTCCTGCAGCTCCTTGGTGAGCGTTGCGGATACTTCATCCATACTTCCGCGCAGCGAAAGCTGGCCGTCTTCAGTGGTGTCGTAGGGATACGCACTCGCGAGATGGCGCAGCGCCGACTCGCTCTGCACACTCACGTAGTGCACGAACTCATCGACGTCATAGAGAGCCTGAGCGGTGTCGGTCACGCGCCACACGATCACGGCCGCAATCTCAATGGGATTGCCGCGCGAATCGTTCACTTTGATTCGTTCGTTGTTGAGATTGCGCGCGCGCAGCGACACCTTGGCTTTCTGGAGAAACGGATTGGCCCAGTGGAACCCGTTCTCCTTGACGGTGCCGGTGTACTTGCCAAACAACGTGAGCGCGGCGGCCATGTTGGGCTGCAGCGTGAAGAAGCCGCCCAGCATGATGGCCCACACCAGCACGGCCAGGACCCACGCGACCAGCGCCAGCATGTTGAGGAATGGGGCGTGGACGATTTCCTTGAGAGCGACACCCAGCGCGATACCGGCCAGCAGCAGCAGCGTGATCATGAACCAACCGTTGAGTGCCTTACGTTCGATCTCATGTGTGACCATGGGAAATTCCTCCTGGGAGACAAAGATAGCAATAGCATATCAATATGATATCATTTCGGCAATGGGAAATCTTTGCCGGGAATGGCTAACGAAAATAGATACAGTTAGTTAGACCTGAAGGATATCCAGGTTGGGGGTGGCGTGAAGAATGCCCCGGTCCCGGGCCCGGCCATAGAGAGCGGCCAGCGCCCGGGCGCCCTCGTCGCCCATGTCAACCGTGTCCGCGTTCACGTACATGCGCACGAACTCCTGGCAGGTTTTCCGGTCGAGCCCGCGGCCGAACTGCATGGCGTAGTCGACGGCCGCGTCCTCATCGGTGCGCGCCAGCACGATGCTTTCTTTGAGTGCGGAGGCAACGCGCGTCATGAGCGCGTCGTCGAGACCGCGGCGGATCACGTCGAGGCCCAGCGGGATGGGCAGCGCGGTGTCTTCCATCCAGGCTTCACCGAGGTCGAGGATGCGGTGCAGCCCCGTGGTCTGCCAGGTGAGCTGGCCTTCGTGGATGATCACACCCGCGTCGGTTTCGCCGCTGGCGACCGCTTCCATCACGTGGTCGAAGTCCATCATCACGGGCGTGAAGGGAGCGGGCACGTAGAGGCGCAGCAGCAGGTACGCCGTGGTCTGGGCGCCGGGCACGGCGATGCGCCGCCCCGCCAGCGCTTCCAGAGGAAGCGGTTCGCGCGCCAGCACAATGGGGCCGTACTTGCGCCCGACCGATGCGCCGCACGACATGATGCGGTAGAGATGCGCCACCTCGGGGTAGGCGGCGGCGGAGATGGCGGTGACGTCGAGCTCGCCGCGGCGCGCGCGCCGGTTGAGCGTCTCGATGTCTTCCATCACGTGATCGATGGTGTATCCCTCGATGCGGACGCGCTCGGAAGCGAGTCCGTAGAACATGAAGGCGTCGTCCGCGTCGGGACTATGGCCGATGGAAAGTGTTTTCATGGTGATCAGCGCAGTATTTGAAACCAGGATGATGCCACAATACGTCCGTCGCTCGAGCCGGGGTCGAACCCCTCGATATCGAGGGTGTAGTCCCCCGCGGGGAAGCGTTTTGCGAACAGGCGCAGCATGCAGCGCCCCTCGCGGAAATAGTCGTTGTCGATGCGGCTGCGGAAGCGTTCGGCGCCGCCCGAAGCGCGCAGGACCGCGTCATAGTGATCGAGCCCCTTGGGGACGTAGTCGAGATCGATGCCCAACACAATGCGCTTGATCGACCTGAGATCGAGCACCGCATCGTAGGTATGGGCCGGCTCGACGGGCTCTTCGCCGTGGGCCACGCGCAACGGCAGCTCCTGCAGGGGCTCGTGCGTACTGACCACGGACAGGGGCGCCCACTGGGCCACGCGGCGTCCCCGCGAGAGCCCGAATCCGATCAGGATCACGAGGACGATGGCGAGGAGCGCGGTTGCCAGCCGGATACGACGGTTCCCGCCAGAGAGATGTCCTTCTCCCCACCGGGAAAACACCGGGCCACGCCCGCCCGATGCCGAACCGTGCATCGACATGGGCCCATGCTATCACACGTGGTAGGATTGCGCCATGCAGTCGGCCCCCTGCACCACCGTCGTGGCGATTGCCGGTCCCTCGGGCTCGGGCAAGACCACGCTCGCCAACGTGCTCGCGCAGACCATTCCCGGGGGCGCCGTGGTCATGGCGCTCGACTCCTATTACAAAGACCAGCGCGGGGTTCCCGAAGAGAATATCAATGTCGATGTGCCCGGCGCATTCGAGCATCACCTTGCGGTCGACCAGCTGAAACAGCTGATGGCGGGCGTCCCCATCCAGCAGCCCATCTACGATTACCGCACCCACGAACGCGCGCCCGTACGCCGCACCGTACCACCCCTGCCCAGCGTCATCGTGGAGGGAATCTATGCGCTGTACTGGCCGGAGCTGCGCAAGCTGTTCACGACGTCGGTGTTTCTTTCTCTCGATCACGCCGTGTGCCTGGAGCGTCGCATCGAACGCGACACACGCGAGCGCGGGCGTTCACGGACGGCGGTGATCTATCAATACGAGCGCACCGTGCGTCCCATGTACGACCAGCACATTCATCCCACGCGCGAACACGCGACACTGGTGCTCGACGCGCGCGCATCCACGGATCAACTGGCCGCGCGCATCCTGCGCCTGATCGGGAGTCGCACGGGATAAGTTCCGCCCGGCAATTTTCGCGATCCAAAAAACAAAGGCCTTTCCGGCAGGAAAGGCCTTCATGGTGCCTGGGAAGGTGGGCTCTGGATTTCGCGGTTCAGTGCGGGCCCCTGGAGTGCCCGCGGAGGGAATCTTTGCGATCCGGAGACGCGGGCTGGATTGATGGTTCGGTCAACACGCTGTACCCGCGCCGCCGGATCAAATCCATAAAATGGCCTGACTGTGGTCCGACGACGCGCAAACTTTACGCGCGGGATGTGAATGCAGGATTAAGCGGAGATGAAATTGCGGCGCATCTGCTGGACGATTCGGGGGATCTGATCGGTACAGTAGGCGATGTCCTCGTCCGTGGTCATCGTACTGAGAGAAAAGCGGATACAACAGGTTGCCTCGGCCGGCGTGAGGCCCATCGCGACCAGGACGTGGGAGGGCGTGGTGGCCCCGGAATGGCAGGCCGAACCCGCCGACGCGCAGATGCCCACCTCGTCGAGACGCACCAGCAGGGCGTGAGCATCCAGTCCGGGAAATCCCATGTTGGATGTGTTGGGAATCCGGTTGCTGGCCTGGCCGTTGACGAACACATCCGGAATCGACGCCGACAGGTTGGACTCAAAGCGGTCACGCAGCGCCCGCACCACCGTGTCGTAATGCCTGAAATGATTCTGCGCGTAGTCGCACGCGGCGGCCATGGCCACGATGCCCGCCACGTTCTCGGTGCCGGGCCGGCGCCCGCGCTCCTGGCTGCCTCCCAGAAACGTGGGCATCCAGCGCGTCCCCTTCTTCACCACCAGCGCGCCCACGCCCTTCGGTCCGTGAAACTTGTGCGCGGAGAGGGACACCAGATCCGCACCCAGCTCATCGATGCGAACCGGCACCTTGCCCACGCCCTGAACGGCGTCGATGTGCAGGGGAACCCCGCGCGCGTGCGCGAGCTGCGCGATCTCGGCAATGGGATGCATGACGCCGGTCTCGTTGTTGGCAAACATCACGGACACCAGCGCGGTCTCGTCGTCGAGAGCGTTGCGCAGCGCGTCCAGATCCACGTGTCCGTCGTGGTCCACACCCAGCACGGTCACGCGGTAGCCCTTCGACTCCAGCTGCCTCACGGGATTGAGCACCGCCGAATGTTCCACCGCGGAAGTAATGATATGGCGCTTGCCGCGCGCTGCTTCGACAATGCCGCGAATCGCAAGGTTGTCCGCCTCGGTGCCGCCGCCGGTGAAGATGATCTCGGTATCGGCGCAGCCCAGAAACGCGGCAATGCGCGAACGGGCAGCGCGCACGGCGGAGGCGGGCTGATCGCCCAGGTGATGTCCGCTCGACGGGTTGCCGTAGTGTTCGGTGTAGAACGGCCGCATGGCCTCGAACACGGCCGGAATCACCGCGGTGGTTGCGTTGTTGTCCAGGTAGACGGTGCGCATGGCGAAAATCGTGCGCGCCAGGGCGCGCTTGTGCGCGTGGCGTAGCAGTGCTATTTTAGGACTCGCTGTTCCGCGATACAACCCTGAATACAGGCTCTCCCATGAGTTTCACCGAGAAGAAGAATCCCAAAGGCCGGCGGCAAGGCCTCATCATCGTCAACACCGGTAACGGCAAGGGCAAGACCACGGCCGCGCTGGGCACTGCGTTTCGCGCCGTCGGTGTCGGCTTCAAGGTGAAGATGATCCAGTTCATCAAGGGGTCGTGGGATTACGGTGAGCTGCACGCGGCGAAGCAGCTGGGCTTCGAAATCGTTCCCATGGGCGAGGGCTTCACATGGGAGACGAAGGACCGCGACCGGGACATCGCGGTTGCGGGGAAGACATGGGACTCATGCCGCGAGGCCATCGAGAAAAACGAGCACGATCTGCTCATCTTCGATGAGATCAACAACGCCATTGCGTACGGCTATCTGGACATTCGCGTGGTGATCGACGCACTGCGCAAGAAGCCGGCCGACATGCACATCATTCTTACGGGACGGGACGCGCATCCCGATCTGATCGATCTTGCCGACCTCGTCACGGAGATGCGTGAGATCAAGCACCCGTTTCACCGCGGGATCTACGCCCAGCGCGGCATCGAGTACTGAAAAACCAAACGGGCGACGACCGAAGTCGCCGCCCGTGGACCCTGGCGCACTGCCTCGCAGCGGACCTAGAACAAAGCGTAGATGAATGGTGCCAGCGCGGATCCTTCCGTGAAGATGATCAGCACGCCGAGCAGCAGCAAGAAAATCATGATGGGGCCAAGCCACCACTTCTTGCGGACTTTCATGAATGCCCAGAGCTCACCAAAAATGGACAAGCGGCTCTTGGCGTCGCGGATGAAGCTCATTGGGGTGTCTACTCCTGGGAGACAGAACCTGTCATCGGGCCGCGGCATCTGCATGAAGCTGCGGACGGACGCGGCTTTCTCTTGGGATCGTCCGTGAAAAGAGTATAACCGATCGCGGAGGCGATTGTCCACGGCGACGCCGGGCCCGATGCGGCGGGAGCAATTACCGGGAACAAGGAGAAACCACATGGACTTGGGAGTCAAGGGACGCATGGCTGTCATCGCGGCATCCAGCAAGGGACTGGGGTTTGCGTGTGCACTCGAATTCGCGCGTGAGGGTGCGGCGGTGGCTATCTGCTCGCACAACCAAAGCAATATTCGCGATGCCGAGAAACAGTTGCTGGCGGCGGTGCCTGGCGCGCGCGTGCATGCCATGACGGTCGATCTCTCGAGTGACGACGAGTGCCGGCGCTTCGTGGATGAGTCCGCGTCGGTACTGGGGCGGCTGGATATTCTCGTCACCAATTGCGGCGGACCACCGCCGGGATCGTTCGATCAGGTCTCCATGGAGACATTGCGCGCCAACATCGACGCCACCATGATGGCGCCCATCGCCATGATGAAGGCGGCGGTGCCCCACATGCGTCGCAACGCGTGGGGACGGATCGTCAACCTGCTCTCGCTTACGGTGAAGCAGCCCCGGTCGAGTCTCGTGATCTCGAACACGCTGCGCCTGGGTGTGGTGGGGTATGCGCGCACCCTCGCCAACGATCTCGCGCGCGAGGGCATCACCGTGAACAACATCGCGACCGGGTACGCCCGCACCGAGCGTCTGGACGAACTGGCGGAACACACCGCCACCACGCAGAGCCGGGAAATGGATGATGTGTTCGCGGATTGGGAGCGCGTGATTCCCGCGCAACGGCTGGGACGCCCGGAAGAACTGGCCGCCGTGGTTGCGTTTCTGGGATCGGAACGCGCGAGCTACGTCACGGGAGTGACCATGCGGGTGGACGGGGGCTGGAATCAGAGCCTGTACTAGGCCGCGCCGTCGGTTCCGCCGGCGGACGGCGTGACCGGATGGGCGGCGCCGTGTGCGCCGCGTTCTTTCTGCTCCTGCAACTTGCGAATGGTGGCACGCATCCATTCCGCGTGTTCCGCGTGGCGCACCGCCGCACCGACATTTTCCGCGAAGGCCTGCATGGCGCGCAGATCGTCGCTGTTGAACTCGACGTGACTGGAGCGCGCACTGACGTTGAGTACGCCCACCAGTTCGTCGCGCAGAATGACGGGGACCACCATGGCGGCGATCACGTCCTTCTTCTTGAACTCGAGGCCGGGAATCGGAGTCTGCATGGGTGTCAGCAGCAACGGTTCACGCCTCTGTGCCACCCAGCCGGAAATACCGCGGCCCACGGGCTGGCGCGCACCCAGCATGCCCTCCGGAATATCCTTGCCGCTCGCCGCCCGGACCTCCAGGACCTCGGCATCCTTGTCGAGAATCATCAGCGACGACTGGTCGCAGCCGAACGCCTCGCAGCACAGTTTGGTAATCGAATCGAAAACGGTCTGAAGATCGCTCTGTGAGACCATCACGCGGCCCATGTTCAAGAGGGCGTAGAGGCGCGCGGTGTGCCGCTCCGCCTGTTCGCGTTCCTGCTGTTGAATCGCCGCGAACTGCGCGCGCAATGCCTTCAGATAGCGCATCTGGTGCGCCAGTCCGGCCAGCAGCAGCAGCGCCAGTGTGAGGCCCGCGATCACCAGCATCTGCGGCTTGGAGAAGATCCAGAATTCGGATATCCGGCTGCTCAGTACGGGAGGGAGAACGGACGCCAGGCTGATGGCGATCAGCAGAACCACGATCACCAGCAGTGACCAGTTCATATAGGAGCTGCGATTGATGCGAACCTGCACGCCACCCATGGAGGCGGCATCGGTGTTCGGCTGCGGAATCGTGTTCGACATGAAAAATCTTCCCCCCGGCGCATGGCGCGCGTAGATGACGGGGGCGTAGCAGGCAAGGAATGTGCCACCGGCCGGCCGGTGGAGCGGTTCAACGCGTGGGATCGAAGGTGCCGTCGAGCATGGCGTGGAAGTCGCGCAACGAAGTGCGGGCGGTGACGGTATAGCGGGGCATTTCGAAGCGTTCGGTGTCGGCCGCGAGGATGCGGCCGCCGATTCCAACCGGCCGGTTGGGGCGGGCGCGCAGGGAAAGTGTGCGCGTGAACCCGGCATCGATTGCCAGCTGGTCCACCGCGGCGTTGCCGAATCCGTAGGGCCACGCCAGGAAGTGCGGTGTGCGTCCGATCTGCTTTTCGATGGTCACGCGCGAACGCGACAGATCTTCGAAGATGGTCCGGTATTCACCCGCGCGCTGGGTGGGGTCGTCAGCCTGCGCGAGATAGACCGGACACGGCTGGCTGCCCGCGCCCACCTTGTAATGCAGGTCGTGGGTGTGGGATTCGATGTCCACCAGACCGCTGCGCTGCATTTCGCGCAGCTGTTTCCAGTCGACACACTGCATGCCGTTCCACCGCGTGCCGACGCGCGACGTCACCACGAACATGGTGGCCTTGAGCCCGTACTTCTCGAGCACGGGATAGACATAGTCGTAGGCGCTCTCTTCGCCGTCGTCGAAGGTGAGCACCACGGATTTTGCGGGCAGGTTGCGCCGCCCCATCTCCCATTCGTGAACCTCATCCAACGTGACGGTGTGGTATCCACGCGTAACCAGGTACTTCATCTGCTGTTCGAACCCGCGCCGGGTTACCTTCCACAGTTCGGAGTCGTCCATCAGCGGCAGGCTCAGCACCACGTAGCCGAACACGCGCACCAGCTGCAGCGGCCCGCCCGGCGGGCGCACATAGTGGTAGCAGAGAATGGGCACGCGGTCGGCGGAGCGATAGACGC
>DASRYI010000028.1:0-25991 GCA_035687255.1 Candidatus Krumholzibacteriia bacterium | reverse complement strand
GCGCCGATAATGGCGCCCACCGCCGTGTTGCCGGACTGGTGTCCGATGACGGCGCCGATCGCGCCGCCGGCCGCCGCGCCACCCGCCGCGCCCTTCTGGGTGTTGGACATCGACGCGCAGCTCAGGCTGGATGTCGCGAGGGCGAGAACGAGTACGCTGGTCGTGATCTTCTTCATGCAAATGCCTCCACGGTCGTCAAAAGAACCAACCGGAAATTTGACGTCACACTATCATCCCTGTTTGGGAACTGACAACTGTTAGCAAGATCAGAACCAGAGATGGAGTTGAACAAAAAGATCCGACCCGTCCCCAGCTGGTGTGGTTACACGGAGATAGCGCAGCCGTCCGTCCAGTGTCACGCCCGGATAAACGGTCAGCTGGCCACCCACCTGATAGCGGCTGCTTTCGTCGTCGATCACATCGCGATCCGGATCGGCCCAGTCGTACGCGAGCAGAAAATTGATACCGTTCCAGGCAGGCCAGTCCAGCTCCGCGTAGGCCGCCCGCTTGTGCGCGCGCAGACCGCTGGCACGCTGCTGGGTGCCGGTATCGAATTCACCCTGCAGGGTGAGCGGAACACGTTGCCAGAAGTACCACGGATTGATGGAGCCGTAGACTCCGTAAGTATCCGTGTCACCGCCCTCATCGAGAGGACGCCGTCGCGCCATGGCGCTTGCGCCGATCGACCATCCCAGGTCGCGCCATCCGAAATTCACGGCGGTGCCCCACCCATCGTCGACATCAAAGATGTTCCACGGATCGGGTTCGACATATTTCGATTTCATCTTGAAGTACGACGCCTGAATGAAGGGATAGGCCGCCACCGCTCCCACTTCCACACCCAGCACGCGCGAATCCGGCAGCGATCCGTCCAGTTCGAACTCGCGCCGCGTGCGGTTGGTGTGGTCGTCGAGGCGCAACCCGAACGAGGGCACGAACCGTCCCGCCTTGGCGTAGGTCTGGTAGGGCCACTCGCTGGTCATGGCAAACAGCTCGCGGAAATACGGTGTGTGCGAATCGTCGATGGTGTCGGAATACCCGCTCGGGCGTCCGCGCGCGCCCACATTGGCGAGCAGCGTGGCGTGGTGCACGGGATGCAGGGCGGCGTGCACGTCGAACTGCATCGGAAAGAAAATCGGCCGGCCGCGCGCGCCCAGATACGCGAAGCGCGCATCGCCGCCCAGACGGAAGATGGGATCCGGATTGAGACCGAAGAAACGTCCCGGCCACGGCGTGTCGGGTGTGAGCCCCTTCGGCATTCCCCACGCCCAGCTGTCGTGGAGGGAATCGCGGTACGCATAGGCTTGTTCGAGATTGCGCGGGCCGATGGGCAGATAGGTGTTGTAGGGCGTGTGCCGGTCACGCCGTCCGACGCCCGGGAAGTTGCGATCCCAGTCGTCCTGCGGGCGCGGGCTGGTGGCGATCATCGGCACCGTGGAACGTCCATAATACAGTCCCACCGTAGTGCGCATACCGCCGCCCGCGGGATCGACGTGGCAGGTCTGGCACGTCATGTTCCGTTTGCGATGCGCTAGTGCCGGGGTGTCCCAGTCGGGAAGAATGTGGCACGTGTCGCACGCGCGTCCGGCCTGCGCCGAATACTGGGGAACCGCCCGGGCGACGTGAACGTGCAGCCACGCCACCGCGACGCCGGCCACAACCAGCAACCACCGTTTCAGTTGCACGGCGCCGGTGCTCCGTTCTCCACCCAGCGCTGAATGAGGAGTTTGTCTTCGCTGGACAGGCGCGGCAGGGCGCTGGGCGGCATGGTGTTGTCCTGAATGCGCGCCAGAATATCGCCGCTCAGACCGACAATTTCCTCGCAGTTGCTGAGCGGCGAGATCCGCCCGGTTGAACCGGCTTTGTGGCAGAACTCACAATTATTGTGCACGATGGCGTGCACCTGGTCGTAGGTGGGATTGATCGCAACCGCGTTCGGATCGACCGCCTCGAGGGTGCGATCACCGGAAGAGCACGCCGCCAACACCGCCGCCATCGCGACGAAGAGGAGCAGCGGCCAGTACCGCCGGCACAGGTGCACAGCGGGCGACGGTGCAATGCGCATGGGAAATGAAATCCCGTCTTGCGACGTTGGTCGTGGTTCTCTACTACCAGTCGAGAATGATCGCGAACATCAGGGGGGCAACGATGGTGGCGTCGGATTCGATCACAAACCGCGGCGTATCGACATCGAGCTTGCCCCAGGTGATCTTCTCGTTGGGCACAGCGCCCGAGTACGACCCGTAGCTGGTGGTCGAGTCGCTGATCTGACAGAAGTACCCCCACACGCGCGTTTCGCGGCGGAGATCCTGGTGAATCATGGGAACGACACAGATGGGAAAATCGCCCGCGATCCCGCCGCCGATCTGGAAGAAACCGATCGACGCCGTGGCCGCCGTGGCCTGATACCACGCCGCCAGTTCCACCATGTATTCCACACCCGAACGTACCGTGGATGACTTCACGTGGTTGCGAATGCACGACGCCGCAAACATGTTGCCCAGTGTGGAGTCTTCCCACCCGGGCACCACCATGGGGAGATTCTTCTCCGCCGCGGCGACGATCCACGAATCCTTCGGATCGATCTGATAGTGCTTCTTCAGAACCCCGCTGCGCACCACCTTGAACAGGTATTCGTGCGGGAAGAAGCGCTCTCCCGCGGTGTCGGCGCGCTTCCATTCCTCGAGTACCGCCGCCTCGAGGCGGCGCATGGCCTCTTCTTCGGGGATGCAGGTGTCGGTGACGCGGTTGAGATGGCGATCGAGCAGCCGCTTCTCTTCCTGCGGCGTCAGGTCGCGATAGTGCGGAATGCGTTCGTAGAAGTCGTGCGCGATGAGGTTGTAGAGGTCTTCTTCCAGATTCGCGCCCGTGCACGAGATAGCGTGTACCTTGCCCTGCCGGATCATCTCGGCCAGCGAGAGACCCAGTTCGGCCGTGCTCATGGCGCCGGCCAGGGTCACCATCATCTTGCCGCCGCCTTCGAGGTGGTGCCTGTAGGCGTCGGCGGCGTCGATCAGTGCGGCGGAATTGAAATGACGAAAGTGGTGCCGGATGAAAGAACTGATGGGCGTCTTCGTCGTTCCCATCGCCTTGCCCGGGACCACGTTGAGCTCGGACTTCATGGGCGGAATACTAGCACCTCGCCCCCGCGAGGCCAATTCGGAAATTTTCCCCGGCGTGCCTACGCGTCGTCGCCTCCCAGCCAGCGCGTGGCGCTCGCATAGTCGGAAAACACCTTCACTCGCAATTGCGGCGCCACGCTTCTGGCCACGGTTGTGGACGCCGCCGCGTCAACTTCATCGGCCACCAGGATGGCGACGCGCGAACGTTCCGCTTTTTCCGGGTGGCGGTTCTGGAGCATGTCGAGAATCTCGGAGACGGACACGCTGCGTTCGGTGATCTGGGCCCCGCGAAAATCCCACATGGCCAGGGAGTGCGGCAGAGCCGACGGGTCCGTCATCATCTCATCGAAAGCGCGGCGTGCTTCATTGATCATCACGCGCCCGCTGCACCGGAACATCACAATGCGCGAGGCGGGATCGATGTGTGCGGCTACCGGCATGCGGCATCACCTCACCGCGAGCGTAGCGCAGCTTCCCCGGTGCGGTACAGAAGAGTTCGAGTCCGGCAAAACCGGTGTGGGCGCGGGAGGTCTATCGTCGCGGAGTGAGCGAGAACTTTCCCGGGCCGGTGAAGAAGAGGCAACTGTAGACGCTCATCAGCTCCAGGGCGTGCGCCGCACCCCTGAATCCGGCATTGGGTGCGCCCTCGGGTAGATGCAGGTGATGCATGGCGGCCACGAACATGGTGAACGCGAGCAGCAGCGTGGCGGGGCGGAACAGCAGGCCGAGGATCAGCAAACATGAGCAGATACCCTCGGCAAAGCCGGCCATGAAACCCCAGAACGCCGGGTACCACGTGATATGCAGATTGGCCATGTTGGCGCCGATCCGGGCCCAGCTCTCGGGACCGCCCGTTAGCTTGTCGTATCCGTGGAAAATGACAACGCTCAGACCGATGCCGATGCGCAGCAGCAACAGGCCGAAATCCACCGATATCTCATCGCTGGAAAAGAAGCGTTTCAGCATGCAGGGCTGGCCTCGGTGACGGGGAGCGTGCGCACGATGTCGTACAGCGTCGTGCGCTGCGCCGGCGTGAAGCCGGCATCGCGGATCAGCGCCGCAATCTCATCGATGGTGGTGCGGTTGTAGAAGCCGGCTTCCTGCATCACGTTCTCGTCGAAGATGGTGCCGCCGAAATCGTCGCCGCCGAAGTGCAGCGCCACTACACCCGTCTTCTTCCCTTCCGAGAACCACGACGCCTGCACGTGCACGAAGTTGTCCAGATAGATGCGCGCCAGCGCAACGATGCGCAGATAGCGGTTGGGACCGGCTTCCATGGTGACGTGACGCGCCAGCGGGTTCTGGTCGCGCTTGTAGCTCCAGGGGACGAAGGCCGTGAAACCGTGGGTTTCATCCTGCAGCGCGCGCACCACCTCCAGGTGCTCGATGATGTCATCGTCGGTCTCCACGTGGCCGTACATCATGGTGGCCGTGGAACGCATGCCCGCCCGGTGTGCGGCGCGGTGCACATCGACCCAGTCCCGGGTGGTCGCCTTGGGCCACAGCTTCGAAATCTTTTCCTTCACGCTGTCGCTCAACACCTCGGCGCCGCCACCGGGAATCGAACGCAGACCGGCGTCGTAGAGCCGCGCTGTCACCTGGTCGAGTGACAGCCCGGATACTTCCGTCATCTTCATGACCTCGGGCGCCGAATAGAAATGTGCGTGAATGTCCGGGAAGCGCCTGCACGTCTCGCTCACCAGATCGAGGTAGTACTGAAACGGGATGGCCTGGTTGAGTCCACCCTGCAGCAACACCGTGGTGACTCCCATCTCGCGCGCCTGTGCAAACTGCTCCATCATCTGTTCGATGGTGTAGTGATACTCCCCGGCCTGTCCCGGCGTGCGATAGAAGGAGCAAAACGCGCAGTACGCGTCGCAGGTGTTGGTGTAGTTGAGATTGGTGTCGACGACGAAGGTGACTCTGGGCTCGGGGTTGTGGTGCCAGCGCCACGCCATGGCCAGCGGGGCCAGCTCCAGGAGCGGCGCCTCGCGCAGAAGATAGAGTCCCTCCTCGCGCGTGATGCGTTCGCGCGCGTTCACCTTGTTTCGTATCTGGTCCAGCATGCCGGCCATTCTATCACACGCGCGCCGGAGAGGCGATAATGGCCTCGGCCAGCCGGATGGCCACATCCAGCGACGTCGCCATGTTCTCCACGCCCACGCGGTCGGCGAACCCGGATTGTTTCATGACCACCAGCGGCTGCATGTGCACCCCGGTCAGGATCAACGCGGTTCCATCGCGGCGCGACCGTTCGTACACGTCTTCCAGCGCGCGCAGACCGGTGGCGTCGAGCGTCATCACGTGGCGCATGCGCAGGATGAGGACGCGCGGCTTCTTGCGCACGGTGTTGAGCGTGCTCTTGAACTTGTCGGCCGCACCGAAGAAGAACGGTCCGTTGACTTCGAACACCACCACGCCTTCGGGAATGCGCCGGCCGCGGATGCTGTCTTCCTCGTCCTCTTCGTCCAGCATGTCGGCCAGCACCCGCGTCTGCGTGACATCCGACATACGCTTGATGAACAGCAGCGCCGCCAGCACCACACCCACCTGAATCGCAACCGTGAGATCGACCAGCACCGTCAGCAGAAACGTGGTGAGCATGACCACGGTGTCGCTCTTGGTGCTGCGGAACACGCGCAGCGCCAGGCGCCATTCGCTCATACGGTACGCCACCACCACCAGAATGCCGGCCAGCGTGGCCATGGGGACGAGCGCGGCCCATTTGCCGAAGAAGAGCAGAATGAGCAGCAGCACCAGCGCGTGCACCATGCCGGCGATCGGCGTCCGTCCCCCGCTGTTCACGTTGGTTGCGGTGCGAGCGATCGCGCCCGTCGCGGGAATGCCGCCGAAGATGGGCGAGACGATATTCGCCACTCCCTGCGCCACCAGCTCGGTGTTGGAGCGATGGCGCCGGCCGGTCATACCGTCCGCCACCACCGCGGAGAGCAGCGATTCGATGCCCGCGAGCAACGCAATCGACAACGCGGGCGAAAACAGGAGCCGGACGGTGGCAAGATCGACGCGCGGAATGTGCGGCGCGGGCAGCCGGTGCGGCACACTGCCAAAGCGGCTTCCAATGGTCTCCACCGGGATGTGAAACAGCTGCACCACCGCCGTGGTCACCAGAATGGCGACTATCGGACTCGGCACCTTGCGGCTGACCCTGGCCCAGTAGACGAGAATGAGGATGGTCGCCACGCCCACGATGAGCGCGGTCAGGTTGTAGGTGGCAATGGCCGCGGCGTATGCAGACCACTTCTCGATGAAGTCCGCGGGCACGTTGTTCATGCTGAGCCCGAAGAAATCGCGCAACTGCGAGGAGAGAATGATGAGTGCAATGCCCGCGGTGAATCCCACGGTCACCGGGTACGGGATGAACTTGATCACCGCGCCCATGCGCGTGAGACCCATCACCACCAGCAGCCCGCCGGCCAGCATCGTGGCCACCGCCAGGCCGTCATAGCCGTAGCGCTGCACCACGCTGTACACGATCACAATGAATGCGCCGGTGGGACCGCCTATCTGCACGCGGCTTCCGGAGAGCGCGGAAACCAGGAAGCCGGCCACGATGGCGGTGAAGAGTCCCTGCTCGGGTTTGACGCCGGAGGCAATGGCGAACGCCAGCGCCAGCGGGAGCGCCAGCACGCCCACAATCAGGCCGGCGCCGAGGTCGCGCGTGAACATGCTGCGCGTGTAGCCCTCGCGCAGCACAGTGAGGAACTTGGGTTCGATCCTGGTTTCCACGCCGCTTAGGGCCTGTTCACATCCTCAGATGCGGCGGAGGGATTGCCGGCGTCGGGGGGTTGCCACAGTTCGATCTTGCGACCTTCCGGATCCATGATCCATCCGAACTTTCCATACGGAGAGTCCTGCATGTCGCCCACAATCTGCACGCCTTCGCGGCGCAGCTGTTCCAGCAGCGCGGGCAGATCGGCGACGTGGAAGTTGAACATGTACGGCTCGGTCGCGGGTTCGAAGTGTTTCGTGTCTTCCTTGAAGGGCGAGAAAACGGTCTGTCCGATGCGCTCCGGATTGTCTCTTTCGCGCCACTCGAAGGCCTTGCCGCCCCAGTCGTCGGGTTGAATACCCAGGTGCTCGTGATACCACGCCATGAGATCCTTCGGCGACCTGCTCTTGAAGAAGATGCCGCCAATGGCGGTCACGCGTTTCATCGTGCTTCCTCCCGCGCCAGGGGCGTCGCGTTGCCGCCGCCCGTCCCGGCATCGAGCGTGCGAAATTTCGTCATGGCCCGGTGCTCCTCATCGGTCGCCACGAAACGAAATCCTTCCAGATACTCCCGAATCTCGGCAATCGACATGTGCAACGCCGACGCGTACGTGGCCGCAATGCGATCGAGCTGCGACCACCCGCTCGCGAGCGACTGATTGAGCGCGTGGATCAGATACTCACGCTGCGCATCGGGAAGGTCGCGGCGCACCACCCAGCGCGCGAACACGAACGGCAGTCCCGTCCATTTGCTCCACACCTCGCCCAGGTCGGCCACGTGCGGAAAATCGGGCAGACCGCGACGGTGCATCAGGGCTTCGTCGCCGATCAGCAGGAAGGCGTCGTTGCCGGTCCGGTTCACAGCGGTAAAGCGCGCCGGACGGACGCGCCACGCGTTGGCCAGCAGCACCTTCAGCAGGCGCACGGACGTGGAACTTTCGGCGGTCATGCCGATTTCTGCACCGTCGAGCTGTTCGAACGGACGCTTCGAGAGCAAAAACACGCTGCGTGCGCGCTCGGTGGTGGCGATACAGAAGTCGCCGAGGGGCATGAAGCGCTCTTCGAGCGCCCAGGTGTCGACCAGCGGCACCGGACCCGCATCCACCACCGCGTCCCGGGCGGCGCCGGAAAGCGCGCGCGGAACCAGCGGCTCCAGGCGAATTCCTTCCCTGTTCTTGAGCTCGTGAAAGAAGAGAACGCAGTTGAGATACGGAATCTGTCCGATGCGGATAGTGTCTCTCATTTTCCGATGATGTCTCCCAGTTTTCCCTCGAGCTTGTGCACCGCGCCCGCCTTGAGCTCGTCGGCCGCCGCCTTCTCCGCGCGCGCAAACATCGCGGCGCACAGCACCTTGCCGAGGGCTTCAGGGCGCGATCCGCGCGTGCCACCCACGTTGCTGAGCTCCACCGGCGGCAGCGCGAACTCGCCCTTCTTGCCGCCCACGCTGGTGGCGTCTCCCTCGATCTTGCCTTCCTCCATGACGAACGAGCGGATGACAAAATGCTTTTCGAACCCCGAGTCCTGTTTGCCCGCCGGCTTCGCCGCTGCGGCCTGGTAGTTCCCCACGTGATCCCGAATGACGCCCAGGTTGGTGGCGAGCTTGTCGTTGATCTCGGCGTTCACCACCGGCGCCAGCACGCGGATCTCCTGGATAATGATGGGGTCGCGGTTCAGCGAACCCACGCTGATCTCCACCGTGACCTCGCCCAGCTCCATGGCGTTGCCGCCCGAGAAGCCGTCCGGGTTCCTGACGTGAACGTTGCGCAGGGTGCCGCGTCCCGACTTGAGCGAGATGTCCACCGACCCCACGCTCACGCTCGTGCCGCAGATTTCGGTGCCGAAGTGCTCGATCGCGTTCTTCACGATCGAGTCGATGGAGTTGTACAGATAGACGGATACACCCGCGATGACGATCACGAGTGCCAGCGCCGCAATGATGAGTTTGCGTTTCATTTCGCTGCGTAACTAGCGCGCCGCGAACTTGTCCAGCGGACGGCCGGCGCGGGGGGATTCGCGGCTGCGCTGCACGGGGCGATAGCGCTCTTCCATCACCGCCACCACGTCCTCTTCCCCGTACACCTTGACGTCATTATATAGCGCGTCGCGTTCCACGGGCGTCTTGCCCGCATCCCGAATCAGACGCACCAGACGCTTGCGGGTGACACCGCCCGGGCTGCGCGCATCCGCGGCGTGCGCAATGCGTTCCTTCGCAATGGTTCCGTCGATATCGTCGGCGCCGAAGTTGAGCGCGATGGCCGCCGTGTCTTCCTGCAGCATGATCCAGTACGCCTTCACGTGCGGGAAGTTGTCGAGCATGAGGCGCGAAACCGCGATGGTTTTCAGATCTTCCAGCGCCGAAGCATGACGCGCGACCAGTTTTTCCGTGCTCACCTGGTATTCCAGCGGGATGAAGGCCAGAAAGCCGCCGCTCGCGTCCTGCTGTTCGCGCAGGAGGCGCAGGTGCTCCACGCGCTCGGCGTAGGTCTCGATGTGCCCGTAGAGCATGGTGGCGTTGGACGGGATGCCGCGGGCGTGCGCTTTGGCGTGAATCTCCAGCCAGCGCGCCGCCTGTGCCTTGCCGGTATAGCGAAGTTCCCTGGCCACCCGCGCCGAAAAGATCTCCGCGCCACCACCCGGCATGGAGTTGAGCCCGGCCGCCACCAGCCGGTCGAGAATCTCGTCGACGGACAACTTCCAGCGCTTTGCAAAGTAGTCGATCTCGGCGGCCGTGAAGGCCTTGATCTGGATATCGGGATGGGCGTCGCGAATCGCGCGAATGTAGTTTTCGTGATATTCGAACGGCCAGTCGGGATGATGCCCGCCCACGATGTGCACTTCGTGCATCTCGGGTGTGATGTGCGCCAGGATTTCCTGCGGCGTCATTTCCCAGGCGCCGTCGTCGTTGCGGCTGTGCACGTAGTCGCAGAACTTGCAATTCAGCACACAGATGTTGGTGGGGTTGATGTGCACGTTGATGACAAAGTGCACACGCTCACCGTTCTTTGCGCGCGCCACGTAGTCGGCCATGCCGCCCAGCGCGGACAGGTCGTGCGACTCGAACATGGTGAGCCCGTCGGCGGGAGACAGCCGCTCGCCGGCCCGCACGCGCTCCCAGATGGGAATCAGGTGCTCGTCGGTGAAAGTAATGCCGTGAATGTGCTGCATCAGGTTGGCCGGACGCAGTATAGCCGAGCGCCGCTCCGGCCACAACTGGCCTCTGGACAGCATCCGGAGGCTATGCTAACACTCGCCGTTTCCACGAGGTGCCTTCGGTGAACGTCCGCGGTCTCGTCCACCTTTTCATCATTTACATCGTCTGGGGAAGCACCTACCTCGCCATCCGCCTGGCGGTGCGCGAGGGATCCGGCTTTCCGCCGTTCTACATGGCGGGAACGCGCATCATGATCGCGGGCACCATTCTCCTGCTGCTGTGTATCCTGCGTGGCAAACCCATCCGGCCCACGCGCCACGACGTGTTCATCTTCGCGGCGTCGGGTGTGCTGTTGTGGTTCGGCGGCAACGGGCTGGTGTCGTGGGCGGAGATGCGGGCGGCGTCGGGTTATGCCGCCGTGCTGGTGGGGTCGCAACCGTTGTGGACGATATTCCTGGAATCGGTCATCGACCGCCGCCGTCCCACGTGGCGGATGATCGCCGCCATGCTGATAGGTCTGGCGGGGATCGTAGTGCTCAACTATCACGTGCTGCAGAATCCCACGCGTGACCAGGTGCTCCCCGCCATCGCGCTGTGCGCGGCCGTGATGCTGTGGGGATCGGGGATGGTGCTGCAGAAGCGCCGGCCGGTGTCACTTTCCGGCGAAGCCAACGCCGCATTTCAGCTGCTGACCGGTTCGGTGGCGCTGCTGCTGGCCGCGCTCATCACGCGCGAACCGAGGCCGCATCCCACCCCGCAGGCGCTGGCGGCGTGGAGCTATCTGATTGTCTTCGGCTCGGTGATCGCGTTCACGTCCTTCGTCAAGGTATTGCAGACGCTTCCCATGAGCATTGTGACCACCTACGCCTACGTCAATCCGGTGATCGCCATCCTGCTGGGTGCGCTCTTCATCCACGAGCCCGTCACGCACTGGACGGTGGCCGGTTCGGCGCTCACGTTGCTGGGTGTGGCCGGCGTGTTTCATGAGCAGCAACACCAGCGGCAAAAAGGAAGCGCGGCGGCAGCCGCAGACTCGAGTTCCTCGCACTGAGCCGCCAGCCGTCGCCGCGCCGGTTTCCCTGTTTCGATGTGACTACTTCATCGCGTGCGCGATGCCCGCGTCGGCCCCCCACAGCTCCTTGAGCCGGCGGTCGCGTCCGCAGCCGCTGCGATACTCGTGGTAGCGGTCGGGATCCTTCATGTAGAAGTCCTGGTGATACTCCTCCGCCGGATAGAAGGTGCTGGCCGGCGTGATGTTCACCGTGCAGAATCCGAACTTCTTCTCGACGTCCTTCTTGGACGCTTCCGCGGCCGCCTTCTGCGCGTCGTCGAGATAGAAAATCTCCGCGCGATACTGGTTCCCGTGATCGCAGAACTGTCCGTTTTCCTGCGTGGGATCGATGTTGTGCCAGTACACCTGGAGCAGCGTCTCGTACGTCACCTTGGACGGGTCGAACTCCACTTCCATCGACTCGCAGTGACCGGTCGTGCCCGAGCCCACTTCGTGATACGTGGGGTTCTTCTTGGTGCCGCCGGTGTACCCGGACGTGGTGGAGATGACTCCCTTCACGTCATCGAAGGGTTTCTCCATGCACCAGAAGCACCCGCCCGCAAAGATGGCGGTCTCGGTCTTCGTTTTGGTGCTCTTCTTGTCCGATTTGTCGGCGGTGTGCGCGACGCCCGCAATGGTGATGGCGAACGCGGCAACCAGGCCAAGCATGATTTGTTGAGACTTGTTCATGGCTCCTCCGGGGCGGTTGAAATCTATTGTCGATACGGTGCATCCCGCAAATCCTGTCGCGGCAGCCTGGTCGCCCACCCCGCCTGCCGCTCACATGAGAGGATACGAAGGAGGCCGCGCAGCTGTGACACGGTAATCGCCTGTCACCGGGCCGGATAAACGTTCGCCCGTCCACGAGATCGCGCGCCGTGGGATTGTCGCCGTGAGCTAGTGGGCCACCTGCTGCGTACCGATGGGCAGGTCCTTCAGGTTCTGGTACAGGTATTTCCCCAGCCGGTCGGCGCCCTGCGGGGTGTTGTGGATGACGTCATAGAAGTCGCCCGGCTGCCAGCGGATGTCGTCGCCGGCGTCGAGACAGATGCCGCCCTCTTTCGCGCACTCCTGCATGGTAACCGCCCAGAACTCGCGCATGATGTAGTACAGATCGAGCCCGTTGATCTTCGTGGTGTCGTACATCTCGGTGTGCGCGCGCCCTTCCACCTGCCCGTCGTCACGGAAGCGATAGACGCTGAGGCACTGCGTCACGAAGATGGGCGTGGCGCCGATGGCGCGCGTACGCTGCGCCAGCATGGCCACCGCCTTGCCGTAGATGTCGAGACGTTCCTGCACCAGCTGCCGGTGATCCTGCACCAGCGGCTGCGTCGTCCATTGCCACGAACCAAACGGTTCCTTGCGGTGGGTGATCTTGTGGACGTGTTGCGCCTGGTACACACCCATGCCGAGACTCACGAGTCGATACAGAGCGCTGCACTCGCGAATACGCGTCTTCCACGTGGGTGGCTTGTTGTTGACGAGATCGTCGAAGTCACTGTTGTCGCTCTTGTAGATGTCATTGCCGGCAATGTAGAACAGCACGTACTTCGGCTTGAAATGGGGCAGCGTGGGAAACCACCAGTCGAAATCCTTGATGTGCCCGAACGTGGACTGGCCGTCCACCCCCGCGTTCACCACCGACACGTTCTTGCCCGCGGCCGCGAATTCGCGCGCCAGCACATCCTGCCAGGTGAACCCGTCGCTGACGTAGCGCTGGTCGGTGGCGCTGCCGCCCAGCGTGACGATGTCGATGTCGTCGAGTGACGGATATTTGCCGCGCAGCCCCCACTTGTCGCGCGAATAGTGAATGTCTCCCGCACTGTCGTAGAGATAGCTGGCGTCGTAGCGCAGATGGCAATCGCGCACCAGATTGAGTCTGTCGATCTTGTTGGGATGGAACCAGTCGCCGAAAACCAGTTCGAGAATGAGGACCGCCGCGCCGATCAGCACGACGTTGAAAAGCAACACCCGCCAGAAACCAGCCCGTTTAGTACTCATCTTACACTCGATTGCAAAACGCAACATGCCCCGGCGCGCGCGCTCCCGCGAAAACCGGAGTCACGCCGGAATCGGCCACCCGCCGCCAATTTCACGCGCGTCACGGCAACATGTGCCGGAATGGGCCGCGCCCGCGGCAGTGGAACGGCTGATGCAATTTCCCGGGAATCATTATCCCGTGAGCCATTCACGCATGGACAAAGGAGGAGTTTGACCATGCGAAACATGTTAAGACTCTGCAGTTCTCTGGCACTAGTAGTTTTTGCTGCCGGGGCTCACGCCGCAACGTGGCATGTGGTTCCCGGCGGTGGCGGTGACGCTGTCACCATCCAGGGCGGAATCAACCTCGCATCGAACGGCGACATTGTGACCGTCGCGCCGGGCACGTACACCGGCACCGGCAATATCAACGTTGATTTCCTGGGAAAGAACATCACGGTGAAATCGGACGACGGTCCGTATACCACCATCATCGATTGCATGGAACAGGGCCCCGGGTTCAAGTTCCAGAACGGTGAAGATGGCAGCGCCGTGCTCCAGGGTTTCACGATTCGTAACGCGCGCGGCAACCGCGGCGCGGCCATCTTCTGCGACGGGGCGTCGCCGATGATCAGTTACAACATCATCTCGGGTTGCTATGCCTTCTCGATGGGTGGGGGCATCTACGCCAAAAACGGCAGCCCTTACATCTTCAACAACACGCTGGACAACAACGGGTCGCCTACGGGCGGCGCCATTGGGCTTGCCACGGGTTCGTCCGCACAGATCTTCCAGAACATCATGTGCGCATGCAGCGCGGGCGGCGCGATTGCGTGCTCGGGGGCAACCCCGGCCACGTTCATCGCGTGCAACGACATCTACTCAAACACGGGCGGGGACGCGGTCTGCATCGGTAATGCGGGCCACAACTTCTCGGTCGATCCGATGTTCTGCGGCATGCCCGGCACCGGGAACTACTACCTGCAGCAGATTTCTCCCTGCACACAGTCGTTCTCGCCGTGCGCATCGTTCGTGGGTGCGCTGGGTGTCCAGTGCGAGGTCACCCGGACGCAGACCGCGACCTGGGGCCAGGTCAAGAGCATGTATCGTTGATTCACCGAGCGGAGAGAGGCAAGAAAAAGAGCGCGGTGGTTGATCCACCGCGCTCTTTTGTTGTGTTCCGTAAGTCTGCGACTTAGAAACGACGGCGATTGCCGCCGAAGCCACCGCTGTTACGGCTGAAGCCACGGTCCACACCGCGGCCACCTTCCGTCTTGGGACGGGCTTCGTTGACGGTAATCGTGCGCGACGCCACTTCGCGGTTGTTGAGCTTCTCGATCGCCTGCTGTGCACCCTCGGGGGTCTCCATCTCGACGAACGCGAAACCACGGGGACGACCCGTCTCGCGGTCCATGATCATGGAAACCGACGCAACCGGCGCCACCTCGGCAAAGAGGTCGCGCAGTTCATCTTCGGTGGTAGCAAAGTTCAGGTTACCGACATAAAGCTTACGATTCATTTCTGACGTTCCTTTCGGACTGTACATTTCCGGAAAAAACCACGGGCTCCCTCCGGAAGAACGAGCGCTCAAACTCAAACTGGGGTCGCTAACCTGACGAAGATGCGAGGCGGCGAAACGCGGTTCTGGCTGAACGCAGACTGATTAACCTCCTGAAGCTACGCTAAACGATAACCGGTGTCAATCACGGTTTTGGGCCGCGCTTTTCAATAGGAATGCCAGCGCGATTCCACCCGTTTGACAACCTCGTCGGGCATGGCAACTGCTTCCGGGTAGCCCGGTTTCCACGTTGCGTCAATTCCCATGACGCCTTCGTACACCGGCTGCACACCGTGCATGCCGGCGCGTCCAAACATGAGGTCGCGGGCGGGGTCGAAACGCGTAAAGATGCCCCAGAGCGCATCCACATCGTCGTCCAGATTCACGTCGGGACTCACCACCGCGATCATCTTGAGGCGGGCGGTGGCAGGCGATTGCACCAGCATCTCCAGTGCCTCGCGTCCGATGTTTTCGCGCACCTGGTCCAGCTGCACCACCAGCAGCGTGTCCTCCAACAGGCGCCAACGCTTGACGTGTGGCGCGATGTCCTTCGGGGCGCGCGTCACCACCGGTCCGGGTTCGGTATCGGGTTCGTCGTGACGCGCCGGCTGCGGCCGTGACGCCCCGCCCGAGTACTGCGCGCGGCTGCCGGTCGCATCCAGAATCATGCGGCTGCCGTGGTGCATCTTGAAGCTCGTGAAGTCCAGCGTGTCCAGCGGCGCGCGCGAAATGAGATGGAAATGTTCGCGCGGATCAAAGTTCTGGCGAATGGCCTGCAGCACTTCATTGAAGTCGCGCGCGTTCACGGACGCATCCACCATGATGAGCACCTTGGACAACCCCAGCTGCCCTTCTCCCAGCAGGCCCAGCGCGGTGCGCACCGGTTCGCGCGTGTAGCGCGACTCCACCGACGCCACCAGCAGGTTGTGGAAGCCGGCCTGGTAGTACGCCCACACATCGCGCACCTCCGGGCGAATCAGTCGGATCAGCGGGCCCAGAATCATCTGCGACGCGTCGCCCATGTAGCGGTCTTCCTGCGGGGGCTTCCCCACCACCGCGGCCGGGTAAATGGCATCGCGCCGGCGCGTGATGGTCTTCACGCGGAATACGGGAAAGTCCGCCACGTCGCAGTAGTGGCCGAAGTGATCGCCGAACGGACCCTCGGCGCGGCGTTCGTACGGCGGCACGACGCCTTCCAGCACGAACTCGGCGTCGGCGGGAACATCGATGGGCACGGTGCGCCCCGCCACCAGCCGCGTGCGGCGCGCGGAGAGAATGCCGGCGAAGGCAATTTCTTCCAGCGCTTCCGGAAGCGGAAAGATGCCGGCCAGCATCAACGCGGGATCGGCGCCCAGGGCGACCGCGACCGGCAGCGCACTTCCCTGCTGTTCGGCCACGTGGTAGTGAAACCCGCCGCCCTTGTGGATCTGCCAGTGCATGCCGGTGGTCGCGCGGTCGAACACCTGCATGCGATAGATCCCCACGTTGGTTTTGTGATGCACCGGATGCTGCGATACCACCAGCGGGAACGTGATGAACCGTCCCCCGTCTCCCGGCCAGCACGTGATGACGGGAAGATCATCCAGATTGGGCGCGGATTCGGTGATGGTCTGCGCCGGCGCACGCGACACGCGCCGCGGCCGGAAGGCCAGCAGACGCGGAAAGAAATCCCGTGCGTTCCACAGCGCGCGCGGCGTGGGCGGGTTGAGTTCCTGCGCGAAGCGCACGATGCGCTCGCCCAGCGCTTCGGGGTGCATCCCGAGCGCGCGCTCGATGCGCTCAAACGTGCCGAAGAAATTGATGGCCAGCGGATAGCGCGAGCCGTTGACGCGCTCGAAGAGCAACGCGGGGCCGCCCTCGCGCACCATGCGTTGCGCGATTTCGGCGATCTCGAAGCGCGGGTCCACGTCAACGCGGACACGCTTGAGGTCACCGTGAGATTCGAGCGCGAGCAAAAATGTGCGCAGATCAAAGGGGCGCATCCCCAACACTCTAGCGGCGCGGGCCGCTTCGCGCACGCGCGAAGTTGACGGCAGAAATTGCCGTGAGTTCCGCCGTTGCAGAATGCCCCCACCCGACCCCGTCCCTGCCCTCCCGGCAGCGAGTGCCGTAGCGAGCGCTGGCCCGTTGTACCGGGTCGCCCTGCGTGGGTCCCGGTGCGTCCGCGGCGGCGGCCGTGGCCCTGTGCTTGCAGATGCCGGGCATCCCACCGTCGGTGGGCGAAGGCAGACGTGCGACCTGCGGACACATCCGCGTCGCCCTGCATTCCCTTAATGGAGGTTCAGTGCAATGAAGAAGGTACTTCTGGTCGCCGCCGTGTTCTGTGCGGTGGCTCTGATTTCTGCGAGCGCGTTCGCGGCCAGCCCGTTGCGCGCGGTGGGTCTCGAGGCCGGCTACGTGAGCCCGGACCTTTCCGGTTATAACAACGTGAGCGGAACCTGGGTTGCGGGTGCGTACCTCGACTTCGGTCTGCCCGCCACGAACTTTTACGTAAATCCGTTCGTCAACTACTGGAACTGGTCGGATGGATCGGGCTCGAGCCAGGTCAACTTCCGCGACTGGACGGTGGGTGCGAACCTGAAGTGGACGATCCCGACGGCGGGCATCATTTCGCCGTTCATCGCGGCGGGCGCCAGCGCCCACATGATGAATCTGTCTGTCGACGCGCTCAGTGTGGACCAGAGCGACACCAAGTTCGGCTTCCAGACGGGTGCCGGCGTCAAGCTCGGCGTCAGCCAGAGCGCGAGCATCGTGGGCTCGGGCTGGTACCACATGGTGGACAACGCGAACCACTGGTCGTTCCGCGGCGGCCTGGAGTTCGGTCTCTAAGAGATAAACACTCAGGCAAGTGTCTGAATCGCCCCGCGTCGGCAACGGCGCGGGGCGTTCTTTTTTTGTCCCGGGCGGCGCTGACACGCTCGCGGGTCCTGTCACGGCCGGCCCCTTGCGAAGGAGCGAAGGAGGATGGCCTGGCGAGCCCGCTACCAGAGAATGGCGGGCGGAGCCGGGAAGCCGACTGAGCGGTCGCGGGGCCAACGGGACACATCGTGGCAGCGCCGCCCGAAATAACGGCGAGCGCGCGAAGCAGAAGTCAGTCGTCGTCGGTTGGGCCGGTTCCCCAGCGGTGGAAGAGTTCGTTGTCGACACCGAGGCGGTCGAGCACGCGGCCCACGATCATGTCGATGAGGTCCGAGATGTGGCGCGGCTTGTGGTAGAACGCCGGCATGGCGGGCAGAATGTCCGCGCCCGCCTGGCGCAGGGTGAGCATGTTGCGCAGGTGGATGTCGTTGAGCGGCGTCTCGCGCGGAACCACCACCAGGCGGCGGCGCTCCTTGAGCGCCACGTCGGCGGCGCGTTCGATCAGATTGGATGAGATTCCGTTGGCGATGCGTCCCAGGGTTCCCGTCGAGCACGGCACGATGGCCATGCCCGCGCACGGAAACGATCCGCTCGAGATCGGGGCGGCCAGATTCTGCGGATCGAAGACACGCAGCCGCGACGCGTGCCCGGTCTCGATTGCGGTCGCCATGGTGGCGGCTTTCTCGCGCAGCGTCTTCCCCAGCTTCACGCCGCATTCCACCTGCAGCACCGTCTCCCCCGCCGGCGAGATCACCAGGTGCACCTCGTGGCCCAATTCCAGCAGGACCTGCAGCAGGCGCAGTGCGTACGGCGCTCCACTACCACCCGTAATCGCTACGGCGTAGACCATCACATCACCCGATCCAGTGCGATCATGACAAAGAGCACAATGCTCACCACACCGTTGGCGGTGAAAAACGCGGCGTTGACTCGTGAGAGGTCTCTGGCGGAAACAATCCGGTGCTCATAAACAATCGCGAGTGACGAAATCATACACCCGACGTAGAACCACCGGCCGCCGTGCACCATCTGCGCGATCACCAGGAGCGCGATCACGAATCCCACGTGAAGGACCTGTGCAATCCTCAGCGCCCGTTCCACCCCGAAATCCGCCGGGATGGAATGCAACCGCTGCCGCCGGTCCGACTCCACGTCCTGGCAGGCATAGATGATATCGAATCCCGCCACCCACAGGCCCGCTCCGACGCCCAGCGTGATTGCAACCGCCGGCGCCGTGCCCCGGACGGCCAGCCATACCGCCGTGGGAACCATGAAGTACACCAGTCCGAGAAAGAGGTGGGGCACCGGGCTAAAGCGCTTGGTGTAGGGGTACAGTGTCATGGCCGCAATCGGAAGCGGCCACAGCCACCGGCAGACGGGCTGGAGCTGGAAGACGGCATACACAAAGATGGCCCCCGCGACGGCCGTGAACAGCAGCGCTCTGCCACTCGAAAGCCGGCCGGCCGGAATCGCCCGACCGGCGGTACGCGGGTTGAGGGCGTCGATCCGGGCATCGATGATCCGGTTGAGCGCCATCCCCATGGTGCGCCCGGTCGCCATGGCCACCGTGATCCAGATCACGTCGTGGAGCGTGGGCCATCCGCCCGACGCCAGAAACAGGGTGGCATAGGCGAAGGGAAGCGCGAACAGGGTGTGTTCAACGCGAATCGTCTCGAAGAATGAACGCAGGCTTTTCAAATTGAAATGTAATCAGTTACGCAAACAATGTTGACAGTCAGGGCGTGGCTTTGTTGACAATTTGGAAGTGCGTTTGTTTACAAATAGAAAAACGTCATGTTTACAATCTGACGCTTGGTGATCTCCCGTACTGTGGAAATCCATTGACAGACCGGTCGCCCGGGAATAAACACCGCTACTAATGAGCCGACCTCAGACACAAGCGATCCGCGAGTTCATTCTGGATTGCGTGGCCTCCAGCCCCCGCAGCATCGCCCGGCAAGTGGCGCAAGCATACGGGATATCCAGACAGGCCGCCAACCGGCATCTGGACGTGATGGTGGCCGAAGGACTGCTCGAGCAGCAGGGATACACCCGCTCCAAGGAGTACCGCCTGCGCCGCATGTCGACGCTCAACCGGGAACTACGGGTGACGCCGGTGCTCAACCCGGACCGCCTGTGGGACGATCACATTGCCCCGGTCCTGCATGACGACCGTCCCGCCATCCGCGACCTGTGCCACGGGGCGTTCTGTGAGCTGATCCAGAATGTGATCGGGCACGCCCACGCCGCCTGGGTCACCGTGTCCTTCGCGACCACGGCGCGGCATGTGGACATCATGGTGGGGGACGACGGGCGGGGGATCTTCCACGAACTGGCCGAAAAGATCGGGGTGCGCAACCCGCGCGAAGCCGCCGACCTGATGGCCGACCATGCCAACGCGCGCTCCACGGATTTTCCGGCTGCACGCCTGTTGCTGCTCGCCCGGAACTTCGAGTGGCTCGAGATCACTTCCTCGGGTGTGACGCTCACCTACGACGCCGGTCCGGAATCATGGTCCGTCGCTGAGGGTGAATCGGCCGGGAAGGGCACGAAGGTGTCGATGCGCCTGGGTCGTGGGAGCAAGGCGCGCAACCGGATCAACACACGCGCGCTGGAAGAGGCGTTCAGCCGGTAGACAAACAAATGGCCGGCGCGCTACCCGCGCACCGGCCATTGCACCTGGAGGATCTTCTCCTCTGCGGTTTACTTCAGCATGACGAGCTTGCGCGTCATGCTCTTTCCATTCATCGTCAGCCGGCTGAAATACACGCCGGAGGCCACACGTTCACCACGTTCGTCGACCCCGGTCCACGTTTCCGAGTACGTGCCGGCCGCCTTCGTACCCGACACCAGGGTGCGGATGAGCCGACCCGAGGCATCGAAGATGGCAAGGTCGACGTGTGACGGCGCGGGCACGCCGTAGTCGACGATCACCTGCGGGTTGAACGGATTGGGATGCGCGTTGAGGAAAGCCTCGGGGGCGGGCACCTCAAACGTCATCGTCTTGTAGGGATCCGGCAGATCGCACTCGCCGTAGTCGTGGTAGACGGCGGATTCCCACACAACGCCACTGAGCGTGGCGCTCACCTTGAACTCCGAACCAATGGTCTGCGGGAACGACGCCGACCAGGCGCCGTCGGACCCCGTGGCATTCAGCGTATGCCAGTTGGCGGCCCCGATATGGCGGTACAGTAGTTTGTTTGCCGTCGTGCCCGAGAGCGTCTTCCACCGCACCAGGTCGCTGCAGTGGTCGGGATTGAACAGCCATTCAACATCGAAGACCGGCAGGGGCAACATGCTGTTCACACGCACGTACGAGTACTCGTCGGTGTACGCGATCCAGGCTGCATACGCGCCGACGGCCTGGCCGACCAGAATCGGCAAGTACGCCGCTGTGTAGCTCTCCATGCTTGCGCCCTCGGCATCCGAGTCCAGCTCAACGTCTCCATCATCGCCAATAATCTGGAAACGAATTCCGGTTTCGGTATAGCCGAGGTTCCGGTAGGTCCACGCAATGGTGGTTTGGTTGTTGATGTTCGACGCGATTCGCTGTTCACGAAGCTCGAAGTAGTCGCTGACATTGGCTTTCGTTCCCGTCGCTCCCCAGGACGGGGCAAAGGATCCGGTAAGCGGTACTTTCTGTACCTGAATCGATCCTGCACCACCCGCCTGCGACCATGAAACGATCAGGGAACTGTGTGCATTGTTGACGGTGACCTGCGGGTCGTATTGTGTGGCGCAGGTTGCGCACACGGGCTCACCGTTCTGAGAAGTGCTTTCGTTCCAGTGAGTCGTTCCATCGGACGTGACATGTTGAACGCGAACGCTCTGTGTCGAGCTGTAGTTCCACAGCGCAGCCGCCACCAGTCCGCCGCTTCCATCGCCGGCCACCGAGAGCTCGCTCGCATAGCCGCCGGGATAGTAGCTGAACATGGTCGCGGGATCGTTCCACAACGGTTCGCCGGATGAGTCGTACCGCTGGGCATTGACGAACGGCGGATAGACACCCGTGCTCCAGATTGCGTACACGCCATCCGAACCATCGGCGACGATGCGCATCGCGTTCACGTAGGGCCCGTAATAGGCCGAGAAATAGCCGAGGTCGACATTGGACGAAAGATCGGACGCGTACAGGCGTGCGTACCCCAGACCTTCCATCCTCCAGCCCACCGCCACACCGCCTCCGGTTCTTGCAACCATCGAAAAGTCGTCGATGGTCACCGGGTTATCAAAAGCAACCGCGAAACCTTCGGAGGCAACCACGGTTCCACTGCTGTTCAACTTCGCAATCCGGATACTGTGAATGTGCACACCGTTCACAACGTCCGGGTCGAACCAAGCGACGAACCAGTCCGTACCCTGACGAACCACCTGCACATCGTTGTATGTGGTTGCATAGATGGGTCCCACCTGAACCGGTCCCCAGACCACGTTGCCGGCGTTGTCATAATGCGTCGCGCGCACATATGGCGTGGCATCGGACGACCACGCCACCACCACACCCCCGGAACCGTCGCCGGCGGCGCCGGGAAAGCCGAGTTCATAGCTGACCGAGCTTACGGAGTCGGCCAACGCGCCCCACGAACTCCATTGAGCACGGGCCTCAACGGCGAAGGAAGCAAGCACCAGAAATGCCAGAACGACTCGCAATACTTTCATTTCGATCCCCCCTGTTCTGCACCGGGCGGTGCCTTTCGAGATGCCGGAGAGGAATCGAACGTAGCCCCGCGTTTTGATTGCCGTCAAGTAAATGACAGTAGTGCGAATGATCCGATCACGGATCGTTCACGTCGTGACGTGTAGGAACACAAGCAATCGGTTGTGGGTCTTACGGTGAGTCTTTTCCAACTTGTCCATTGCGGATGATCGAGAATCACACCATCGCACGCAGACTTTTCCACTCTTCGAACACGGCTTCCACTTCGTCCACGCTCAGGCCCTCCACCATACCGGTTTCGATCTGAACGCAGCAGCGTTCCGCCGCCAGTGCGTCGTGTTGTGAGCGTGCGAGAAAGTCGCTGCGCGTCCACAGTGCGTCGCGAAAACGGTCGTCACCCACCGAGAACCACACCATCAGTGCTTCACGCGCATCGATTGCCATACGCAACGACGGATGGCGGCCGGGTGCGGGCCGGGTATCGGGACGGGTGTCCACATGCTCGCCGAGCACGGATCCGTCCGAGACGCGGTGGGGAAGCGGGACCCGCGCGCGAATGAGAACGCGCACTCCCCGACGACGCGCGTCGTCGATTTCGGTGGAAAGCGCGGCGGCCAGATCGCTCATCGCATCCATCATCACCACGCGCCGCGCCGATGCCAGCATGATGCGCGCACGCGCCAGCACCTGATCGAATGACTTGAGCGCATAGATGCGTTCATCACCCTCGTCGGGACGCAGCGCCTTGAGCTCGCGCGCCGCGGCCGCCTTGCGCTGCATGAACTCGCGCTCGAGACGCGCCAGCAGGTCGTCGGGCGCGACCGCCCGAAACAGCGGCGTGGCTGCGCGGTCGTGCAGCACAGCACCCTTGCGCCCCAGGCTTTCGAGCGCGCGATACACATTGGCGGTGGGTTTCCCGATCCCGCGGGCTACGCGGTAGCCCGTCGACGACGGATTGGCCACGAGGTAGACGTAGGCCAGAGACTCAATGGGAGTGAGGCCGAGTGACTCGAGACTCTTTTCAGTATCCATAGTAGCAAGAGCTACTACTATATGCCGCCCACGGTCAATACGAGTCTTAACTAGTAGCCCTAGCTACTACTATTTTCAGGAGCATGCTCATCTGGTGACTGAAGTCACGTTATCACAGGCTGTTAGTTGGAACGGTCGGACGCCCGCTTGCGACTGATCCGGGCCAGGAGCGGGGCGAAGGGGGTCATCATGGGGCGGAGGACCTTACGAACCATGAGCACAGGCTTTGAACGCACCAGGTCGTCCATGAAGCGCCGCCGCGCCCGGAATTTCCGCTGCTCGGCCTGCTCGCGGTCCAGCCGGCGGATGAGCTCCGGCTCCACACGAATGGGGACCATCCGACCGCCGTCCATGTCGATGGCTTCAAAGGCGGGCTTGATGTGCGCGGCGAAGGTGCGCTTCACCGGCATGTGGATTTCCTGATAGTGATCCGGCGTGAGGATGACCACGGGGTTGGTGTTGATCTCCCACACCTGCGGCATCGACCCGTCCTCGGGCACGCCGTAGTCGATGCGCCCGTAGTCCACGCCCGCCAGCCGGAAGGTTTCCTCCAGCCACTCGCGGTGCGGGTTGTTCTGCACGTAGCCGAGTTCCTCCGCCATCACGCCTTCGTCGACGATGTCGGTGTCCTTCACCATCCACGCGCGCGAACAATCCACGTGGCAGGGAACCACGCGGCCTCCCACCATGAACGACGAGTACTTCTTGAAGATGCCGTCCTTCGTGGCCGTGCTGTAGTACTCCACCACCAGCATGGTTTCCAGGCGGTGGCGCCGGAAGGTGACGCCCACCAGGGCTTCGTCCAGCTGGTGGCGGTTCTTGAGGAGCACGGTGAGGGCGCCGCTGTGCTCGCCTTCTTCGCGCAGGAACACGGGAAAGTTGAGCGGGGCGGTGCGGTCGTTGGCGCGCACCACGCGGAAGCGGTTACGCCCCTTCTGGTACAGCATGGTGAGCAGATCGTAGCGCTTGAGCGTGCGCGCGGGATGATTCAGGAGCCGCGCGCCCGCCGCGTTCAACTGCTCCCACACGCGCGCGGCGATTTCGGTCTCGGCGGGAAGCAGGCGCTCCAGATCGGCGAAGATGTAGGTGCCCAGCGGAAGTTCGCGCGCGCGCAGGACGTCGTCGTAGAAACGGATCTGGAAACGCGGCTCGAGCTCCTTCGCCCAGTAGGCGAGGTAGTTCTTGATGGTGTGCTCGTAATTGGGTGTGACGAGATAGTAGATCATAAGGCGGCCCGCACAGACTAATCGACCCCACCGGGAACATAAACGAAAAACGCGCGGAGCCGAAGCCCCGCGCGTTCATCTCCGCGCCGGTTCTCCGCGGCGAATCGGCGCCTACTTCTTGTGCGTCTCCATCTCGGCGTGCTCGGCCAGGTCGCCGTCCTTCGGGACGAAGCGCAACGCCGCCGAATTGATGCAGTAGCGCAGCCCGGTGGGTTTGGGGCCGTCGTCGAAAACGTGGCCCAGGTGCGAATCGCAGCGGCTGCACACCACTTCGTCGCGGATCATTCCCAGCGATGTGTCGCGGTGATCATCGACGTTCTTTGCGTCCACCGGCTGGTAGAAGCTGGGCCAGCCCGTGCCCGAGTTGAACTTGGTATCGGATGAGAACAGGGGCTGTCCGCACGCCACACACACGTAGAGACCGGCCTCGTGGTTGTTCCAGAACTCGTTCTGAAACGCCATCTCCGTACCGCTTTGCCGCGCCACCCGGTACTGCTCGGGGGTGAGGATCTGCTTCCACTCCGCGTCGCTCTTGACGATCTTCTGCATACGGTTTCCTCCCGACATGTCCGCCATCTGCAGTGCTCCCACCGCGTTGTCATCCAACCATCCGCCCGCCGCCTGCAGGGGAGCACCACGATCTCCGTCCGTCACCCACACGGCCACGGCATAGCGCGCCGGCGTAAGGTTCATCTTGTGGAGCCAGATGCCGTTTCCCACCCAGGCGTCACCCTGCGGCTTGAGTTCGACGCGCTGGTAATCGATGACCACGAAATCGTGCGTCAGTGTCCGGCCCTTGTTTTCGCCGGCCGAGATCTTGCGCGTCACACCCGCTCCCAGAAGCGCCACATACGCGGTGCCGTGCGCGATTGCGCCGGCAGGCTGGTAGCGCACGGTCGCGCCCGTCTTTGCCAGCTCGAGCGCCAGTGTGCCGGCGTTTCCCGACGCCGCAGGGACGGCGGTGCTTCCGCGCCAGCCGCGCCACTCATTGCCGTTGAGTACAAAGCCCGGGGTGTAGATGCGGTCCGACTTCCACGTCTCCGCGTAGTCACGCTGACGTTCGCTGAAGGCCGTCCGGGCGAACACATCCTGCCAGCCCAGGTAATCCCAGTAGTCAACGTGGAATGCCACCGGCACCACGTCCTTCCACAGGCGATCGTTCTTCGCCAGCTGCGAGAACCAGTCTTCGGCGGGCGGACAGCTGGAACATCCTTCGGATGTGTACAGTTCCAGCAGGCCCACGCGCGCGGGGCCGCTGTGAATGGTCTCTACCGGCGGAGCGCTCTGCACCGCCGTGCCGGCCGCGCTGCCCTTATCCGGCGTCTGCGCCCCGGCGGTCATCGCCGCCAGCAGCAACGCCATTCCCACGACTCCCGTGATTGCCTTCATGATGCGACCTCCCAGTGCAAACTCAACTGTCCCGGCGCGTGTTCCACAGGATCGCTTCCGTTCCGGAACAGGGTTGCCGGATGCGGTCCCAGCAGCGTCACCACTCCGTGAATCACACGCAGCGCGCTGCCCTCGCGCAGCCCCACCACCGTCATGTCGGGATTCGCTTTGGTGAACTCGGCGATACGTTGCGGCCGGGTCTCACCACCGTGATTCGGGATCGCGGCGTCGGTGTAG
>DASRYI010000027.1:0-4076 GCA_035687255.1 Candidatus Krumholzibacteriia bacterium | reverse complement strand
AGACGCGGGCGTCGACATCGCGCGTGTCAGTGTCCCCGACATCGAGAGCGTGCGCGCCACCGAGAAGATCGTGCGGCAGATTCACGTGCCGCTGGTGGCGGATATCCACTTCAACTACCGCATGGCGGTCGAGGTGGCGGGTACGGGTATCGCCAAGCTGCGCATCAACCCGGGCAACATCGGCGGCAAGGACCGCGTGGCGGCGGTGGTGGCGAAAGCGAAGGAGTACAAACTCCCCATCCGCATCGGCGTCAACGGCGGCTCGCTGGAAAAGGACCTGCTCATGAAGTACGGCTTCCCCACGCCGGAAGCCATGGTGGAGAGTGCGTTCCGTCACATCCGCGTGCTCGAAGAGCACGATTTCACCGACATCATTGTGTCTCTGAAGGCGTCGCACGTGCCGCTGGCGCTGGCGGCGTACCGGCTGTTTGCAAAGCAGTCGAACTATCCGCGCCACGTGGGCATCACGGAGTCGGGACCGGGAATGTCGGGTGCGGTGTTCTCATCGGTGGGGCTCGGCATCCTGCTGCACGAAGGCATCGGTGACACCATGCGTGTTTCGCTGGCCGCTGACGTCGTCGACGAAGTGAAAGTGGCGCAGAAGATCCTGCAGGCGCTTCACCTTCGATCCAACACGCCGCGCATCATCGCCTGCCCGACGTGTGCGCGCAATCGCATCGACCTGTTTGCCATCGCCGAAGAAGTGGAGCGGCGCACGGCGCACCTGCGCGTTCCCCTCAACATTGCGGTAATGGGCTGCGCAGTCAACGGCCCCGGCGAGGCAGCCGGCGCCGAAATCGGAATCGCCGCCGGTGACGGTGAGGGGCTGATCTACATCAACGGCAAGATCGCCCGCAAGGTGAAGGAAGACCAGATGGTCGCCGAGCTGATGAAGGAAATCGAAGCACGCTGGGGATCGGGCCAGGGTGAGGTCGGCGCCGCGACCACCGTCGGCCGGTGGACCGAAACCCACGAGAGCTGACCGGACCCCTTTTTGCGCGGCTTCCGCTAGCGAACCAGCAACACCTTCCGGCTGTAGACATGCTTGCCCGCCTGCAGGCGGTAGAAGTAGACACCGGCCGCCACTCTCCTGCCCCTGTCATCGGTACCATTCCAGCTGAATTCGTATGTGCCCGCCGCCCGCGGACCCGATGCAAGCGTGGCCACGCGACGCCCGGCGGCATCGTAGACCGACAGGCTGGCCGTCGTCGCTTCCGCCAGGTCCACGGTGATCGACGTCGATTCGCGGAACGGATTGGGCGCGCTCGGCCCCACTCTTGTGGTCAGAGTAGGCACGTGCACCGTCACCACGGGTGAGGTAAACACCGACCCGGATGACGTACTTGCCGCCAGGGTGTAGTCGTAGGTGGTTCCCGGTGTCACCGCGGTGTCCACAAAGCGGCGTTCGCTGCCGCCCAGGTGCGCGATGGGAAGGCTGTGTGCCGCACCGGCTGCGGTGCGCAGGACAGTAAAATCATCGATCGACTCGTCAGAGACCGCGTCCCACCGTAACTCGACACCTCCGCGCGCCAAACGCGCATCGAAGCGCGAAATGGCCACCGGAACCGGTGCGTGTCCGGGCAGATACCAGTGCTCCTGGTGTTCTTTGCCGTCGATGCCGGTGTTGGGATCATGATCAAGATCGAACCACTGTCCGACATAGGCTACGGCCGCGTGTTCCACATTGGAGAAATCATTGGGCGTCACCACCAGCGCCACGGTGAAGGTCACCGTTTGTCCCGGCGCCACCGATGGAAACGGACCCACCGCCATCAACGTGCGCACATCCCCGGACTTCGGCGCCCCGATGACACCGGACGACATCACCTCATACCGTTCGAAGTCGTTGGTGGGATCACCTCCGTCGGCGTAAGACGCGTAGCCGGAGAAGTTGGCAAGCGTGTGCAACGAGACGGTCGTGGGCGCGGTGACTCCGGCGGGATCCGTAGTGTAATCGAGCAGCACAAAACCGCAATCACCCGTGGCCTCGCCGCCATCACCATCCGCGTCGCGCCAGTAAGGAAAGGCAAAGGTGCCAGAGCCGTGAAGGCCGAAGTCCACCGGCACCGAGGCAAATCCGGTGGCGTCGTCTTCCCAGTAGTTCGGCGTGTTGCGATTTCCCACGTCCCCGTCTGCAAACATGCCGATGTACATGTCCTGAAGCACGTCGGAGCCGTCGTTGGTGATCGAGAACGTGAAGCCGGCAAAATCGTCGTAGTCCGGATCGGAAAACTGGTAACTCTCTTCGTGCACGGCGAGATGCATGGGCACGTGCAGGGGATATATCGAGATGGCAGTCGGGTCGTCGTCGCGGAAGTTCCGGCTGAACATCTGGTCGGAGATGGCCGCGAAGTCCTCATCGACCAATCCATCCCCATCATTGTCGTAGCCGTCGAGCGGATCCTCGTTGACCGCGCCGTCGCTGTCATCATCGGGGTCGGCGGGAATGCGGTTTCCGTGCAGCGCTCCATACGCGGTTCGATACACGGTGTCGCGCGGATCCGGCGAGGGACGAAACTCAATCTGGTACGCGGACGTCGACACGTGGGGGACACCGTTTACCAGCGCGCCCACCCACAGACCGGCCACGTAGAGATATTCCACGTTCGACCCACCGGGCCACTGTGCCGAGGGCGCATCTGAAAACGGCAGAGCGCTCCCTGGCTGCGAGCCGATGGCCCCCCAGTTGGAGGCATGCACCCACAGATTGCCCACGTTGTGGACGGGCGATCCGTCGACAACCACGACGGGCTGAATGTCACCACCCGACGCACTTTTGTCAGTCTGGGGGAATGAAATCCGAGCCTGGGGGGTTGAAACAAGAAGGCATACCAGCACCGTCACGGCGATGGATACACGCATGGTGATCATCTCCCTTGCGGCGAGCCGGCAACGCGCTGTGGTTCGAACATAGGGCCCGTGCCGGGCCGCGTCAATACACAGCAAGTGCAAGTCATAGCGCCACTTGCAATTCTCCGAAATTCCGCGTATCTTGGACGGGCGGAGAAGTACCCATGATCAACGCCACCAGCGTTCAGGACACCTACCAGCAGATGAAGGCAAAGCTCGCGCGCGTCGTTCCCGAGGTGGAACTGCGCGAGAAAGCCGAGCTGGTGTTCGAGATCAACCGCCTCAAGCGGGAGCGCGGCGCCATTATCCTGGGGCACAACTACATGGAGCCGGCGCTCTACCACACCGTCCCCGACGTGGTGGGGGATTCGCTGGAACTCTCCCGCCGCGCCGCCGAGACCGACCGCAATCCGATTGTGTTCTGCGGCGTGCGCTTCATGGCCGAGACCGCCAAGATTCTGAATCCTTCGAAGACCGTGCTGCTGCCCGCGAAGAAGGCCGGGTGTTCCCTCGCAGCCAGCATTACCGCCGAGGACGTGCGTAACCTGAAGCGCCGGTTTCCGGGCGTGCCCGTGGTCACCTACGTGAACTGCTACGCCGACGTCAAGGCCGAGACCGACGTGTGCTGTACTTCCAGTAACGCGGCGCGCGTGGTCGAAGCGCTGGGCTCCGACGCCATCATTTTCCTGCCCGACGAATACCTGGCCCAGAACGTGGCCCGCGAGACCGGGCGCCAGGTCATCTTCCCCACCAAGACACCCCGGGGCGCCGCGGCGCAGGCGGACGCGCCCGGGAATCTTCACTACACGCTCGTGGGATGGCAGGGGCGCTGCGAGGTGCACGAGCAGTTCACCGTCGAGGACATCCGGAACGTGCGCAAGCAGTTCCCCGACGTGGTGGTGCTGGCGCACCCCGAGTGCAGCGCCGAGGTGGTGGCGGCCTCCGACTTTTCCGGCAGCACCACGCGCATGATAGAGTTTGTGCGTACGTCCAATGCGCCGCGCTATCTACTCCTTACCGAATGCAGCATGGGTGACAACATCATCGCCGAGAATCCCGACAAGGAAACCGTCCGTCTCTGCAGTGTCCGCTGCCCGCACATGAATGAGATCACGCTGGAAGACACGCTGGCAGCGCTCCAGCACGATCGCTACGTCATCGACGTCCCCGAGGAGATCCGGGTGCGCGCCAAACGCGCGTTGGATCGCATGCTCGAGATCGGATAG
>DASRYI010000026.1:0-29768 GCA_035687255.1 Candidatus Krumholzibacteriia bacterium | reverse complement strand
CGGGCATGCCCGCCACACCGGCGCGTTCCACCGCGCGCGCCAGTACGTCCAGGGGATCGCCGTCCTCGCGCAGGCGCAGGCGTTCGATGGCCGCGGCGTCGGAACGGCGATGCGCCTGTGCGCGCGGCTCGAGCACCACCGCGCCACCCGTCACATGCGGCGGAGAATATGCCCGCAGCACCATGCGATCGCCCGCCGCCACCACCAGCGGTTCCTCCAGCCGGAGTTGCGCCAGCGACGAATCGCCGCGATGCAGCGCGTCGCTCTGAAACAGGATGATGCGCCCCAGTACTTCACGCGCGCCGTGATGAATGCGCAGTCGATCACGATTGGCAATGGTCACGTCATCCGACGCCGCCAGCGTCACGCGTACGTCGATGGTATGGGTCACGGCAAACTGTCGCGGTGTGGCCAGCGTGTCGCCGCGGTGAATGTCCTCGAGCTTCACACCGTGCAACGCAAGCGCGAGGCGTTCGCCCGCAAAACCTTCACTGCGCCGGTTGCCGAAACTCTGAATTTCGCGAATGCGCACGGACGTTCCCGACGGCAGCAGGTCCAGTTCGTCTCCCACGCGCACCTGGCCCGAGTACGCACTGCCGGTGATGACGACGCCGATTCCCTTCTGGTGGAAAACACGGTCCACCGCCAGGCGGAACGGCCCGTCCGCCGGCCGCACCTCAATTGCGCGCGCCATCTCCAGCAACGCGGCGCGCAGCGCGTCCACTCCCTCGCCGGTTCGCGCCGACACCGCCAGCACCGGCGCATTTTCCAGAAACGTGCCGCGCACGTGCTCGGCGATGTCCGCTTCCAGCAGTGACCGCGTGTCGCCGGCTTCGAGGTCGGACTTCGAGACCACCACGATGCCGTGCTGGATTCCCAGCGAGCGCAGGACTTCGATGTGTTCGACGGTCTGCGGCATGACCCCTTCGTCGGCGGCCACCAGCAGCATGGCCATGTCGATGCCACCGGCGCCCGCCACCATCTGGCGCACAAAGCGTTCGTGGCCGGGCACGTCGATGATGCCCAGAAACACGTCGTCGGCCAGCACCAGGGGGGCAAACCCGAGTTCGATGGAGATGCCGCGTTCTTTTTCTTCCTTGAGACGGTCGGTGTCGTGGCCGGTGAGGGCACGAACCAGTTCGGTCTTGCCGTGGTCGACGTGGCCGGCGGTGCCGAGGATGAAATGGCGCGCGGGGGCGCCGGGAGGATGGCGCGATGCGCTCACGCTACTGGCTGGCGCGCTCGATATCGGCGCCCAGTGCACGCAGCTTGACTTCGATGCGCTGGTAGCCGCGATCGATGTGGTACACGCGCAGGATTTCGGATTGGCCCTCGGCCGCCATCGCAGCCAGGATCAGCCCGGAACTGGCGCGAATGTCGGTGGCCATCACAGGCGCACCCTGCAGTTTCTCGCTGCCACGAATGACCGCCAGGTTTCCGTCCAGACGTATGTCGGCTCCGAAGCGGCGCAGTTCCGGGACGTGGGTGAAGCGGTCGGGATAGATGGTCTCTTTCACCGTGCTCACCCCGTCGGCGCAGCACAGGACGGCGATGATCTGCGCCTGCATGTCAGTGGGAAACCCGGGATATTCGCGCGTGACCACGTCGGTGGCTTCCAGCCGTTTGGGGCCGCGCACGCGTACCCGGCCGCGGCCGGTCTCCACCGTGCAACCGCACTGCTCCAGCACGGTCAGCACCGCTCCCATGTGGTCGGGATTGCAGTGCGTGATGGTCACGTCGCCTCCCGTGACCGCCGCGGCGCCCGCAAAGGTTTCCGCCTCGATGCGATCGGGAATCACGTGGTGTTGGAGCGGCCTGACCGACGAAGTGCCGTGCACCACCAGGCGGGGCGTGTCGGCGCCCTCGATCTCCACGCCGCATTCCTGCAGCGCGTGCACCAGGTCGGCGATCTCCGGCTCCAGCGCCGCGTTCGAGATGACAGTGGTGCCTTCGGCCAGGGCCGCCGCCATGATGGTCTGCACGGTCGCACCCACACTGGAAATCGGAAACGCCACCTCGCCGCCGCGCAAGCGGTCGCAGCGCGCCTCGATATAGCCATGCGCCAGTTCGATGTGTGCGCCCAGCTTCTCCATCGCCATCAGGTGCAGATCGATGGGGCGCGGTCCCCACGCACACCCGCCCGGCATGCTGACGCGCGCGCGGCCGTGCACCGCCAGCGTCGGGGCCAGCACGTAGATGGACGCACGCATGGTGCGCACCAGGTCGTAGGGCGCCTCCAGGCCGTTGGCCTCGGAGGAATCGATGGTGAGGACATCGCCCTCGCGCGTGGTCTTTGCGCCCAGCAGATCGAGCATCTTCACCATGGTGGTCACGTCACGCAGGTCGGGCACGTTCGAGATCACACTCTTGCCGCGCGCCAGCAGCGCCGCCGCCATGAGCGGCAACACCGCGTTCTTGGCGCCTTCCACGCGCACCGAGCCCTTGAGCGGGGTCGGTCCCTTGACGATGAACTTATCCATCAGCACGCTCCCGGTATGCGGTGACCACGCGATCGCGGCCGGAAAGATCCGGAGTGACGGAACCGTCGACGAAACCGGCTTCGCGCAACAGAGCAATGACCGCGGCGCCCTGCGTGTCGCCGATTTCGAACATGACAACGCCGCCCGGCGCGAGATGCCCGAACAGCAGCGGGATGACACGGCGGTAGAAATCGAGCCCGTCGCGTCCGCCGTCCAGCGCCAGCATGGGTTCGTGCTCGCGCACTTCGCGCGGCAGGCCCGCCAGTTCGCCGGTTTCGATGTAGGGCGGATTGCACACGATCGCCGTGAAGGTGGACGGCAGTTTAAGAAACTCGAACGCGTCTGCGCACACCACGCGCACCCGCGCGGAAACGTCGTTCTTGTGCGCGTTGTATGACGTGAGCGCGGTGGCGTCCGCGGACACGTCGATGGATACCACGGTGGCGTTGGCAACCCGCTGCGCCAGCGACACACCGATGATCCCGCTCCCGCAGCACAGGTCGAGCACGGAGAGCGCGCGGTGGAGCGGCAGCCCGCGCAACACGCGCTCCGCCTGTTCCACCAGAATCTCGGTGTCGGGACGCGGCACGAACACACCGGGGCGCACCGCGAACGGCAGCGACATGAATTCGGTGCTCCCGAGAATGTACTGCAGCGGTTCGCGACCGGCCCGGCGCTGGATGCGCTGCCAGTACGCGTCGAGGCGTTCCGCGTCCACCTGCGCCGTGGATTCCACGTACAGCTCGAGCATGCTGCACCCCAGTGTGTGGCACAGCATCCACTCGGCGTTGCGGCGCGCGTTGGGCACGCCATGCTGCACCAGGTGGCTCTCGGCGTGAGCTAGCAGTTCGCGAATGCGTTCCGGTTTCCTGTTCATTCCGATTTCTGCCCCGCGCGTTCCAGCGCGTCGGCCTTGCGCAGCGCATCCAGCAGTTCGTCGAGGTTGCCCTCCATCACGTCGTTGAGATTGTGCGTGCTGAAGTTGATGCGATGATCGGTGATACGCTGCTGCGGATAGTTGTAGGTGCGAATCTTGGCGCTGCGGTCGCCGGATCCCACCATGCTGCGCCGTTCGGCGGCCAGCCTGGCGTCCTGTTCGGAACGCGCCCGGTCGAGCAGGCGCGCCTGCAGCACCTTCATGGCGGTGGCGCGGTTCTTGATCTGCGAGCGTTCATTCTGGCAGGTGACCACCAGTCCCGTGGGAAGGTGGGTGATGCGCACCGCGCTGTCGGTGGTGTTGACACCCTGGCCGCCGGGGCCTCCCGACCGGTACACGTCGACGCGCAGATCGCTCTCGTTGATCTTCACGTCGACTTCCTCGGCTTCGGGAAGCACGGCCACCGACGCCGCCGACGTGTGAATGCGTCCGCTGGCCTCGGTTTCAGGAACGCGCTGCACACGGTGCACGCCGCTCTCGAACTTGAGCGTTCCATAGGCGCCGGGACCGTTGACCAGCAGGATGACTTCCTTGAAGCCGCCCTTTCCGCTCTCATTGGCGCCCAGCAGCTCGATCTTCCACCCGCGGCGTTCGATGTAGCGCGTGTACATGCGCAACAGGTCGCCCACGAACAGCGCCGACTCCTCGCCGCCGGTGCCGGCGCGCAATTCCATGATGGTGTTTTTCTCGTCGGCGGGATCGGGCGGAACCAGGAGGATCTGAAACCGCTCGTCGAGCGACGCCCGCTGCGCCTCGAGATCCTCCAGCTCGGCGCTGGCCATTTCCACCAGCTCGGGATCCTCATTGGCTTCGATGACGGCGCGATTGCCGGCCAGCGTCTGTTCGACCTTCTTGAGCTGCCGCGCCACATCGGCCAGCTCCTCCATGTCGGAACGCTCCTTGGCCAGTTTGCGCCAGCGCTGGTTGTCACGGATGATCTTCTCATCCGCGAGCTGCGCGGTGAGTTCGTCGAACCTGGCAAGTATCTGATCGTATTTTGTGGTCATATTTTCTGGCGCAATGTCGGGTTTGCGGGGCGGACTCCATCGGTCCTCCGCTCCTGCTCCTCGCGGAGATCACAATATGGAAATCTGCATGCGCTCGTCAAAGTCGCGTTCGGACTCGATGGAGTCCGCTTCCCGGCCTGCCGCGACGCTCGCATTTGCTCGCTTTCCTTTCTGCATGCAAGAGCGCGAACGCACATGGCGGACGAGGCGAGGGCGCAGGCCTCTCGTTGGCGAACAATCCGCAGCGGCCTGCATCCACGAGTCGGGCTTGCGAGATCACCGCGAGGACGTGAGACAACGAGACGGCCGAGACCGGGCCGTGCCTCATAAGCAAACGTGTGTGTAGCTAGCTGTTCGCGGGAATCTTCAGCGCCACGTTCTCGTAGTCGAGACACGCATCCAGCGCAGCGATCGCGACTTCGAGCATATCATCGGTCGGTTCGGATGTCGTGACCTTTTGGAGCGTGAGGCCGGGCCAGACCGCGGGCTTGAGGAAGCGGGCGAAGCGCTCCTTCGCCGACAGGCGGATGAACTCGTAGGAGATGCCGCCGATCACCGGAATCATCGCGAAACGCAGCAACCGGTCGTGCCACGTTTCCGGTTTTCCCAGGAGTGCGAACACCAGAATGCTCACCAGCATCACCACCATCAGGAAGCTGGTCCCGCAGCGCGGGTGCAGCGTCGTGTAGGGGCGCGCATTTGCGACCGTGAGGTCCTGGTTGTTTTCGTACACGTAGATGGTCTTGTGCTCGGCCCCGTGGTACTGGAAGATGCGCTGCATTTCCTTCCAGCGCGCAATCATCATCAGGTAGCCGAGGAAGATGATCAGACGGAACACGCCGTCGACCAGATTGAAGGCGATGCTTCCCTGCACACCGGTCAGTTCGGCGAGAAACAGCGGCAGATAGAAGAACAGGGCGAACCCGCCGCCCAGCGCCAGCAACACCGACCCGAACACCACCAGATTGGACGCGACTGACTTTTTCGGTTTGGGGTCGCTGTTTTCGTCGGCGGCCTGGGAGGCGGAATACGTCAGCGACTGGATCCCGATCCACATCATCTCGACCAGATTGACCGCACCGCGGACGATGGGAATGTTCAGAAACCGGAAGCGGTGCGCGAGCGCCTCATACCGGATCTTCTGGATGACAATGGATCCCTGCGGGGTGCGCACAGCGGTCGCATAATAGGTCGGCGACCGCATCATGACACCTTCGATGACCGCCTGGCCACCGACGCTGAATCTCTGATCGGACATGGACGGCGACGGCTACTCTTGGCCCGTCGTGTCTTTGTACTTGTACTTCTCGCGGAAGCGTTCCACCCGGCCCGCGGTATCCACGAACTTGCGCTTGCCCGTATAGAACGGGTGTGACGCCGACGAGATTTCCATTTTCACCACGAAATGCTTGACCCCGTCGATATCGCGGGTCTCGTTGCTCTTCATGGTCGAGCGGGTGACGAACTCTGCGCCCACGCTGGGGTCGACGAAGACCACCGGGTGGTACTGGGGATGGATTTCTTTCTTCATTGCCGTACTAGCTCCTGCCGGTCTTGGATTGGAAACCCGCATTATACCGACCCCCGGCGCCGGACGCAAGAGGGCCCCCCGGGGGCGGAAATAATCGCTCGGGGGGCTTCTTTTTTTGCTGGACATGCACCGAGCGATTGGGATAAAAAGACCAAAGACACCTTAATGATTTATGGCCCAAAGAACACTTCCCCATGACCAAACTCGACCATAAACGGATATCTCTGGCGGCGGCGGCCGTTTTCGGGGTGCTCGTGGTGGTGCCCCAGATCCTCTACGCGAGCCCGGCGGACCCGCCGGCGGGAGAGGCGGATCCCACGGTCTGCCAGGATTGCCACGACACCCAGGCGCCGGCCATGAAGGGCACCGCCCACGACGTGCTTGCCCACGCCATCGTCTGCACCGATTGCCACACGCACACGGCGGCCCATGTCGATGATCCCGACACCTACAAGCCATTGAATCCGGCCAAGTTGCCGGCGGATTCGACAAAAGCGGTGTGCACCCGGTGCCACCAGAACCCCCACGCCCTCAATCTATACGAGCGCGATCCGCATGAGACCGCGGACCTGGCCTGCACCGCGTGTCATCAGGTGCACCAGCACAAGCACGCCTACCTGCTCAAGGACGAGCAGAAGGACCTGTGCCTGTCGTGCCATGCCAACGTGCGCCAGGAGTTCGCCAAGACCTCCCGGCATCCGGTCATGGACGGGGTCATGGAATGCATGGATTGCCACAAGGAAGTGGCGCAGAGCCCGAAACAGCGCCATCCCAGCGGACCGACTGCGGTGTGCGTGACCTGTCACGGGGAATTCCAGGGGCCGTTCCCCTTCGAACACCCGGCAGCGGTGGACTACTCCACCGAGGAGGGCGGCTGCATGAACTGCCACTCGCCCCACGGATCGCAGTATCCGCGCCTGCTCACGCAGAGCTACGAGTCGCCGCACTACTCGCTGTGCTCACAGTGCCATTCGGTACCCAAGCACCTGAACAACTTGAAGCACGGCACGCGCTGGGCGGGAGTTCCCTGCAACGAATGCCATTCCGACATTCATGGCTCGTACACGCACCGAAACCTGCTGGATCCCTCGCTGGAGTCACAGGGCTGCCTGAAAGCCGGGTGTCATAAGTAATGAAGGCAACCACACGGATGATGCTGGCGGTGGCGGCGGTGCTGGCGGCGGCGAACGCGACGTCCGCCCTGTGTGCGGATTCGTGGAGCTATGACGGCAAACTGCGGATGGGCGGAATCTTCAAGGACGAAAGCGGCGACCGCACCACCATGCAGGAGACCTTCAACGTCTACGACGGTTTCTCGCTTTCATCCATTTATCTGAACGCATATCGCGACCCCAAGACCCATCTGCTGCTCGATCTCAGCGACATCAACCTCGGCGACCGGCGCGGCAATCTCGAGTACCGGCAGTCCGGGTTGCTTCGCTTCCGCTCGCGTTACGACGAGAGCCGGTACGTGTTCGATCCGGCCGGAAACGTCGACGCGACGCGTCGCGACTGGTGGTCGTCGCTGATGGTGACGCCCAGCAAGTCGCTGTGGATCTCGGGTGACTATGGACTGCAGACGCGGCGCGGCGACCGCCTGGGCTACACCGGCGATCCGGTGGGCTGGCTGGGCACCGAGTACGACAACAACCTGCATCGCTGGCAGCTGCGTGCGCAGGCGCAACAGCCGTCGAACGGAATCGGCGGCAGCGTCACCTACGACGGCGTCAAGCAGACCGACGCCATCGATCCGCAGCGCGAGCGCACGGGCTACGTGGTTTCGGGAATCGTGCACGTGCCCGGATACATCTTCAAGCGTCTGACACACGTGGCGCGCGCATCCATCGGTCGCAGCGAACTTCCCAACGTCAACAACCTCGGCTACGACCTCAAGACCATTCAGTACACCGGCATCGTGGATGCGACGCGCTGGGCGCGCCTGCGCTACCAGTTCTACAGCAGCCGCATCGACGACGAAGCCACCAAACTGCGCACCGACAACATCATGCACGACGTGGACGCGACGGTGCGTTGCCGGTACGCCTCGCTGACCGGTGGTTACGGCTGGGAAGCGCTCGATGACGACCGGTCCATCACCACCGCCAACACCTGGCGGGGCAACGTCGTCCTGCACGACCCGAAGCGACTGGTGACGGTGCGCGCCGCGTATTCAATGCGCGACAAGGACGACAACGAGTCGCTGACACTGCTCAAGGACACATCGTATGAGCGCCAGGAAGCGAGCCTGGAAGCCCGACCCATGAAGGATCTCACGGTGGGAGGGCGCGTGGCGGATCGCACACGCAAGATGCCGGACATCGGCAGCCGGGCCGAGGGACTCGTGGCCACCGGCTACGCCACCTGGCAGGGTGCGCCGACGGGCGATGAGAAGCTCATCACCAGCGACGTGGGCGTCGACTACTCGTTCACCGACGATGACTACACCAATATCTGGGGTGAAGAGCACGTGGTTACGCACGCGGTTACGGGACACGTCGGCGTGGTGCTCGACCAGAATATCGATCTGAAGGCCGCCGTCACCTTCCTCAAGATGAAGGAAGACCTCGACATCGAGAAGTCGATCCTGTCGTTCGCCGCCGGTTACCGATTCGACCGCGGCTTCCTGGCGGACGTCCAGTACAACGTCTACAACTTCGACGACTACCTGGTCGCGAGCCGTTACTACACGGCCAACGTGGTCTGGGTGAACGTTGGGTACGAGTTTTCAAAGCAGCGCAGTGAGTAAGCAAGGAGGATCCACAATGAGAACGAGAGAAGTATGGGCATGCATCGCGATCAGCGCGATGTTCTACGCCTGCGATCGCACCACCGAGTACGTTCAGACGGTTGCTCCCGGACCGACGACGTGCGCGGAGTGCCACGACCCGAGCAACCTGATCACTGGAAAGCAGACGCAGTGGGCCGAATCGGTGCACGGCACCGGGACGGCGTACCTGCGCGGCACCAGCAAGGACTGTGCGGGATGTCACTCCGGCAACGCCTTCGCGGAGCGGATCAAGGCGGGACTGAATCCCGACCAGGTCGCCGCGGGTGACCCGGATCCGACACGCCAGGATTGCCGCGCGTGCCACAAGATCCACGAGACCTACACCAAGGACGACTTCGCACTGCGCTCCACCAAAAAGGTCACGCTGTTCGCGGTGGCCAATGCGTCTTTCGACGGCGGAGAAGGCAACCTGTGCGTCAACTGCCACCAGCCGCGGCGTGACGCGCCCGTGGCTGTGAACGGCATCATCACGGGAATCAGTTCGCACTGGGGCCCTCACCATGGTCCGCAGAGCGCCATGTTGCTCGGTGTCGCGGGCGCCGGCGTGACGGGTAAACCCAGCGGCCACTACGGTGCGGTACCGAACACCTGCGTGCAGTGCCACATGGGCGACGATCGCGATCACCACTTCGACCCCGTGCTGGCGGCCTGCCAGAAGTGCCACCCGGGTGCGACCAATTTCGACATCGACGGCGTGCAGACGGATATCATCGCACGTGCCGACCAGCTCGGAGAGCTGCTGCTGCAGGCCGGTCTGATCAACGAAAATTCGCCCGACGGTCATCCCATCGTCACTTCGGCACCCGAGGACCAGGGTATCGCGCTCTACAACTGGCTGTATGTCGCGCATGAAGACAAGAGCAACGGCGTCCACAACGTGGACTATGCTCGGGCGCTGCTGGACGAGGGCATCACGAGGATGGGCGGCACGCCGCCGCCGGCGCCTGCGGCACCTGCGACGCTGTCGCAAGCGACCACGAGGTAGTCGCTCGGCCAGACACGCGGTTCGTGGAATCCTCCAAAAAAGAGGGGCCCCGGAAACGGGGCCCCTTCTTGTTGGGCAGATCTGCGAAATTACCGAACGATCTAGTTGTTATCCTTGAGCTGCTGGTAGCGGTTCAGGGCCTCGGTCGCCTTGGCGTCGTCGCCCAGTTCGCCGTAGCAGCGCGCCAGCAGTTGCCAGCCCTTGGCATCCGCGGGAGCCAGGCTCACGTACTTCTCGCCCCACAGTGCCGCGTTGTCCCAGTCGGGTTTGGTGATGTAGGCGGCCATCATGTCGAACACCGTGTCGGGGTCGTCTCCGCCCACGTCCAGCGACTTCTGGTAGTAGGCGATGGCCTCATCCAGATGAGCCGGGTCGGTCTTGCCCATCTTGAATTCGCACACGCCGATATTGCGAAGCACGGTCGCGTCGTCCGCCGACACCTTGGAGCGCCCGTCGGCGGCTAGCTTGAGAAACGCCGCGGCGCCTTCCCAGCGCTGGCGGGTCATCAGATCGTTCCCCATATCCTCCACCACCTGGTACTTCGACGGATCCTCCTCGATGGTCTTGCGCATGCGCTCGACCGCCTCATCGGGCCGGTGCAGATACACCAGGGTGTTCGCGGCCAGCTGCAGTGCGCGCATGTAGTTGGGATCGGACGGCTCCGTCAGCTTGAGCACCTGGTCGGCCTCGGTCAGAGTCTTCTCGTAGTACGTGGTGTCGTTCAGAGCCAGGCGCGAGTAGGTGACCGCCAGGTTGTAGTGGGCGCCCGACTGCTCGGGGCTGGCCAGGGTGGCCAGTCTGAACTCCTTGGCCGCACCGACATAGTTGGACGGGTTCATGTTGAAGTCCACCTGTCCCGACTTGTAGTGGCGCGCGTAGTTGCTCTGGATGTTGTTGTCGCAGTCGTACGCTTTCTTCTTGTCCAGCTCCTTGGCCTTCGTGAAGTGTTCGTATGCCAGCTGGACCGTGGCCACCGAGTCGATGAGTTGCTTTCCCTTCATATCCAGGTTGCTGTAGGCCACGCCGATCATGAAGTGCGCCTTGGCATCGTTCGGATCTTCTTCGATCGCGAGCTTGAGTTCGCGCACTGCTTCATCGTACTGACCGTTCTGGACGTACACCGTACCGCTTCGCGTGTGCAATCCCGCGAAAGCCGCCGTCGCCGCCAGCACCAGCAGCAACGTCAAAAGACTCTGTCGCTTCATCGTTGTTTTCACTCCTTCAATGCAGGCCCGGCGAACGGTTCCCGCGGCGCAAGAAACCTCCCGCACATGCCCCAAATATAGTAGAAAACCGCACTAAGCGTTCATGGATTTAAGGAACTGGGCGTTGGTTTTCGTCTTGGACAGTTTGTCCAGGAGGAACTCCATGGCTTCCATGAGCGGCTTGTCATTCAAGAACTTGCGCAGGATCCAGATCTTGTCCAGATCCTTCTTGTCGATCAGAAGCTCTTCCTTGCGGGTTCCCGACTTGAAGATGTCCACCGCCGGGAAAACACGCTTGTCGGAGAGTCTCCGGTCGAGCACGAGTTCCATGTTACCGGTGCCCTTGAACTCTTCGAAGATCACTTCGTCCATACGGCTGCCGGTCTCAATCAGCGCCGTGGCGATGATGGTGAGGCTGCCGTTGCCCTCGATATTGCGGGCAGCGCCGAAGAAGCGCTTGGGACGCTGCAACGCGTTCGAGTCCACACCACCGGAGAGAATCTTCCCGGAGTGAGGCACAACCGCGTTGTGGGCGCGTGCCAGACGGGTGATCGAGTCGAGCAGAATCACGACGTCCTTGCCGTGCTCCACCAGGCGCTTGGCCTTCTCGATCACCATATCAGCCACCTGCACGTGGCGTTCAGCCGGTTCGTCGAAGGTGGAAGAAATGACTTCGCCCTTCACCGAGCGTTCCATGTCGGTCACCTCTTCGGGGCGCTCGTCGATGAGCAGCACGATGAGGTAAACCTCGGGATGGTTGGCTGTGATCGCGTTGGCGATCTTCTGCAGCAGGATCGTCTTGCCGGTACGCGGCTGGGCGACAATCAGGCTGCGCTGCCCCTTTCCGACCGGGCACATGAGGTTCATGAGCCGCGTCGAGAGATCCTCGGGATCATGCTCGAGGTTGAACGCCTCCTGCGGATACAGCGGCGTCAGGTTGTCGAAGAAGGGTTTGGTCTTGGCGACGTCGGGGTGTTCGTGATTCACCGCCTCGACGCGCAGGAGCGCAAAGTAGCGCTCCGAATCCTTGGGACTGCGAATCTGGCCGGAGACGGTGTCACCGGTGCGCAGATCAAACTTTTTGATCTGCGACGGCGAGACGTAAATGTCGTCCGGGCCGGGCAGGTAGTTGTAGTCCGGCGAACGGAGAAAGCCGTAGCCCTCCGGAAGGACCTGCAATACGCCCTCCGCGAAGATCAGTCCGTTCTGCTGTGTCTGGGCCTCGAGGATCTTGAAGATCAACTCCTGCTTGCGCATGCTGCTGGTTCCCTCGAGTTCGAGGGAATTCGCGACATCAAGCAGCTCGGAGATGGTCCTCCCCTTGAGGTCCGCGATATCCATTCTTTTTGCTCCTGTAGCTGACACGATAGGGGGTCGGGTGCTTAACAAACCCGAATGGTGAGAGGTGAAAACTGATAACGGTGGTTACGTTCCGTTTCGAATTGAGTACAAATTGACCGCTGACGCGGCACTACTGACATCTTGTTGATCTGGAATAATTGATTTGCGAACAATGGCTTTCGGCACGAAGCCGGTTCCGTTGCGCGGGGAGGATGTGTCGCTGGCGTGGGGGGTCTGCAAGAGACGTTCCACACCCCGCGGCGTCCGGCCCGCTACTGCTGCTTCAGCATGTCGTACCGTTTGATGGCCTCAGCGGCCTTGTCCTCCTGGCCCAGTTCCGTGTAACTGCGCGCAAGCAACTTCCAGCCGTTGGCGTCGGCCGGATCCACGCTCACATATTTCTCGCCCCACTCCGAAGCTTTCTTCCAGTCCGACTCGGACGCATACGCGACCAGAATGTTGAACACGGTGTCGGGATCATCGGGAGTGATGTCGAGCGCCTTCTTGTAGTACGTAATCGCTTCGTCGATGTTCTTCGGGTCATCCCGCCGCAGATTGTACAGGCTGACTCCGATGTTGTAGTACACCTTTGCGTCCGGGGCTCCCACGCGCTCGCGGGCCTGCGCGGCAAGCTTGAGAAACGCGGCGGACGCTTCGTAGTTCTTTTCGTCGAGTTCCGTCATACCCAGGTCTTCGATGACTCGGTAGCTCGCGGGATCCTCTTCGATCAGGCGTTTGAATCGTCTGGCCGCCTCATCCGAGCGATCGAGCGCGATCAGTTCCTCGCCCGCCAGCTTCAACGCCCGCGTGTAATTGGCCTCGGTCGGGTTCAGCAAATCGAGAGCTTTGTCGGCCGCGGCCAGTGATTTCTCGTGCAGCGTCGAATCGGCAGGTGCGAGCCGCTGGTATACGACACCCAGGTTGTAATACGCGACCGCCTGGGTGGGATTGGCCCGGGTCGCCATTTCGAACTCGGCGGCGGCCGTCTTCAGGTCCTGCCGGTTGAACGAACTCTGTGCCAGCTTGTAGTGCTTGGCGAAATTGCTCTGGATGTTGTTGTCGACGTCCGCGGTCTTCTTTTCATCCAGTTTCTTTGCCGTCATGAAGGCCGTGTACGCCTGCGCCACGCTGTCGAGATTGCTGTATGAGACCCCCAGCTGAAAATAGGCCTCGGCGTCCTTTGGATTCTTGCTGATGGCTTCTCTGGCCAGCTTGACGGCCAGTTCGTAGTTGCCCTCCTGGTTGCGAAGCTTGGCACTCGTGGTAGCCACCGACTGGCAGCCAACGGCGGCCCCCACCGCCAGCAGAATGAATGTCCAGAGGGAACGCTTTCGTGTCATTGAACCTGCTCTCCACGGGCAGGCGGGGCGGAACCGGCCGGGCACCGACCCAGATACTTCAACGGTATTCGCGTGAGCAACCCATTTTCCCGGCGGGTTGAGAGGCCTTGTCGTTTAGTGAGTTGATTGTCCCGGGTGGCTATGCCCCCCTGCGGGGCTGCCATGGTGGGTTGTCAGGGAATCCAAATGTCCTGGGGATGGCCAGTGATACTCCCTGATTAAAAGCCACCGGAAAGGCAGTGTCAAGGCGAATTTAGCTCGGGTTGGGTGCTCCGGGCCCGATCACGGCTTCGCTCTTCCGGCCCAGCGACCGCTTCGCTCGGCTTCCCTCCTCGACCCCTGAAAATTGAAACCGGTCTCGTCAGGTGATCCTCGCTCGCTCCTTCGCGATGGGCCGTCAGACCGAACCGTGATCGGGCCATGTAGGTTTTCGATGTGACGGAACCAAGCAGGATCACCTACAGAAACGTTTCGGGGTCGACGTCCCAGCGCAGATCGATGCTGCTGCGGCCGCGTCCTTTTGCCACCAGGTCTTTGAACGCGCCCAGCACCGCGTCCTTGTCGCTCTGCTGGATGGCCCCCTTGAGCAACATCTGTTCGCGATAGCGGTTCTTCACACGAGGAACCAGCGGCGGCGCGGGGCCCAGCACCGAGACACTGCGGCGGGCGAGCAGCTGGCGCGCCGCCGAGGCCCACTGTTCCATGAACGCGTTCAATACGCCGGCATCGGGGCCCGTGCAGCAGGCCAGCACCAGGCGTGAATACGGCGGATAGTTGAGCTGGCGCCGCGTCTCGAGCTCCTCGCGCATGAAGCCCTCATAGTCGTGCGCCACCAGGTGACGAAAGACCGCGTGATCCGGCGAATACGTCTGGATCACAACGCCTCCCCGCCCGGCGCGGCCCGACCGGCCCGCCACCTGGGTGAGTTGCTGGAAAGTGCGCTCCGCGGAACGAAAATCGGGAAAGTTGAGTCCCTCTTCGGCGCTCACCACACCGACCAGATTCACGTTGGGAAAGTGGTGTCCCTTGGTCACCATCTGCGTCCCGAGAAGAATCGGGTACTGCCCGGTGCTGAACTCCTCGAGGATGCGGCGGTGGCCCTCCTTGCCCGAGGTGGTATCGGCGTCCATGCGCAACACGCCGGTCTCCGGGAACAACGCCCTGAGCTCCAGCTCGACGCGCTGCGTGCCCACGCCGGTGAAGTGCAACTGGCGGCTCCGGCATTTCTCGCACGCCTGCGGCGCGGCGCGCTCGTAGCCGCACAGGTGGCACTTGAGACGGTCCCCCACGCGATGAAACGTCAGCGACACGTCGCAGTTCTTGCACATCACCACGTGCCCGCACGCGTTGCACTGCACATAGCGCGCGTGCCCGCGCTTGTTCAGGAACAGAATCGTCTGATGCCCGGCGCGGATCACGTTCTCCATGCGTTCCAGGAGGCGGGGCGAAAAGATCTGCCCGCGCGCATCCTCTTCACGCATGTCGACGATTTCGATGTCCGGCAACGCGCCCCCACCCACCCGCTCGGGCAGGCGCGCCAGCGCGTACTTGTTCTGCACGGCGTGTTGCAGCGTTTCCGCCGACGGCGTGGCCGAGCCCAGCAGCACCGTGAGGCGTTGGTCGCGTCCGCGCACCAGCGCCACGCTGCGGGCGTGGTAACGGGGCTTGTCGTCCTGCTTGTAGGATTCGTCCTGTTCCTCGTCCACGATGATGAGACGAAGATCCTTCACCGGGCTGAACACGGCCGAGCGCGGGCCGACCACCACCCGGTGTTCACCGCGTTCGATTCGTTCCCAGATGTCAAAACGGTCCGGCCCCGTGAGACGGCTGTGGATGATGGCAACGTCGTTGCCGAAGGCGCGCCGGTAACGCGCCGTGGCCTGTGGCAACAGGCCGATCTCGGGCACCAGCACGATGCATCCGCCGCCCTCGTCGACAACGCGGCGCGCAGCGCGCAGGTAGACCTCGGTTTTTCCGCTCCCCGTCACCCCGTGAATCAGGATGGGACGGAACGCTCGCGCAGCGAGCGCTTCCGCAGTCAACTCCAGAGCTTCAATCTGCGCGCCGGTAAGACTCTCGACTTTCGCTTCGAGGGACTCGAGCGGTGATATCTTCTCGATGGTATCAATCGCCACCATGCCCCGCGACACCAGGCCGTCGAGAATCAAGCGTGCGTAACCCCATTCTTCCAGAATGACGGGAACCGGCGCATACCCCCCGGCACTCAACAATTCCGTGAGCAGGGCCAGCTGGCGCTTGGCGCGCGAGAGCTTCTTCTGCACGAGAGCGTAGACATCGCTGCTCTCGCCGCCGGTGCGCAGCACATCGTCCACCACACGCGCCAGCCCGGTGGGACGCGGCCGGAGTTTGGCACGGCGCAGGCTGGGAGGCAGCACCGACTGCAGCGCCTCACCGCGCGTGCATCCATAATAGGAGGCGATCCACCCGGCCAGTTCCAGCAGCGGCGGGGACACGTAGGTCTCGTGCATGTCCTGGATGGGCTTGATGCGGGGCACGTCGGCTTGCTGCAGCAGTTCCACCACGATTCCCGAAAGCGCACGTTTTCCAAACGGCACGTCGACACGCGACCCCACGGCAACGCGACCGAGCAGGGACCCGGGGATTTCGTAGGTGAACGCCTGTTCGACGGGAATGGGCAGCACGACGCGCGCGAAGCGCGGTGCCTGAACCTGTGTCAACGACGTGGACATGCGACGCAGTATAACACGCGCCGCAAAAATGACCGGGCCCGCGGGCATGCAACGCGCCCGCGGGCCCCATGGATTGCAGGTAACGAAGACCGGGCGTCGCCTACTTGCGCACGCCGAGAATCTCCTGAATACGTTCGATCAGACGGCTGGGGCTGAACGGCTTCACGATGTAATCCACCGCGCCCACTTCGTAGCCGAGACGCTTGTCGAGGTCGCGGCCCTTGGCCGTCAACAGCACCACCGGAATGTTCTTGGTCTCCGGATCACGCTTGAGACGGCGGCAGGTTTCATAGCCGTCCAGCACCGGCATCATCACGTCCAGCACCACCAGGTGCGGCTTTTCCTGTCTGGCCTTTTCGATGGCCAGCTCACCATTGTTGGCGGTGATTACCTCGAAGCCTTCCGCACCAAGGCTGAAGTCGAGGATGTGCAGAATGTAGACTTCGTCATCGACCACCAGAATCTTGCCCAGAGCCATTGCCTTTCCTCCTTGCAATCCCTTCGCGTCACGCCTTGAGCGGGGCGTGGTGCGTTTCGTTCCGATCCTGATGCAACTCCCGCTCCGTCTCAAAGCGGTCGGCATGCTTTTCCACCACCGTCGTAAACGAATCCACGACCTGTGGGTCGAACAATGTGCCAGCGCGGTGTTTCAGGACTTCCAACGCCTCGCCCACGTTGTACTGCTTCTGATACGGGCGATGCGAAATCAACGCCCGGAAGGTGTCGGCAACGCGCAAAATGCGCGCGTCGAGCGGAATTTCCTCCCCGGCAAGTTTTCCCGGATAGCCCGTGCCGTCGAAATTCTCGTGGTGGTAGAGCACGGCATCGCGCACACGGGGAATGAATTCGATGGGCGCGAGCATGTCGGTGCCGACGATGGTGTGCCGTTCGACGTTGAACCGGTCTTCATGCGTCAGCTCGCGCGGCTGATTGATGATGTTGTGCCCCACCTTGGCCAGTCCGAGGTCGTAGACATGGAACGTGTAGCGCAGTGTGGCGCTCTCTTCCGGAGTCATACCCAGCCGCTCCGCCACTTCATGAATCACGATAGAAAGCGCATCAACGTTGTGCGTATTGATGAATCGTTTGGCGTCGAGAATCGACTTGAACGTGGAGCGCACGTCCTCGAACTCGCGGGAGCGCTCTTTGAAGCGTGACAACGCGTCCAGCGCCATGACCACGCGGTTGGCGAACAGTTCGAGCAGCGCGTGATCCTCTTCGTTGAGCGCCGCGCGCCCCACCGGATCCGTCACGTTGATCACGCCCACCACACGGTCGTCGCGGCGGATGGGCACCGACAGGAACGACTTCGATTCGTAGCGGCGGCCCGCAGTGCGCACGCGGCGGTCTTCGTGAATATCGCGCACCAGGTAGGCGTTGTTCTCCTTGGCCACAGTGCCGGCAATGGCCTCGCCCAGGCGCACGCGCGCATGCTCCACGATGTCCTCGTCGAGGCCGATGGCGCTGTCGATGCGCAATTCGCCCCCTTCGGGATCCATCATCATGAGCGAGGCGCGCTTCACATTCAGCAACTCGGCGATCAGTTCCACCACCAGCTCCATGTAGCGTTCCACCTCGAAACGGCGCGTGGAGACGTAATCGGTGAGCACTTCGCTGCGCACCACCGCCTGCTTCTTGGGAATCACCACCACAAAGCGGGCGCCGCGGCCCGGCACGTTCTCCACCCAGATGCGGCCGTCATGCCACTCGACGATGTTCTTGCAGATCGCCAATCCGATGCCGGTTCCACCGTGGCGGCGCGTGGCCGTGCCGTCGGCCTGGTGGAAATGATCGAAGATCTTCTCCAGCTCGTCTTCGGGAATACCGATGCCGTTGTCTTCCACCACAATGCGCGCGCTGACCACGTCGTCCTCGATGGCCACCCACACGTGGCCGTTTTCCGGCGTGAACTTGGAGGCATTGTGCAGCAGGTTGATGACCAGCTGCTTCATCAGGTCGCGCTCGGCGCGCACCTTGACTTCCGTCTCCGGCAGACGCGTGTGCAACGTGAGGTGCTTGCCCTCGAAGTTCTTTTCCAGCTCGTTGGCCGCCACCGTGATGATCTCGTTCATGTTGCAGGACGTGCGCTCGAAACGCACCGCGCCGGATTCCATCTGTGAGAAGTCGAGAATATCCTCGATGAGCGCCATCAGCCGGTTGCTCTCTTCTTCGATGACGATGAGGAACTCCTTCATGATGCCGCGATCGATTGACTCCGCGTTCTTGAGGAGCGTCTCGCAGTAGGCCTTGATGGATGTCAGCGGCGTGCGGAACTCGTGCGAGATGGTCGCCACGAAGTTGGATTTCATCTTGTTCAGGCCCGACAGCTTCTCCGTGTACTGCTTGAGCTTTTCGTTCTTCTCGCCCACCTCGCGATAGCGATTGAGGTTGCGGATCGCGATGGTCGCCAGTGTGGCGATGGTTTCCAGCGTTTCGATGACCTCCACCACGGAGCGGTCGGGGTCCTGCGGTTCTTCCACGGAGATGTATCCGATGGTGCGTTCGCCGGCGTCGTCGTCAATCAGGGGAACGATGAGCCGTTCGACGTCGCGCCAGTGGTTGTCGACGATAACGGCGGCCCCTTCGGCGGCCTGCTGGCCGGCGGTAACGGGCGTTGTGCTGCGCATGAAGTAGCTGCGGCTCACCCGGAAGCGCGGCTCAACCATGAGTTCGTAGTCGGCGATGGACGTACGGTGGTTCATCACCGCATCCTGCGCCTCGGCGTTGAGTCCAACGTACGCCTTGGGTTCGAACGATTGCGTGCGTTCATTGAGCAGGCGAATGATTACGGTATCGAAGCCGAGGTTTTCGCGCACGAGCTCGGCTACCATCTGCAGCAGTTCCTTGACGTTCTTGTGCTGCTGGATGCGGATGCCGATCGAGAGCATGCGCTCGAGATCTTCGGCGTGGCGCACGAGGCCACGGGAGGTGTCCTGCTGGCGGCGGATCATGGTCGCCGAGTCTTCGTACAGGTCGGACGCCACGCGATTCAGCTGCGTGAGCTCGGCCTGGGCGTTTTCGGCTTCACGCTGGCGGTCGACGGCATGGTCACGCATGGCCGCACCCAGCACGATGTAGTTGGTCTGCAGCGACATCAGACCGGCGATGAGCGCCACAATATCCATGGCCTGGGCGGCGCGCAGCGAAAAGGCCGACCCGTCGGCCACCGTGCCCGCGGCCACCACCAGCAGCCACGATGCACACAGCGAACCCGCGAGAACATAGAGCGAGGGCTTGACTTCGCGCGGGGCGAGGCGCGACGACGAGAATATCGCCACGCTCACGCGCACGGTCGCGCCGATGATCAACGCAATCAGAAATCCGGTCCACTTGAAGGTCGCGCCGCTGGCCTGCGGCACCAGTGCGTAGACGAGCCCGCCCGTCAATCCGAAGAGCAACGTCTGGAACTGAATCGTCCGCCAGGAACGCACGCTCTCGGGTTCCGCCTCCGCGAGGCGCGCCGGGTTGTTGTCTTCAAACGCGGGCGGGAGGCACTGCGCCGTCAGGTACAGGCACACCAGGTTCAGGAGCAGATACAGGAATGGCGGCCCGGTTTCACCCGCGATCATAGCGCCCGAGAACACCACGACGGTGATACGACTGGTCACGAAACTGAGCGCCGCCAGCGTGCGCCGGAAGAAGTACGTTGTGCCGGCTGTCATTGCCTCACGCCACAGCGTGAGGAACACGAGCACCACCAGCACGCCGCATAGCGTGAGGTACGTGGTCGGATTCCCGTCTGCGCTGATATGTGTCGTGGCGCTGGCAAACATGGCTACACCTGCGGTGCTCCCACCGGTGGATTGGTCACCTGCTTGCGGTAGCGATCCTTGTCGCGTCCGGTGAGCAACCCGTCCTCGACAAGCACCGACGCAAAGGCGTCGACGACGTCGCGATCAAATTGCGTTCCGGCGCAGTCGAAGAGCTCCTGCACGGCACGCTCCACCGTCATGCGGTGTTTGTAGGGGCGTCCGATTGTCATCGACTGGAACGCGTCGATAACCGCCAGAATGCGCCCGCCGACCGGAATCTCCTCGCCCTTGAGACCCATGGGATATCCACGGCCGTCCCAGCGCTCGTGGTGGTAGAGAATGATGTTGCTCACCGCTTCCACAAACTCGAGCGGCCGGATCAATTCGGCCCCGCGTTCGGGGTGGCGCTGGATGACACGCATTTCCTCGTTGGTCAGATTGAGCGCCTTGTTGAGAATCTCGTCGCTGATTTCCGTCATGCCGATGTCGTGCACACTGGCCACGTACTGGATGACGCTGACATCCTTCTCCGGCAGCCCCAGCTTGCGGGCAATCTTGACCGCGTGATCGACAGCCTGTTCGATGATGCGGGTCTTGGTCTGGTTGTCGAGGATGCGCTTGAACGCCTCGATGGTGTCCTGCAGGAAGAGGTGTGAATCCTCCACCACGCGCACCCGCTCCAACGCGCGCGAAATCCGTTCGCCGAACGAAATCAGCAGATTGAGGTCGTCACGGTCGAAGGGGCGTCCGCTGGTCTTGTTGTTCACATTGATGACGCCCACCACCACGTCGTGCACACGCAGTGGAACCGACAGCAGCGATGACGTCTCGTACTGCGGGCTGTTGGGCGCGCTGTAGACTTCGTTCTCCTCTATATTGGAGATGAGCAGCGGCTCACCGGTTGCCACCACCTTGCCCGCAATGCCCTCGCCCACCTTGACGCGGGTGTTTTCCACGACCCATTCCTCGATGCCGAATGACATCTTGATGAAGAGTTCAGCCCGGTCCTTGTCGAGCAGCATGAGCGAAACGCGCTTGGCGGACAGCAGCTCTGCGATCATGCGCACGATCAGCTCCAGCATTTCGTGCAACTGCTCGCGCGCGTCCACCAGCTCGCCGATGTAGCCGATCAGATCGTTGAAGCAGTGCTCGCGCGGCAGCGTGAAGTGGAAGGTCGTGCCCTTGCCCTCGACGCTGTCCACACGAATCGCGCCGCCGTGCTGTTCCACGATGTTCTTCACGATGGCCAGGCCCAGGCCCAGACCCTCGAGCTTGGAATCTTTCAGCGAGCGGGCGCGGAAGTACTTGTCGAATACGCTGCCCACTTCGTCCTTGGGAATACCGATACCCTGATCGGCGACCGAAACCGCCACGTTGACGGCCTCCTCGCGTGCGGCGAGGGTGATGGTGGTGCCGCGCGCGGAGTATTTGATCGCATTGGTAAGCAGATTGATGAATACCTGCTTGATGAGGTCTGCGTCGCCCTCCACGCGCGGAAGGTCCTCGGGAACGTCCACCGCGACGCGCATGTCGCGTTCGCGCAACACCGGCGACAGCACGGACACCGCATCGGCTGCGATCTGGCGCATGTCCAGCGTGACGCGCGACAGTGCGCGCTGTCCGAACTCGATCTTGGTCACATCGAGGATGTCGTTGACGATGCGAATCAGCCGGTTGGTTTCCTTGTTCACGATGTCCAGGAATTCGCTTCGCTGCACGAATGCCGCATCATCGGCGTTGTTCATCAACGTCTCGACGTAGGCTTTGATGGACGTGAGCGGCGTGCGCAGTTCGTGCGACACGTGGTTCACGAAGTCGGACTTGAGCGCATTGGCCTTCTGCGAGGCTTCCAGATTGCGCTCGAGATCGCGGATCTTCCGCTCCAGCGAGTCGTACAGCCGGCTCTTTTCGATGGCGACCGACAACTGCTGGCTGAGCGTGGTGAGCAGGCGCATGTGCGTTTCGCTCACCGTCTTGGGGACGAAATCACCGGTATAGATGGCTCCCATCACCTGGCTGCCCGCCGCGAGCGGGAACCCCACCATGGACCGGATGCCGAAGTAGTTCACGAAGTCGCTGCAGTTGGCGCGACGGTCGCGTGTGGTGTCCTCCACCGCGATGGGGGAGTTGTGGGTCCAGACCCATTCGTTCAGACCGCCGCGGCGCATGCGCCGGTCGAGCCGCATCTCGCGGTTCTGGTTGAATCCCACGAACACCGAATGTGTGATCTCCTGCTTCTGATTGAAGAGCACGATGCTCGCCCAGGGTCGTTCGAGCAGCAGCGTTGCTTCCTTGGCGACGATCTTGAGCAGCGTCTCCAGCGAGATGGCGGCATTGATGCCGATGCTGATGTCGTAGAGGCGGGAGAGCTCGTTGGCGCGCGTCTCCGATTCCTGGCGCTTGCGGCGCAGGCGCTCCATGGAGCTGTTCATCCGGTCCTGGAAGGCATTGGACAGGAAGATGACCAGGCTCACGAACGCGCCGATGACCAGCAACGAGCCCGCCAGGTAATGCGCATTGGTGTAGACACCCGGAGCTTCGCTGTAGACCGTGTAGTGCGGAATGCTCCCGTGCATTTCCAGATAGCCCAGAATGCCGATGGCCGCCAGCGACGCCGATACGAAGTACGCCACCGTCGTCTTCCACGGAAACGTATTGCACACGAAGAACAACGGAACCGTGAGCATGAAGAGAAACGGACTCTCCACGGTACCTGTGAGGTGAATCAGAGCGAGGACGGCCGCCAGGTCCACATAGCTGGAATACCACAGCAGCGCTGCGTTGCGGCGCTCCCGCGACCAGTCGAGCGCGTCGCCCATCGCGTTCCACAACCATTCGCCGCTGTACTGCAGCACCGCCGCCGCCAGAAACAGCCCAACCATGAGGTTGGTCCGGTACACGAAGTCGCCCAGGAAACGCGCGGCGAACACCATCGCGAAGAAGGCGAGCAACTCGATGACTCTGAGGTAGAGAATACTCAACGGATTCGTCTCCAGAAACACCACCGCCACCTCGCGGTCGCGGTAATGCGTCATGGCAACACCACCCCGGGGTTTTCTCCCGGCAGGAGCGGCAGCGTTACAAACACGGTCGTGCCGTGCCCCGGTTCGCTGCGAACCGACACTTCGCCATCGCACATGTCCACGAGGCTTCGGACCAGAGTGAGTCCGAGGCCGGAGCCTTCCACGTTGTCATCCAGGCGGACAAAGGGACGAAACACACGTTTCAAGTCGTCTTCCGAGATACCCCCGCCCTCATCGGAAACCCGCAGCTTCAGCAGTTCGCCGTCGGCGCTGCCACGCAGGTTGCGCGATACTTCGACTTCGAAGCGCACCGGCGAAGCGGATGGCGAGTACTTGAGCGCGTTTTCAATCAGATTGAGGACGATCAGCTTCAATGCATTGCGATTCATGGAAACCCGCGGGAGTGAATCCACGATGGTCATGCGCACCCGTCCGGGGGCGTCCAACCCCGGCTCGGCCTGTTCCATGACCTCGAGCACCAGCTCTTCGACATTCACGCGCTCCACATGCGGCGTTCCCGTGCCGCTGTCCACCCTGAGCAACTCGAGATAGAACGCGTTGAGCTCGCCCAGCAGCTCGCACTCGGCGCGCGCTTTCTCGATGAGACGCATGGCTTCCGCCAGACCCGCCTGCGCAACGTCCTCGCCGGCCAGCTCGAGGTAGCCGCTGATGGCGGTGGCGGGTTTCTTGAGCTCGTGTCCCATAACCAGGCGCGTCGATGCAATGATGCGGCGATAGCGCTCGACCCGCGCACGCAGGTCGTTGGCCTCGATGCGCGCGTCGTTGAGAAGCGACTCCAGCGTTGCGGTTCTGTCTTCTGCCGTCCGAATGTCCATAGTGCGTTCCGTCACGACTCAGCCAATTTCGTGATTGCGCGCGGGGTTGACGGTGTCCTGGCGTCGTTCCTTGACCACAACGCTGCCGTCAATCCGCTTTCCGTATTCCTTGAGACTCGACGCGATGTCCGTCACTTCGGCGAAGTGCTCGATCTGATTGTCGGTACTTTTCACCAGCGCAATCGTGACGGCCATCACCGGGATGCGCTTGAGTTCTCCCTGGCGATCGCGCACTTCCAGATAGCCGCGTTTCACATCTTCGGGATTGAGCAGGTTGATTGTGCCCTTGTCGAACTCATCCACCACGTACTGCGCCATGATCTCGGCGCGGCCCGGCGACACCACCATGACAAAGTCGTCGCCGCCGATATGCCCCACGAAGTCGTCCTTGCCGCCCAGGCGCTCCACGGTGCGCCGGATGATGTCGGCGAGATAGACAATGATCTCGTCGCCCTTGGGATAGCCGTAGTAGTCGTTGAAACCCTTGAAGTTATCGATGTCGATGTAGAGAAATGCATAGGGCGTCTGGCGGGCAATGCGCGCAATCATTTCGCGCTCGATGGCAGTGTTGCCGGGCAGCGCCGTGAGTGGATTGGCTTCTTTCTGCCGGATGTTCCACTCCAGCACGTTCTTCACGCGCAGCAGCAATTCCTCGTTCGAGTAGGGTTTGACCAGATAGTCGTTGGCGCCGTGTTCCAGTCCGGCCACGCGGTCACGCTGATCACCGCGCGCGGACAGCATGATGACCGGCACCTGGTTCAGCGCGAAGTCCTGTCGCATTCTGCGGCACACTTCGTATCCGTCGACCTTGGGCATCATGACGTCGAGCAGCACGAGACTTGGCTTGATGTCCGCAGCGCGAGCGAGCGCCTCTTCACCATCCGACGCAGTGAAGACCTGATAACCGGCGCGCTCCAGAGTGAACCGGAGAATCTGCCGGATGTGCGGCTCGTCGTCCGCAATCAGGATTTTGTAACTCGAGTTCTCGGGTGCGTACATTTTCGTAACCGTAAGTGTGTGAATACAGTTAACTGCGCGCAGACGGGCAAGGAGCATGCCAAGCAATCGCTTGCGACGCGGAGCGTGTGGAAGCCACGAACCGCGTAGCGTTTGCACGTTCCGCGCCGCGGAGTGTGAAGAAATGTCCGGGTTACAACGGGAAACGACGGGGAATCAGACGCAACGCATACGATGCGTGATCAACGCAGATTCGGTGAGGCGTGTTCGCGGGAGGGTGGACACGAGCGAACGCCGGGGACCGGAATGTTCCTAGTTACGCAGACGGCGTTGGCGCCCCCACAACGCGAGCAGCAATAGCAGCGCGGTCAGGAGGGCAAAGTTGACCGGCCGACGGAACGATGCGGCGTCCACGGCACCCATGAAGTCGAGCGGAGCCGCCGATTGAATGATGGCATAGCACAGGCCGGTATAAATTGCCTCGAACGCCTTGCCGGATCGCGTCCAGGTTCCCAGCGCCACCGCCAGCGACGGCGCGAATGCCGCGCCCACGCACCATGCAATCAGTGCGTGCCATTCGCCCGCTATCACGTATCGCAGCGCCACCGTCCCCGCGGCCACCACGCTCAGCATGACGCCCGCCACCCACGTGGCCATGAGCTGGCGCGAGAGCGGATGCGGTGCGGAGAAGAATACCGGCTCGGTGTTGTACGTCGCTTCGCGCGTCCCGAGTTTCGACCACTGGAGCACGGGCCAGAACCAGGCGAGTGGCAGCACGATGGCGCGCACGCCGGCCAGCGGAGCGGTCAGCGCGGCAATGGAAATCCCCAGCGGACCGGCATACCACCAGCGCAGTCCACGCACGATGAGCTTCCATTCCGCCCATACCATGGCGCCGAAACGCGCGCTGTGCGTTCCGGCGGCGAGCGGTGTCAACGCAACGTTGTCGGTCCGGCGCCGACCACGCACGCCTCTCTCCTCCGCGTCCTCGCGTACAATGCCGGCGTCCATTCCCGCCTGGGGGGCCGCTGCGGATTGCTCCCCCGAGAGGCTGCGTCGCCGGCGCCTCCTGCCCACACGCAAACCACGGCTCCTGGCCGTGTCAAAACGATCAAAGGGAATCGCCGCCACCGCGGCCACGCCGAGCGCGGCCAACACCCAGGAGAGACGCCACCACAGGTACTGCGCTGTCCAGTCGATGCCGTTCCACGCAAAGGTCGTCAATGGAACCGCCTTGTCCTGAATGTTGATTCCCATCGACACACTGGCGTTGGCCGGGTCGAAATCCGAAAACGCCGCCTGGCAGGCACGAAGCATCCCGGGGAGAGCAATACCGGACCCCAGCGGATCGTTGTGCGCCTGCAAATGCCGACTGATCGCGCTTCCGCTCAGCAATCCGCCCCACATGAAGATGAACGCCACATTGCCGATTCCGCCACGCAGCACCGGCATGGTCTCGAAAAACACCGCCACCGCACTCACGACCAGCAACAGCGGCAACGTCAGCAACACGAACGGGACGAACATCTGCAAGGCGTTGAAGGTGGTGTCTTCACCGCGCAGGAACTGCATCCCCACGCAGGCCAGCGCCACCACGGTGGTCATGGCCGCCAGCACCGCGAAGTTGCTCAGGGTCTTCCCGATCGTGTACTGCAGCCTGGAAATCGGCGTGGTGGCGAGAATCTGTCCCACGCCGGTGCGACGGTCCCGCTCCACGGCGTTCTTGACGACGAAGAATCCAATCAGGGAGACGAACGCGCCCGACAGCATCGCCACCGCCGTGCCGATCCACGCCGAGTTGTAGATGCCGCGGTGGTGGCTCATGACCAGCGTGACATAGCGGCTGTTGTTGGGCGGAAGGAACGCATAACCGGCGTACACGGAGAACAACAGCGCCACCAGAAATCCGTGGCGTCGCACGCGCTCGAGGAAGTCGGCGCGCGCCAGATGATAGAAACGGCGGAGTGCTTTCACGCCACCTGTGCGCCCGCGTTTTCGGCTGGATTGATGAACAGCAGATAGGCGTCTTCCAGATTGGGCGACGCGGGCTGGGCGCCGGCCGCCGGTTGCATGTCGCTCACGGCGCGCACGCGCACGCCGTCACTGCGACGCAACGTGGCGCTGACACGGAAGCGGGCCTTCACGTCCGTCAGGTCGCTGCTCGGCACCATCCATTCCCACACGCGCCCCTCCACCTTCTGCAGCAGCGCCTCGGGCGGCGCCGATACCACCAGCCGCCCGCGGTTGATGAGCGCAATGTGCGTTGCGGTTGCTTCGACGTCGGAGACGATGTGCGTGGAGAGAATCACAATCCGTTCACCGGAGAGATCGGAAAGCAGGTTGCGAAAGCGCACGCGCTCCTCCGGATCGAGTCCCGCCGTCGGCTCATCCACGATGAGCAGACGCGGATCGTTGAGAAGCGCCTGGGCAATGCCCACACGCTGGCGCATGCCGCCGGAAAAGCCGCCCAGAGCCCGTTTGCGGGCATCGACCAGGTTGACGAGAACCAGCAGCTCCTGGATGCGGCGCCGGGCGGCGGCGTGTTCGATTCCCTTGGCCGCCGCGACGTATTCCAGAAACTCCTGCGCCGTGAGATTGGGATAAACGCCGAAGTCCTGGGGCAGATACCCGAGAACGGAGCGCAGCCCGTCGGGAGATTTCACGATGTTGGTGCCGTTCCACGTCACCGTGCCATCGGTGGGCTTCGTGATCGTGGCCAGAATGCGCATCAGCGTCGACTTGCCGGCGCCGTTGGGGCCGAGCAATCCCAGTACGCCGGGCTCGAGCTCGAGCGAGAAATCATCCAGCCCGCGTGTCCCACCGCGATAGGTTTTTCCGACGTGTTCGATCGAGAGCTTCATTCTGTCTCCTTGTGGGTCACATGCCCGGCGGCGCGCGACCGATGTGTCCCGGCAGACGCATGCGAGCGGGTGGCACCGGACGGAGTCCCGGCAACGAGCGGAGCGAAGTTGCTCCGGGGTGGCCGGTGACAGGACCCGCGAGCAAGCGCAACCACCCGGCAGACGAGCCTCGACGCCCGGCGACGCTACGTCCAGGAGCGAATCGGCCCGCGGGTGAATACGTCGAGATCCAGTCCGTCGTTGCGTCCGGCGGAAAGAAGATGTTCCGCCGTGCACGCCACCATGGCGCCGTTGTCGGTGCAGTATTGAATGAGGGGCGCGTGGTAGGCAATGCCGGCGGCCTCGCAGGCAGCCTGCATCGACGCGCGCAGCGGCCCGTTGGCGGCCACGCCGCCGGCCATGTAGACGTGCTTCACGTCGTTGGCGCGCGCGCAGGTGATGGTGCGTTCCACCAGTACATCGACAATCGCCGCCTGCGCGGACGCGGCGATGTCGGCGATCTGAGCTTCTGAGAGTTCGCGCTGGCTTTCGACGTACTGGCGCACCGCCGTCTTCAATCCCGAGAAACTGAAGTCGAAACCGCCGCGATCGAGCATGGCGCGCGGAAACGGAATGGCGCGCGCATTGCCGTGCTCGGCCACGCGCTGCACAATCGGCCCGCCCGGAAACCCCAGCCCCAGCAGCTTGGCGATCTTGTCGAAGGCCTCGCCGGCGGCGTCGTCGCGGGTGTTGCCGATCAGTTCGTAGCAACCCACCTGTTCCACGCGATACAGCGCGGTGTGTCCGCCCGACACGATCAGCACCACCGCCGGGCACTGCAGCGGTTCACCCGCCAGTTCGTTGGAGATCACGTGCGCCTCGATGTGGTGCACGCCCACAATCGGCGTCTGCAGACCCATTGCCAGCGACTTGGCGAAGCCCACGCCCACCAGCAACGATCCCACCAGTCCGGGCCCGTTGCTGACACCGATCCCCGAAAGCTCGTCGCCACCAACGCCCGCCTTCTCGAGCAGCGCATCGTATACCGGAAGCAGCGCGCGCATGTGCTGGCGCGAAGCGATCTCCGGCACCACGCCGCCGTAGGCTTCGTGCACCAGCTGGCTCGCGGTGAGATTGGCGATCACACCCCGCTCGCGCGCGTACAGCGCAAGCGACGTGTCGTCGCACGACGTTTCGATACCCAGAACGATCATGGAAGGAACCGGGCGTGTGTTCTACAGAACGCCGTCGCCGCTCTCGCCGGTCCGAATGCGAATGGCATCCTCGACGGGCAGAATGAAGATCTTCCCGTCGCCGATGGAGCCGGTCTTCGCCACCTTGACGATGGTCTCCACGACGCGATCCACGTCGTCGTCGGTGACGACGATCTCGAGCTTGCTCTTGGGGAGAAAGTCGACGCGGTACTCGCTGCCGCGGTAGAGCTCGGTGTGGCCCTTCTGGCGCCCGAAGCCTTTGACTTCCGACACCGTGAGCCCCTTGATGCCGATTTCCATCAGGGCGGACTTCACGTCGTCGAGCTTGAACGGCTTGATGAATGCTTCAATCTTTTTCATGTGTGGCGCGCGGCGCATGGAAATGCGTCTTGCACGTCCAACTGCCGGGCAACGTGGAGTTTACGGTGGTGGAAGGGCGCGTGCAAGTGGTAAAGTTTCGGCGTTCCCGCCTGGCTTTCCTTATGAGCGAAACCGGTCACGATATGCTGCGCTCGATCGTGGAGGACATCCACGAGGACATGATGCGCTCGCTCGTCGACGCGCCCGATGTCACCACGCCTCCACGCGCGTCGCTGGAAGAGCGGCTGGGGGCGTGCGGATTCGATGGCTCGACGGCCACGTCCGGCAGCTTCCAGCGGGCGTGCGTGCGCATGCTTTCCGCCGATCTCACGGACGCCGACGCGCTCATCATCCTCGAGGCATGTCTGCGCTCGCCGTCGCCCGACGACGCCGTCCGCAACCTCGAGCGCTACCTGGAAACCGCGGGCAGCCCGTCGGTGTTTCTCCGCACCATGCTGTCC
>DASRYI010000025.1:0-6934 GCA_035687255.1 Candidatus Krumholzibacteriia bacterium | reverse complement strand
AGCCAACGAGAATGTGGCCCGCAAACACAACGAGCTCCGGCGCGTTTCCGGCGCCGGAGCCCGTGTATCGGGTCGAGTGGGTTGCGCGACTCTACATTTCCCGCCAGGCCAGCGTGACCATCGGGAACAGACCACCCACGTACTGTTGCACGGCATCTTCCGAATACAGAATACCGCAGTTACCGGCACTGAACTGGAAGTCCGCGGAACCCTTCACCATGACGGCTCCCAGAATCCACGGCGTGCCCGTGATCTTGCAGTCGCCTTCGACGTAGATCATCCCCCAGTAGTGGAAACCACCGTTGATGGTCACATCGCCGGTCACGTACAGCAGACCATGGCCGACCACGCCCGCGTTGATGGTGGCATTGCCGTTGATATAGGTGATGCCGTCGATCACGGGGGTAATCGACGTGTTATCCGGGTTGGCCAGCAGATCTTCGACCTGGCTCTGCGTGACACCCAGCGCCTCCGCCAGTGAATACCACAGGTTGGAGGCATCGGTGTTGGTCGGGGGCTGGCCATCGGTCTTGTTGGCGCCCTTCTGGCTCACCACGTCACCGGTGGTGGCGACACCGGCGAGGTGATCGTCGGCCAGGTGGTAGGCATAGCAGGCATTCAGCACGGTGCCCACCGGCGTGTTGAGGTCGTGGTTGTAGCCGCAGAAGACCGAGCTGCCCGACACGGTCAGGGCCTTGTCGCTGTACATCGCGCCCATGCTCTTGAATGAGAGACGCAGGCGCGTGACTTCGGTCTGCACTTCACGCTTGCCGGTACCCGAATGCCCCGTGACCGTGATGACTTCAACCGGGTTCCCTTTCTTGAAGTTCTCCGGCGGCACCTGCAGCGGATCGTAGAGAACGATTTCGCCCGCATCGCGCGTACCGTTTCCGTTGAGATCCTGCCACTTGTGCTCCACCGTCACCACTTCGTTGGTTCCCGAATCCTTGCTGTAGTCGAGGTAATCGCCGCTGAGGTCCTGCAACGTCCCCGCGGTAATCGTGCTGCCCACGATGGTGGGATTGGGGGTCACCGGCGTCAGCATGATGTACGCCTTGTAGTTGGGATCGATGGGCGGCATGTCCTGGATGGACGCATTCACCTGCTGGCCACCGACCATCACGTTGGTCGGATAGACCATGTTCACGCGGTGAACGGCTTCGGCGATGCCCGCCTCGGCGTTGAACTGCGCCTCGGTTCCCATCTCCTGGTTCCCCGAGATCTTCAGATCCGTCGAGCTCATCATGGCGACGGCACCGCCGATGATGAAGCTGGCGAACACCAGCAACAGCGCGATCACCAGAATATTGCCGCGCTCGTTGTGGACGGTATCCAGTACGGGATGCGATTTCATAGCGTGCCTTTCTCCTCGTTACCCGCTCAGGGAACCACGGCAAGATTGTTGAGGAAGTAGATGGCGAGTTTGCCGGCGTTGGCCGACGTGCGCGTGGTGACGACGACGTCCTTGTAGCCATCCTTGTTCATGTCCGCCACCTCGATCGTGACCACTTCGCCGGCCACGTTCACCTTGACGTTGGACATCTTCTCGTTCTTGGTACCCGCTTCCTGTATCACGAACAGGTCACCGGTATAGAAGAGCGAGCTGCGCGTTCCGATGATGATGTCGGGATAGATGTCGGCATCCAGGTGCGCCGCAGCCACCGCCAGGGCTTCGCCGCCCACCTTGTAGTAGTGATCGGGTACCTTCGCGTCCGTGTCGGCCTCGTAGGTGTAGCCCGAGTTGTCGTCCACACCGTAGACCCCGCCCTTGTTGAGCCACACCTGCACACCGCCGACGTTCTGGGCTTCCGAAATCCCCACCAGGATGTCGGGCAGGCCATAGCCGTCGTTGTACATGTCGGCCACCGCCACGTCGTTGACGCCCGCCTTGGCCAGCAGGCGTTTCTGCCACGTGTAGTTGCCGTCACCGTCATTGAGGAAGATGTCCACGTGACCCCAGTAGGGGCCGTCGTTGGATGCAACCACCAGGTCCTGGTCGCCGTCGCCATCCAGGTCGCCCACGGCCAACCCCGACACCACACCCAGGGTGGTTCCCTTGCCGTTGGTGGTCACCACCTGCTGCGACACGAAGGAACCGGGTGCCAGCTGCACCTCCACCTCGAAGCCGCCCGCAAACGGCGCCAGTTGCGACTTGTGCCCGATGATCAGGTCGCGCAGGCCGTCGCCGTTGACATCGGCCAGGCGCAGGCGTGTGGCCGACGCCGACGAACCCGAGGTGATCGTCTGGTCCGGAGCATTGCCCACATCGTGGAACTTCGGATTGTTGTACCACTCCAGCACGTTATTGCCGGTGAATATCTCCTGCCCGCTCACGACGTCCAGATAGCCGTCGGCGTTGCGGTCCATCCAGCGCACCGCATTCACGTCGGTCACGGCCTTGTGGCTGTATGAGGGGATCTTGTTGAACAGGCTCCCCAGCGGGGTCGACGAATCCACATAATTGTTCAGATAGAAGAACAGGTTGGCACTCTTGGACGTGGGTGTGCCCAGAACAATGTCAGGATCGTTGTTGCCGTCTTCCTTCATGTCGCCCACGGCCAGTGACAGCGGACGATCGGTATTGCCCACGGCGATTTCCACGAAGGAAATGTCCTTCAACAGAATGTCACCGAAATCCTGGGCAACCGTCTTGCCGGTGTCGATGGCAATGTTGTAGATGATGTTGGGCGTCGTCGACGTGTAACCGTCCAGATCCAGTTCGTACATGTCGTACTTTCCCGGATCCAGCGAGAACTGATAGAAGCCCGCGTTGTCGGTGGTCGCTGTCGCACCGTTGGAAAGTGTGAGCGTGACCCCGCTGATTCCCGCCTCGCCACCACCCTTGACGCCGTTCTGGTCACTGTCGATGTAGACGTAGCCCTGCAGCGTGCCCTGGTTGCCGCCCACCGCGTCGCCGAAGTTCACGACCACGCTGTCGCCGTCGTTCACCAGGGTGGCTGCGAAATTGTTCGCCGTCGTGGAGGAATAACCCGTCGGATCGGTTTCCGAGACGGTGTAACTGCCCACCGGCGCGGTGATGCGGTAGTAGCCGTTGGCGTTGGTCTTCCCCGCCATCCCGTTGCTGAGCTGTATCACGACGTCCGGAATACCCTGCTCTCCGTCATTGACCGCGTTCTTGTTCACGTCGTCCCACACCGTTCCCACGATATTTCCCGACTTGCTGCCGCTGCGGTCACCGAAGTCGACGTTCTTCAACTCGCCGTCCGCGACCGTTACGTTCACCGAGTTGGACGTCGTGGATGAATACCCGCTGCGGTCGGTCTCGACGACCGTGTAGGTGCCGCCGTTGACCGGGATGTTGTACTTGCCGAACGAGTCGGTCTTGGTCTTGCGCCCCAGCGGGGATACGGAGACGACCACGTTGGGAATACCGCTTTCTCCGCTGTCCATCTTCTGGTTGTTGTTGGCGTCGTAGAACACCTGGCCGTAGATCTGTGCGGTGTCGTGGCTGTCCGCGTTGCGGATGTATACCCGCGAGCTCATGACCACACGCGCGAATCCCTGGTTGTCCTTGTTGGTTATCGAGGTTCCCTCGGCCACGACGTTGATCTTGATCAGGCGGATGGCACCCAGCTTGTCAGCCGGCATGTCGGTCAGGTTGTCGATCTCGGCCGAGTTCAGCACACCGTTGCCGTCGGTGTCGCCCCACAGCACGTCAGGCGTGGTGAGGTCGTTGTCATCGTCGTAGAAGTACTCGAACAGCGGCGGCGGATTGTCACCGTTGTCGTAGGGCACGGGGCCGCGCACCAGCGCCACATCCGAGGAACGCTCCTCGTTTGCGCCCGCCACGGCGCCATAGCGGTCTTCCTTCAGCAGGTAGAGATGCGTGTTGTGTCCCTGCTCGACGTCGTCATCACCCTGGTCGGCCGCGTCAACCACGCCGCTCCCGTCCGAGTCCAGCGTGAACACGATGGTCTCGGCGCCGGAGTTGTAGGTCTTGGTGGGCGCGTAGATGGCGGTTCCCGACGGCGGCACCGTGTTGTTCGCCTTGCTGTGGTCGATGGCGGTCATGGGCTGCTCGCCGTTGATCACCTTGCCGGCGTCGATATCGGCATTGAACGCCACCTGTTCGGGACCCGCGAATACGATCGTCCCCTGGCCTTCGTAGGCGGCGACATCCGATCCCGCGGCGCGCAGCTGTGACGTCATCAGGTCCAGCGCCGCGCGCGCGTTCTGCTGCGCGTCGGTGTACTGGCGCGTCTTGCCCGCGCTCTTCTGGATGACGTTGGTCATGCCGGCGAACGCCAGCAGGACCAGGCCCAGCAGCGCGATACCGATCGCGATTTCTACCAGCGTAAAGCCCCGGTGTTCGTGAATCCGTTTCATAGTTACTGCCTCGACGATTTGTAGGTGCGCAAGGTCGCGGCGCTGTCTGCGCCGGCTGTCGGGAACGTCACTGTCACTGATATCAACTTCATTCCATCCACCGGCGTGCTGTCCGTGATGGTCCACGACCGGTTGAAGTGTCCGCTGATGGGATTCAGGGGGTCGTCATGAACGCCTGGATCGAGATCGGCGTCCTTGAATCCGTCCGCCATCAGTTCTTCCATTTTTTCCTGTGCGATATTGACCGCGGTCGTCTTGTTACGGCTGTGCGTCGTCTTGACACTGCTCTGCGGCAGCATGCGCACCGCCGCCACCACACCGATTCCAAAAATCAGCAGCGCGACCATGATTTCGACCAGGCCCACGCCCTGTTGGTTTCGCCAGTTCATTGTCACCGTGCTCCTGTCTGACTCACGTCTGGGGGACATTCTCCACCGAGACGTTGCCCGTGCCGCTGAATACCCGGATCTGAACCTCGCGGTCGCCCTTGCCCCGCATCACGATCGTGCCGCCGTCCTGCGTGCTTCCCTTGTTGCTGAACGTCAGCGATGACTGCGGCACCGTGTAGTCCTCGATGGTTACGCCGGCGGGCAGTTCCTGAACGCCCGACGTGCGCTCGCCCGCGTCGGCCGACCCGTCGCCGTTGAGATCTTCGAAGTAGTAGTAGCTGCCGGCGTCCTGGTCGAAGATGAAGACCACACTGATGTCCTTGTTGACGGCCGTGCTGCGCGCCGAACGGATCACCATCGCCATGTCCGATGTGGCGCCGTTGAGGCGCCAGTTGGCCGCAAAACGCGACAGAGCCGGCGTCGTGATTGCCAGCAGAACGCCCATGATCGATATGACGATCATCAATTCCGTCAGGGTGAAGCCGCGCACGCGGCCGCGTGCACGCTGCCATGTCTTCATGTTCGCAAATCCTCCGTCGATTCCGGTTGTTTCGGGGTGCCAGAATCCGATATGAGCGTGCAACCACGGTGCCAACTGTGCGTTACACGTGCAAATGTCTCCGGCAGGCGCGGCAACCGTTGCCCGCGAACCGGGTTAACCCGGGCGGTCTCGCCGGGCCCGGGTGCATCGCGCACCACCCCGTCCGCGTCCGGCCTGCGCACGCCGTCCCCATGCTTCCCGATGCTTCCCCGCACGCCGCTTACCGCTTGTGTTGCAATCAGTCACGCCGACGGCTCGAGGGAGCCGTCATGTGTTTCCGCAGCATCCGCAACCGCATTCGCGCCGGGGACGTGGCGCAAACGGCACGGTGAGGGACGATTCTGCCCGCATCCGGCGACGCCCCGGAAACGCGAAGGGCGACGGAGCCGTTCCGCTCCGTCGCCCCTCCGGCAGAGGTTGCCGCGTTGTATCAGCCGACCTGTTTCGGCGTCACGAAGATGATCAGCTCGCGCTTCTTCTTCGTCTTGCTCTCGAAACGGAACAGCGGACCCAGCAGAGGCATGTCCTTGAGAACCGGCACGCCATTGCGGTACAGGAGATCCGATTCGCTGATCAGACCGCCGATGACCGCCGTTTCGCCGTCGCGAACCACCACACGCGTATCCGCTTCCTGCAGCGTGATGATCACGCCGCCCTGTACGGTCGCCTGCTCGGAGAGATCCGAGAGCTCGGGATGCAGATCCATGGTGATGGTCTGGTCCGAGTTGACGTGCGGCGTGCAGCGCAGGATGACACCGATCTTCTTGAGCTCGGTGATGGGATTGCCGGCCTCGTCGCTGACGATGAGGGGAATCTCCTTACCCACCATGATGCGGGCTTCCTGGTTGTCCGCCGTTGTCACGTGCGGATTCGAGATGATGTTGGCCTTGTTGTCCTTCTCCATGGCCTCGAGGACCGCGTTCAGATCGCCCCACGACTGCACGGTTCCCACGCGCATGGTTCCGAAGGGCGCCGCCGCGGTCTGGCCCGTGACCACGTCACCCACGGCCTTGTTGCCGAAGTTGAGGTTCATCGCGGCCCAGTTCACACCCAGCTCGCGCGTCGCCTCGTGGTCGACATCCACCATTTTCGCCACGATCTCGACCTGCGACAGACGCTTGTCCATCTGCTTGATCATTTCGACGATGCGCTGAGTGCGCGTCGGAACGTCGGTGACGATGACCGTGTTGGTGCCCTGCTCGGCTTCCACGTTACCGCGAGCCGTCGTCATCTTGTTCATGGCCGTCTTGACCTCGACGGCATTCAGGAAGTCGAGTTTGACGACATCGCTGACCAGGGGCTGCATCTCTTCCTTCTTGCGCTCGACGGTCACAGCCTTGACCTCGTCGTTCTGCAGCTGCTCGGTCGGAGCGACACGGATGATGCCGTAGTCGTCGCGCCAGTCGTATCCCTGGCTCTTGAGGATGGTATCCAGCGCCTCTTTCCAGGGAACGTTCTTGAGGTGGATCACCACCGGGCCCTCCACTTCGGGACCCGCGACGATGTTCACACCGGAGAACTCGGAGATGGACCGGAGCACCGTCTTGATATCGGCGCCCTGGACGTCGATTGTCATGGGCTGGTTGGACAGGTTGCCGCCGAAGATCGGAGTGGTGGATTCTTCGGAAGCGACGTGCCCGCTGTTCTGCGCCAGCAC
>DASRYI010000024.1:0-6976 GCA_035687255.1 Candidatus Krumholzibacteriia bacterium | reverse complement strand
CGGGCTCCTTGGTGGTGTCCTTCACACTGGCCACGTCGGACACACGCACCGGCGACTGGCCGGGTCGCGTGATGTCGGTGGCCGCGATTTCATCCAGGGTGGCGTATTCGCCGTCGATGCGCAGGCTCATCTGCAGCGGGCCCTGGCGGATCTTGCCGCCGGGAAACGAGATGTTGCTGCGCGCCAGCGCCTGCTGGATCTGCTCCACGGTGATGCCGTAAATGGCCATCTTGCGCTCGTCGGGCTGCACCAGGATTTCGCGCTCGAGGCCGCCCACCACTTCGGCCTTGCTGATGCCGTTGACCTGCTGCAGCGCGGGCTTCACCACGTCGTCCGCAAACTCGGTGAGTTCCTGAATGGGCGCGGTGCCGCGCAGCGCCAGAATGCTGATGGGGCGCGAAGTGGGATCCCAGCGCAGGATCACGGGACGGTCGGCCTGCTCGGGAAAGTCCTGGCTCAACGCCACCCGATCCACCGCTTCGCGCAGGTGCAGGTTGGCGAAGTCCATCTCGGTGCCCCACTCGTACTCGACGGTGATAATGGACACGCCCTCGCGCGTGCGCGACACCACGCGGCGCACACCGGAAAGCGCGGTGACGACTTCTTCGAGCGGCTGGGTGACGAGCCGCTCCAGGTCTTCGGCGGGCATGTCGGTGTAGCTGGTAACCACCGTCAGGCGGGGATAGGTGATCGACGGCAGCAGGTCGACGGGAATGCGCTTGAGGCTCACCGCGCCCACCAGCATGAGCGCGAGGAACAACATCGTGATCGCAACCGGGCGATGGATTGCGAACCGGATCATTTGCCGGCCTGTGACGTCTCCAACCAGGGATCGGACGGCGGGACGGTTTTGCGCACCCGGACCTTCGCATCGTGCGCGAGGGTGAGATGGTCGGACACGATCACCTGGTCGCCCGGCTCCAGGGTTCCACCCTGCAGGACACTCTTCACTTCGACCATGTAGTCGTTGCTCTCGCCGACCTCGATGTAGAGCCACTTGGCGCGGCCGTCTTCCACCTTGAACAACAGCGGACGTCCCTCGCGCGTGAGCACCGCTTCGCGCGGCACCAGCAACCGGTCCTTGACGCGTTCACCCGCAATCAGCGCGCGCGCAAACATCCCGGGACGCAGGCGCCCGCCGTCGTTCTTGAGGCGCATGAGCACCTCGCAGGTGCGCGTGTCGCGGTCGAACTGCGGACTGACCACGTCCACCTTCACGTCGAAGGTGTCGCCCAGCGCGGGAACCGCCAGCATTGCCTGCCCGCCAGTCTGGATCTTGCCGACATCGGCTTCCAGCACGCCCACTTCGGCCTCGATGTTCACGTTGTCGACGATCGTGCAGATGGTCTGATTCACGATCACCTGCTGGCCCGCGCTGATGGTGAGTCCGGTGATGACGCCGTCAAAGGGAGCGCGGATTTCGGTGCGTTCCAGATTGAGCCGCGCCCGCTCCAGATCGGCGCGCGCCTGCGCGACACCGCTGCGCGCCGCAGCGATCTCTCCGCGGAACTTGCCGTCCTTGAGTGCCTGCACATCGAGCGCCACTTCCCGAGCCAGACGCTCGTCGCGCGAAATCTTCCCGCTCTTTTCCAGCGCGGCGAGATCGGTGAGCTGGTCGCGTGTATCCCGGGCCTGCGTGACCAGGGCGGTGTCGATGTCGCTGTCTTCGATGGTGAGGAGACTCAAGCTCTGCAGATAGCGTGCGCGCGCCTCTTCGGCAGCCATGTCGTATTCGCGGTCGTCGAGCTTGAGAATCAACTGGCCGCGGCGAACCGTCTGCCCTTCTTCCGCTGCCACGCGCGTCACCTTGCCGGCGATCTCGGAGTGAATGTCGGCCGTGTGGCGGGCGCGAATCTTTCCTTCCGCCACCACCGGTCGCACCAGATCGCCGCGCACCACGCGCGACACGTTGACCGTGACGGAACGCTCGCGTTTGGGTTTGCTGGCGGTAGCGGTGTCTGCGGCGGCCTTGTCCGTGCCGTAGTTCTCGCCCTCGTTCTCCATGGAGCCTTTGGCGTTGGCGAGCGCGGTGGAGTCGGTGCCCGTGGAATCCGCGGCGGCATTCGAGTCCGCCTTCTTCCCGCACCCCCAGCACAGCGCCAGGGCGGCGAAAACGACGAGCGTCAATCGGACAGGGGCAGATGTCACAAATGGCTCCTTGGAATGCGTGAACGGCAACGACATGGCGTACGGCGCGCGACGTTGCGGCGCGCGGCGAACAGGAGCGCAAGTCCGCCCATATCGTTACCGTTCACACTTCGAGAGACTACTTTGCCGCGATATTGTCACCTTCGAGCTTGTAGCAGATGACGCTCATCGGCTCGGCGTTTTCGCCGGCCGTGTCGATCCCTTCCACACCCTGCGCCGACATGGCCGCCGTGAGGAAACTGGTGACGACGTAGAAACGGTCCTTCTCGAAGACATACAGATCATCCAGGGGCTTGCCCTGGCCCTGCAGCGTCACGTTCTTCACGAACTGACCCTGGGGATTGAACACGTCGAAGGTTCCGAGCGTTCCCTTCGCCATGTTGCGCGCGCCGCTCGCGGGCATCACCCACATGGAACCGTCGTCACGCAGGTAGAAGAAGTCGATGTCCTTCGCCATATCGTGAATGTTGGTTTTGCAATTCGGGATCATCTTGGAATAGAACGTCATGGCCTTGGTCATGATGTCCTTCTCGCGCGCCGTGCGGGGCAGGTGTTTGCTGTCCTTGGTGATGACCATGTCCACCTTGCCGGTCTTGTCGTACACGGTGATGGCGTAATCGTCGTACGACTTGCACGCGTACACCTTGCCGTCCGGCCCCACCGCCCAGCGGCGTTCAAATGTATCCCACTGCGCGTCGTCGAGCACCGGCGCGGCCATGTCGATGACGTTCTCCTTGGTGCAGTACTCGGCGGTCTGCTTGCCCTCCGGTGTGACTGACGCCAGGAAGCTGTCGCGCGACCACTTCTTGGTGGTCTGATCGAACTTCTGCCGTCCCATGAGCAGCACGATGTTGCCACCGCGTGCGTCGGCGCCCTGCACCAGCTGGAAGCCGCCGTCGGCCGGCTGCGGAATGGGAAAATCGCCCGCCGGTTTGCCGTCCTTGCTGAGAAGCACAATCTTGCCTGGCATCAACTGGACCACGGCCACTTTGCCGTCATCGGTGAAGAACATGGCCGAGGGACGGCGGAACTCGCCCGGGCCCTCGCCCTCGTGGCCGATGGTGCGCAGGAACTCTCCGTCCTTGGAGTAGACTTTCACCTCGGAGAGCTGGCTATCCAGCAGATAGACATCGCCGTTGGTGTCGATGCGGATGGAACTGATGACGCCGAAGAGCTCGTCTTCATTGTCGGTATCGCCGCCCACGCGCCACAGTTCGGGCAGTTTCACCGTGGCGGCCGGGGCGAATCCGGTGGCGGGGTTGGTGACGGTCTTGACACCGTCCACCGTGGCCACCTTGCCCGCCCAGCCGGCGGCGTGGGCGCGGGTGGAGACCACAACAACAGCAATTACAAAGAGAACCAGCGCGACGGCGAAGACCCGCCAGACGCGAAACAGCCGCTTATTCGCAGAGACCTTCATGGATGGTTGCTCTCCTTCAATAACAGAGACCTGCCCCTCGGGGATCAGGTGGCTCGGGGATGGATGGATGTATGCCCTACCTACGAAAGGCCGGGCGCGTGGTTCCGCACAATCTCATCCGGAACTCGTTGGCCATTACCCGGCACGTGGGGATCTATTCGCTCAGCGGCCAGGAGGCCATTGTAGCCCAGGCCGGAGGGTGTGGCAACCGGTCCGGGGTGGGTCGACGGGTGGGGGGTGTCAGGTCTATACTTATCGCAGATTCCCGCCGCAGGACCCGCCCTTCACCGAGGGGAGCGCTATGAGACGATGCGCGATCGCGGTGCTCATTCTGATTCTCTGTGGGTCGATATCTGCGCAGGCGGAGGTGCTTGGCTTCAAGGCCGACCCCGACGGCAACAGCTGTGAGATTGCCGATCCCGGCCCGAACGGGCTTATCACCGTCTACGTTCTGGTCCGGTTCAGCGCCGGAGTTACGGGTGTCCAGTTTGCCGCACCGATTCCTCCGGAGGCCGGCTACACCTATCTCGCGGAAAACTGCCCCTACTACCCCATCGGGAATTCACAGTCGCTCGTGAGTTTTGGCCTGGGTCAGTGCATGACCGGGGATTTTGTGGTGATGGACATTTTGTTCTATCACTCATCCGCCGGAAACCCGTGCACTCCATACAAGGCCCAGAACGGCGCGATTTACACGGATTGCAACTTTGGGGAGCACCCGCTCTATTGTGATGGCGTCGCGCTCAACTCCAACGGGCAGTGCAACCCGGTTCCCATTCGCAACCCGTCACCAGCCAACCAGGCGATCGACGTTCCGCTCACGGTTGAACTGAACTGGGACGACGCATACTACATCTGTGACGCACCCCTCGCGCCGCAGGGAACCGGCGTGGTGTACTTCGGGACCGCGTCACCGCCTCCGTACAGCCCGTCCGCGACGGCGAACCACACCGTGGGGCCGTTGACGCCGTCGACCACGTATTACTGGAGGATCTACGGGGATTATCCCTATGTCTCCAGCCCAACGTGGAGTTTCACAACCACGTCGTCCACACCGGCGCACACAGCCACCTGGGGTGCAATCAAGGCGCTGTATCGATGAGTTAACTTCCGTACTGATGCCGCAAGAAAAGGTTCGCCATGAGATCACCAACGACGTTCGTCATCGTGTCGGCGCTTGCACTCGCCATGATCCCACAGGCGGCGAGCTCATATCCGGACCTGATGTTATCGACCGCTCCCGACGCATACTATTGCAGCACAAACACCGCGGTTGGCCTGATCACGGTCTACGCCGTCCTGGGCGGAGAGTACGGGATTCTGTCTGCAAGCGGCGTTTCTTTCGCCGCCGAGCTCGCCGCCGGAAGCGACTACGTCTACCTCGGCTCGTCGTCGCCTTACTCGGTTACCGGCGATCCCCTGACGGGCTGTGATGTCATGTTCGGGTCCTGCGTAACCACCAGGGTCAACGTGATGACGTTCCTGCTGTATAAGGGCGGCCCGGGGGCGCCGTGTGATGCATTGCGATTGGAGCCACATCCATCCTATGGAGAGGCGCGCTACACCGATTGCCAGAACGTCACGCACCGCGTGGAGCTGACGGCAGGCATGCTGCTGAACTCCGATTATTGCTACCTGTCGTCTCCCCCCTACCATCCCTTTCCCGCCGATGGAGCCACCGACGTTCCGCTGACGGTTGCCCTGGAGTGGAGCTTTAACCTGCCCAACTGTGGCGACATTTCCGGGCGTGAGGATCAACTCTACTTTGGTACATCAGCGAACCCGCCGTGGTTCGACTACGTATCTTCTCCTCACACCATAGGACCGCTGCAACCCGGAACCACTTACTACTGGAAAATGTTCGTAAGAGCGTATGGATACACCGGCACCAGCCCCGTATGGCACTTTACGACGACGGGACCGACAGCGGTTCAGCAAAGCACCTGGGGCGCAATCAAGGCGTTGTATCGGTGAGTTCACTTCCGCAGCGGAAGTGACTTACAACCGCTGCGGTCGTGGCAGGAAATTTGCCGTCGCCAGCGACGGTAAGAAAGTTGACGGTTGCAGCACACGTCGCGCGCGGAATGCTCAGCGAAGTGGAGGTACGTCAGGGTCCGCTACGGTCCCGATATTATGTTAACTGTCACCGGTGACAGTGGAAAACCCACCCGCAAGAGACGTAAGACGCGCTTTCGCGCGTTAGCCGCGCCTGGGGCGGTACACGTGCGTGCTCTGGCCGTAGAAGACTTCGGCCGCTTCCATGATGGTTTCGGAGAGGGTGGGATGGGGATGGATGGTGAGCTTTACGTCGGAGGCGAGCGCCGCCATCTCGATGGCGAGCGCGCCTTCTGAAATCAGATCGCCCGCGCCGGGACCGGCAATGCCGACGCCGAGCACGCGCTCGGTTTTGGGATCGATGATGAGCTTGGTGAGACCGTCGGTGCGTTCGATGGTCATCGCACGACCGGAAGCGCCCCACGGGAACTTCGCAATCGCCACCTCGATGCCCTTCTCTTTCGCCTGCGTCTCGGTGAGACCGCACCACGCAATCTCGGGATCGGTAAAGATGACCGCGGGAATGGCCGCCGGCTCGAACGCCACCTTGTGACCCGCAATCACCTCGGCGGCCACGCGGCCCTCGTGCGACGCCTTGTGCGCGAGCATGGGATCGCCGGTGACGTCGCCGATGGCAAAGATGTTGGGTTCGGCGGTGCGGCGCTGCGCGTCGACTTCGATGAAGCCGCGCGCCGACAGGCGCGCCTTTGTATTCTCCAGGCCAAACCCCGTGGTGTTGGGTTTACGTCCCACAGAGACAAGCACCTGATCGTAGGTGACTTCCTCGTTGGTTGCCCCTTCGAGCTTCACGCAGATGCCGTCGCTCACTTCGTTCGCTCCGGTGACCCGGGTATTCACCAGAATGCGCTCGAAGCTCTTGTTCAGGCGCTTCTCCAGAATCGCCACCAGGTCGCGGTCGGCACCCGGCAGCAACAGGCCGGGCAGCATTTCCACCACCGAGACCTTCGCGCCCAGCGCCGCGTACACGCTGCCCAGCTCGAGCCCGATGTAGCCGCCACCCACCACCAGCAGGGTTTTGGGCACGCGCTTCAGGTCCAGCGCGGAGGTGGAATCGAGAATACGGTCCGACCTGGGGAAGATTGGGATTATCGCGGGACGCGAGCCGGTCGCCACGATGCAATTGTCGAACGCCACCGTCTGCGTACCACCCGCCGTGAGTTCCACCTGCAGCGTGTGCGCGTCGGTGAAGGTGCCGCGTCCGCTGATGAACGTCACCTTGCGGAACTTCGCCACCTGCCCCACGCCCCCGGTGAGCTTCTTCACCACGCCGTTCTTCCACTCGCGCAGTCTGTCGACCGAGATTTTGGGCGCGGCGAACTCGATGCCCATCAC
>DASRYI010000023.1:0-18951 GCA_035687255.1 Candidatus Krumholzibacteriia bacterium | reverse complement strand
CGGGGCGGGAATGCCGGCGTTGGGCGCGGGAACCAGCGACGCGATGCGCGTCGTCGATTCGCCCGTCTTGTCGATGGCATCCAGCCGCTTGTCGAGAAGGTCCGTGACCGCGCGTGACGACTGCGGACTCGGCGCATTTTCCGCACGCACCAGGGCGCGCTCGAAGTGCTCGGGTTTGTCCACGTCCTGCGACGCCTTCAGCGACACCTGCTGTACGGGTGCGCTGCTCGTCGTCTTGGGGGCGATGGGCGGCGCGGCGTCGGGCAGGCCGGCGGGATCGGTCTGTTCCACGAAGCTGATCTCGGTGAGACCGGCCGTGTCCGCGGCGCCCACGCGGTGCAGCGCCAGCCACAGGAACAGCGCCATGTGCAGGATGGTGCTGATCGCAATGCCCTCACGGGTGCGCCGTGCGCTGCGCGCCGATTCGTATTGCAACGCGAGTGAACTCACGATTTCGCTCCCGCGTTGCCGCGCTGCTGGGTGCCCACTGCGATACGGGAGGCGCCCGCCGCGCGCGCGGCGTTCACAATCTGGCGCACCGATCCGTAGGACACGCTCTTGTCGGCGCGGATGACGACGATGGCCTCATCGTGGCCGACCAGGTGTGCCGCAATCGTTCTCTGCAGCGCCGACGCGTTGATGTCGGTGTCATCCACCGCCAGCTCACCCTTCGGGCCCAGCGTGACACTGACACGGTCATGGCCTTCGAGATTGCGCGTTTGCGCCTCGGGCAACTTCACGTCCACATCAGAAACCGCGATCATGGGCGCCGTGATCATCAGGATGATGACGAGCACCAGTGCGACGTCGATGATGGGCGTCACGTTGACCTTGGCAATGGTCGTGGATGTTTCGGCTTGAAGACGCTTCATGAATTCTCCATTACTTGTCGAATACGGCGATATCCGATGCGCCGCTCTGTTTGGCCTGGTCGAGAACATCGACAAAAGCGCCGTTACTGACGGCCGGGTCGCACCCGATGAACACGCCGCGGTCGACGCTGGATGCCAGCATCGGCGTGAGCGTGGCCATGAGCTGGGCGCGCGGAACCGCTTTCTGGTTCACGTGCACCATGTCCTCGGAGTCCACGATGATCTCGATACGTTCACTGGGCTTTTCGGTCTGCGCCTTCTTGCCACTCTGGGACGCGCCACGCACGTCGATGCGCGACTCGAACGCCAGCGGCGTGGCCAGAATCAGCATCACCACCAGCACCAGTGACACATCGATCAGCGGAGTCATGTTGACTTCGCAGTTGGTCGTGCTGTCCTTGGTAAACGACTTGAACGGCATTGATGCTCCTAGCCAACGTTTACGGGTTCGGCCGCGCTGCGAATCGAACGCGAAATGGGTTCCTCGCGCTTACGCGTGCCACCGCGATCTTCGGGCGTGCCCCGGTCGATGATGGCCGTGCGCAGCGCGCGCGCATGATTCTCCGCCAGCGTCAGCATGACATTCATGCGACGGACGAAGTGGTTGTAGCCAACCAGTGACGGAACTGCGACCACCAGGCCGACGGCCGTGGTGATGAGCGCTTCGGCGATACCACCCGCGACCACGGTGGGTGCGGCGGAACCAACCAGCGCCATGTCATGGAAGGCGCGCATGATGCCCCACACGGTGCCCAGCAGACCGACCAGCGGGGCGGTAACCGCCATGGTGCCGAGAATGTTCAAATTGCGCTCGAGCATGAGTTTCTGCTCGGACAGCGCCACCACGAGACGCTCGTCGAGGTCCGCGGTGGTTCCAACCGGCGCGCCCAGCACAACCTGCATGATCGGCGCCGCCGGGTGTTTGGCGCGCTCGCAGGTCGCGAACGCCTCTTTCATCTCGCCGTGGCGAAGATGCTGCAGCACCTCGCGGGCGATCTGGTCGGCGTTGCCGCGGCGCGTCCAGAAATAGTAGAAGCGCTCGATCGACACGCCGACGGTCACGACGCTCAGGCAAAGCAGCGCCACGAGCACCGGGCTCTCGGACATGAGTTTGATCCAGTCAAAGTTCGACACGTTTCTTCCTCCTTCTATCTAGTCCTCGTGCTCGCGGGTCCTGGCACCGGCCACCCCGGAACAACTTCGCTCCGCTCGTTGCCGGGACTCCGTCCGGTGCCACCCGCTCGCATGTTTCACCAGTCGCGAGCGCGAACGACCATGGCGGACGGTGCGCGACTTTGAGACGCGCGCTCGGAATCACAAATGGCGCGCGGCGAGCAGGAGCGCGAGTCCGCCATGTCGTTCGGGCGAACTTGCTCCGCTATTGCTTCGCGGCGGACTGGAGTTCGGTGGCGCGCTCTTTGGCGGCCACGACGATCTCCGGGTCCGTGGCGTTCTTGATCAGATCGCGATAGGCGGCCAGCGCCTGCGCGTAATTCTTGTGCTTTTCGTGCAGCGCGGCGCTGCGGGCGATCGCCGAGAGACGGTACGTATCCGCCTTGTTGGAATAGTCTGCCGCGAGCGCATAAGCGGCGATCGCCCCCTTGTCGTCACCCTGCTTCTCGCGGCAGAGGCCCAGCCGGTAACGAATTTCGACCAGCGTGGCGCCGGGAAGTTTCTGCTGCATGGCACGGTTGTATTCAACCGCCGCGTCGTGGAATTGGCCCGCTTCCTCGTGAATGATGCCCAGCTGGTGCGCGACTTCGGCGGTGCGTTCGTCATTGGGATGCTCGGTACGATACGCCTCCAGCAGTTCAACCGCCTTGTCGGGCGCGCCCAGCATGCGCTGGCACAGCGCCAGGTTGTACTGCGCGGCCGATTTCACTTCGGGCGCCGTTGAATCCGACAGCACCGCCGTGAAATCCGTGGCGGCCTGCATGTAATTGCCGTCGGCGAAGCGCGACGCGCCCAGTTGCAGCCGTACCGGGTCGCGGTACTCGCTGTTGGGGAAGAACGAGACAAACTGTTCGTACGCGGCGCGCGCCTCGTCATTCTTGCCGGCGCGGCTGTAGGAATCCGCCATCAGGTAGTGGGCGCGGTCCGCGTCGGAGTACGACGGGAACTGGCTCACCACGCGGCGAAACGCCTCGGCGGCCGCGTCGTAGTCGCCCGCCTGGTAGCGGCGCAGCGCTATTTCGAACTGAGCCTGAGCGGCGAAGGAACTGGTGGGATACTTCTCCACCAGCTGCGCCAGCATGGCGTCGCCGTCCTTGCCCTGGCCGAGCTGATAAAGCGCCTGCTCGATGCCTTTCTTCGCGTCACCGACCACCGCGTGGTTGGGGAAGCGCGAAATAACCTGTGAATACGACTCCACCGCGTCCGAGTAGCGGCCGGTGTTGTAGTCGCACTGCGCGAGACGCAGCAGCGCCACGGCCGCACCCGAGGTGTCGCCGAAGTTGGAGAGCAGCCCCTGATAACAGTCACGCGCCTTGTCGTAGTGGGCGGTGGTGAAGTACACGTCGCCCGCCCGCGTCCACGCTTTTTCCGCGACGGCGGAGGTCGGATCGATGCTGGTCACTTCATCCCAGCGGTCGACGGCGTCGCCGGTCTGGCCCATGCGCTGGTAGCACATGCCCGCCTGGTACAGCGCGAGTTGGCGCTCGGGATGATTGGGGAAGTCGGTGAGGAACGCTTCGTACGTTCGCGCCGCCTCCTTGTAGTTCTTTTCGTTGAACAGAATGTGTCCCTTGTTCAGATACGCGGTACTCATGTCCTCGGTGTGACCGCTCGCACCGTAGCGCGCGAGCATCTTGTCCTGCGTTTCCACCGCGAGGTCGAGCTTGCCCTGCTGCGAGTATGACCATGCCAGCAACCGGTACGCGGGTACCCCGATGGCGTCGCCGCCAAACTCCGCGATCAGTTGCTGGAGCATGGTCTGCGCTTCGGAGTGGCGTCCCTGCGCGGCCAGCGCGTCGGCGTCGATCAACAACGCGTTGGCGCGCCACGGCGATTTGCTGGAAGGCATGCGCTGCAGCATCAGGTGCGGCACGCCGGAGAGAAGTCCCAGCTGACCGGCGTCGTGATACGACAGCTCGAGCAGACACAGCGATGCTTCCACCAGTTCCTGACGCTCCGGTGTGGCGAACTCGATGGTGCCCGTGCCCTTGTCCTGGGCGTAGCGATCGAGCACCAGGCGGAAATAGGGAACCGCGGCCATGGGTTTGTTCTGTGTCATCAGGCCCACGCCCGCGAGATACGCGGCCGGCGGGGCCTCACGCGATGTCGGATAACCCGAAACCACGGCCTGGTATGCACTGGTGGCTTCGTTGCCGCGATCCAGCGCGTCGAGACAGCGGCCCACGCGGTACTGCGCCAGTGACGCCAGCGAGTGCTGGAAATACTTCGTCAGCACCTTGTTGAATTCGACGATGGCGTTTTCGTACTGGCCGGACTGGAACAGCACTTCGCCCAGTACGGCCTGCGCGCGCGCGGCCACCGCGTTGCCGTCGTACGCCGACGTCACGGCGCGCAGTGCATCGATGCCATCCGCGGTGTTGCCCGCGAGATAGATGCACGCCGCTCCGCGCAGTTTCGCTTCCGCCACCACGCCGGGATCCTGTGCCCTGGTCGCGACCGTCGCGAATTCCTCGGCAGCGCTCTTGTAGGATGCGTTCTTCAGAAATACGTTGGCCTTGGCCAGCATCGCGACATCGCGCAGATGCGGATCGTTGTAGCGGTCCACCACGTCCTGGTAGTGCGCGGCCGCCTGCAGCGGGCGCTTCATGGCTTCGTCGGTGAGCGCCTGCAGATAGACACACGCCGCATCGAGGGGTGAGCCGCTGGGCTTGACGTGGACGTCAGCATACCGCCCCTCGAGATACGCAGTGGTACTGGTGGCCAGGTCATAGCGCGGGTCACGCGTGATCCACGCATACTGCTTTCCGGCGGCTTTCAAGGTACGGTCTGCGAGACCCAGGCTGTCGTGACTGATCGCGCTCCACGAACGCGCCAGCATGGCCTCGGCCGCCACATTCGCCTTGCCGTTGTCCTTGAACCAATCGGACCACTGCTTCTCGACGTCGGTGTCGTGTCCCGCCGCTTCCTGCGACTGGATCACGGCCAGCGATGCGTCCGCTGCGAGCGGGGAATCCTTGGCTTCCTTCGCTGCCGACCGGAACGCCTGGGCGGCGTCGTCATAGCGGCCGCTGGCAAAGCGGATCTCGCCCCACAGGAAGTAGCCGGCCGCTTTCTGGTCGTGGTCGAGATCACCGATCATGGCGCCGAGGCGTTGATCGAGATCGGCCATGGTTTCGCCGCGCTCGACCGGCGCCAGTGTCCGCGCCTTTTCGAACGTCATGCCAAGCTCGGCGAGCGACGTGGTCGGGGTGGGCGTGGAGCCCGCAATGGCTCCACCGGCCGCCCCGGCCACCAGGACAATCGCCAGGAAGTTGATACGTTTCATGACCGTGTCTCCAACTAGTTCACGATGACGGGCACGCCACCCTGCGGACCCGCAGTGGTGATTTCAACCTTGTGGTCCTCGGCGCGCAGCACGCGTCCGTCCTCGTCAGTAACCACCAGACGGTAGGTGTAGAAGCCGTCCGGCAACGTCATGCCGTTCTCGTCCTTGCCGTCCCACATGACATGTGCGGGCGGAACACCCGGACCGCCAAACGTGCGCACGATCTCGTTGTGCTTGTCGACCACATCGAGCTGCCACTGCTTGGTCTCGGCCTTGGTGCGCGATTTAATGTTGATCTTGGTCACGGAGTTCTCACCGATGGGCGAGAATACTTCCGGTGTCGCGTACGAATTGGCGAAGAAGCCACCGAAGCGATAGGAAATCGCGATGTAGTGGACCAGGCCCAGTTCGTGGTCGTTCATGCCGTAGTCGAACTGCATCTGCTGATTCAGCCGGTAGCTGAAACCGCCGGTCGGGTCGGTGTCGTCATAACCGGCGCGCAGACCGAACGAATCCATGAACCACATTTCGGTACCGGCGTGCAGCGAGGTGCCCGGACCGTTGCGGTGGTCGGCTTCGAGCGACAACAGGCCGCGTCCACTGAGGAAGGAGACGGCCACGCCGCCGCGTACTTCGAGCGGATAGGTTTCCGAAATGTCGCGCGGCTTGAGCGAAGGACCGCCCACGTTCAGGAACGACAATCCCAGGCGCACGCGCGGCGTCACGCTGTACAGACCGCCGAGGTCCACGCCCACACCCGATGACTTGAAGTCCTCAATCTGTTCGTTGACGATCTTCAGGTTGGTACCCACCGAGAGCCGCTCTGTGAGGCTCTTGGAGGCACTGATGAGGAACGCCATGTTCCTGGCGTTGAACGTGCCGAGCGAGGTATTGAGCTCGTCGGTGCGTTCGAATCCGCCGGAGCTGAGTGAGAGCATGCTGATGCCCACGGTCGGCAGATGGCTCGCCGGCACCACGAAGCTCAGTCCATTGATGGACGTGTTTTCGAAGTAGCGGGCAGTCTCGAAGTGAACTTCGTTCTGCGATGACTGCGTGAGACCGGCCGGGTTCCACACCACGCCCAGCGGATCATCCGCTGCGGCGACGAATGCGCCACCCAGACCCACGGACCGTGCCGATGCGTAGCGTGCGAGCCAGTCGCCCGGCATTCCATTGTTGGCGTCCGCCCCGAAGGCGGCGGTGCTGGCCAGCGCCAGGGCGGACAGCCCACCCGTCAGCGCGCGAAGCAACCATGAAGATCGTTTCCTGCGATGCATGTGGTGTCCTCCCGGTTAGCGGACGACCGCAATTTTGCGGCTCATCTTGTGAAGCGTTTCGCCCTGGCCGGCGGCTTCGATGTGCAGCACGTAACCGCCGCTGGCGACGACGTCACCCTTGCCGTTACGGCCATCCCAGACGAACTGATTTAGTCCCGCACTTCCGCCCGGCGAGCCCGGCGCGAAGCTCTTCTCGAACACCAGTCCACCGGTGAGCGTAAAGATGCGCATGGTCACCGTGGCGTTGTCGTCGAGCTTGTACGCGATCGTCGTCGGCGCCTCACCCGGATGGAACGGGTTGGGATAGTTGGTGATGTACCCGCCGTTGGCGTTCGGGTCGACAAGCGCGGTCTGAATGTCCAGATCGGCACTGAGTGCGCCCGACGTTGCATGCACGCGCGATACTTCGGGCTCGCGCGGACTTCTGAAGTCACAGCGGGCCACACCGCTCGTCGAGGTGAGCGAATCGAGGGGCGAAAGCTGCCCGTTGCCGGAGAGGATCGAAAAGTCCACCGGACGATCGGCCACGCCGTTGTTGAACGCGTCCATGACGTGCGCGCTCACGGTGGCGTGCTTGTTACCGCCCACCCATTTCGGATTGCTGGACAGCTTCAGCTGCGAGGGCGCACCCGGTGTGACCGTAATCACCTCGGTGGCCGCGGGGGCGTTGCCGGCGTCGTCGTGCACGATCAGAATGATCGGCTCGGCGAACGTGTAGGTTTCCGCCATGCTGCGCTGGCCCTGCAGCAACTGGAACTGCGTGTTGAGCAGCGTGCCTTTGCCGGCGCTCTGCGTGGACGCATTCTGTATTTCGACGGTGACAAACGAGTTGATTTCCTGGATCACGCTGCCGGCGTCGTTGGTGACTTTCACCGTGAGCGTGAACTGTTCGCCCGCCTGCACGTTGAGCGGCGTGACCGCGGCTTCCAGATGGAAACCGCTGGAGATGGCGCGCACCTGCGTGGTGCTGGTGGGCATCGCAGGCTGGGTCACGTTGGCTGCCGTAATCTGCTGGAAGCCGCCGGTCGCGAGCCGCACGTTCATGTCGGCCACGCCGTCGACCATGGCCTGGTCGGCGGGGAGCTGCGCCAGCGGATCACCCGACGTGAGGTGAATCATGTCGCTGACGCCCGTGACGGGATTGAACCACTGGTCGGTGGCCTGCACCGTCACCACGAACGAATAGTTGATCGACTGATCGGTGGCGGTGCCGGTACGGCCATCCACCGTGCCCGGAGCGAGCGTCTCGCCGGGGCACAGGGCCACGATGCGAGAATACGTGCCACCGACGATGCGAATCTGTGTGGATGTATAGCCGCTGACACCCGAGTTGTCGGCGTCGGACGCGCTGACACGCTGGTAGCCGGCCTTGTACATCTTGATCGGCACCACCAGCTCACCGTTGACGAGGGTGATCTGCGCCGGAATGTTGGCGAATGCATCCGTCGACGACAGGTCGATGGTGTCGGTATTGCCGGTCACGCGGTTCCAGTACTGGTCAACCGCGCGCACGGTCATGTTGAAGGTGGCTCCCGCCTGCTGATCGGTGGGGGTGCCGCTCCAGCCGGTCGCGGTGCCGCCCTGCGGCGTCATGCCCGGGTAGTAGATGAACATCCTCGCCACCGGTCCCGCATCCACAACGAAGCTGTTGCTGGTTCCGGTGTGCGGGGGCGCAGCGAAGTCTGACACGGTAAACGACACCGCGCCGCCCGCACCCTTGAACGTAATCGGACCCTGCCACTCACCGTTGGTAAAGGTGATCGACTCGGGCGTAATACTGCCCGGACCCGTGTTGGCGAGCAGCACCGCGCTGCCGGCGAAACCCGGGACGGTATTCCCGCTCATGTCGGTGGCGCGAATGTGCACGTTCACCGACACACCCGCCGTCTGCGGCGACGCGATCGCGTCGACGACAAACTGGCTGGCCGAGTTGGCGAGCACGGCGATGCCGTCCGATGTCATGCCGGTGATGGCACCGTTGGTCTGGTCCACCACCGTGAGTGTCCGCGTGCCCACGGTATTGAGCGTGAAGGTGTAGCGGCGGAACCCGCTGGTCAGCGCGCCGCTCACCGGCGTGCTGGCGTCACTGGACGTGATGCGCGCCACATCGCTGCTCGGTACCTGGTTGAAATACGAGTCGGTGGCGTACACGTCCACCGAGAACGGCTGGCCGGCGGCCTGCGACGCGGGGGTTCCCGTGAAGCCCGTCACGCTGCCGGGTTCCGGATCCTGACCCGGCAAAATCATCAGCAGCTTCTTGAAGGAGCCCGGATGCACCGTGAACGGATCGCTGGTGCCGTTGATGCTGGGATCCGCGGCAAGGTAGGCATAAACGTTCACGTTGCCGCGATTGATGCTGGTCTCGTCGGCGCGGTAGCACGTCACCGAACCCGACCACGTGCCGCCTGACATCGTGATCGTGGCCGGTGCAATGCGACCGACGCCGTAACTGGTAATTTCCTGCAGGCTGACAGGGCCGTTATAGGCCACCTGCTGGCCGCTCGGATTGACGGCGTGAATCGTGATGGTCATCGACGTGCCGGCGTACTGGTTCTTCTGGTTGATGCTCGAGAACGTGAAGCCCTGGAGCAGCATGGACGCCACAGACGATGACGTGGCCACGGGAATGGTCGCGTCGGAATTGTCCGTCGCCGAAACCGTGAAGGATCCCGTGGAATTCAGGGTGACCTGCACCGTCCCGGTTCCGCTCACGAGCGAGAAGGACGGCGGCAGCGAGGCGCTCCCATCCGTGGACGAAAGTGCCACGGCGTTCGTCACCGCGGTCACGGTGTTCCACGTATCGTCGCACGCGCGTACGGTTACGTTGAACGGGACACCGACCGTCTGGCCCGTAGGGGCCCCGGTCTTGCCGGTGCCGGTTCCGGGCGCGGGCGATTCACCCGGCAAAAGTACCTGGAGCTTCGTGTAGGGTCCGGCAAACGCGGCGCGCGGCACAAGCACGCCGGCCGCGGACACGGCCAGAATACACACGAAACATATGAGCTGATTGAGGGCGTTTCGCACGATATCACCTCACGAACGATCGATGGGAAAGCACGCGCTTGCGTTTTCCACGACTCGTCAACCCCGTCCTTCGACGGTTACAACGGGAGAGTGTGTGGGTGGTAGTGCAGCGAGATGTGTGCCCGACGCCGCACTATTTGGCGTGCATGGGCGCGGGCGGGAGGCAGAGTTCTCAGCGTGGCGACGCCGTTCTCATAATTACGACCTGGTTTGGCCGCACGACCGCATGAATGCGAACCGACGACACGCATCGTGCGAATTGAATGACGCAGAAGCTCACGAATATGCAGACGAGGAACATGGAGAACGATGCGGTGCGTGAAGGAACAAACGGAGCAGCCGCACCGCTCATGATGGTGCTGCTACTCAATTATATATGTCGGGACACAGGCAATTCGGAGTGAGAGATGAAAATCTCATCCGATATCGGTTGCAGCAGGCGGCTATTTCTTCGGCAGCTCGATGATGAATTCGGTGAAATCGTTTTCCTGCGACTCCACCCGGATGGTGCCTTTGTGCTCGGCGACGATGATGTCGTAGCTGATCGACAGTCCCAGTCCGGTTCCCTGACCCGTGGGCTTGGTGGTGAAGAAGGGCTGGAAGACTTTCTCGCGCACATCGGCGGGCATGCCCGTGCCGTTGTCACGGATGCGGACCTCCACCGTCTCGCCCATGTCCTTCGTGCTCATGGTAATCAACGGCTGCCAGTCGTCGGGCATGGAGGCCTTGCGCTTTTCGGCGGCATATAACGCATTATTGATGATGTTGATGAACACGCGGCTCAGATCCTGCGGGATGGCGGGAATTTCACCGATGGAGTTGTCGTACTCCTTCTTGAACACCACCGACAGATCCGGCTTGGCGTTGCGCACGCTCAGATAGGTCAGCTGGGCCTGTTCGTCGATGAGCGCGTTCAGCTTGGTGGGCGCGCGCTCGCCCTTCTGCCCGCGCGAGTGCATGAGCATGCCCTGCACGATACCGTCGGCGCGCTTGCCGTGCTCGTTGATACGTTTGAGGTTGCCCTCGAGGTCCTGGATGATCGATTCGATATAGTCGACGGACTTGTCGCCCAGTTTTTCCTTGTTGGCGGTGATGTCTTCGCGCAACTCGTCGATCAGCCCGTTGGAGAGCTGGGCAAAATTGTTCACGAAGTTCAGGGGGTTGCGGATCTCGTGCGCGATACCCGCCGTCAGCTGACCGAGGGAGGCCAGCTTTTCCTGCACGATCAACTGTTGCTGCGTGCGGACGATTTCCTGGTTCTTCTGATCCAGCTCGACGTTCTGTTCCTGCAGCGTCTGCGCCTGGGCCCGCACTTCCGCGGTGCGTTCCTGCACGGTCTGCTCCAGTTGCCGGTTGCGCTTCTCGAGCGCGCGCGTGCGGTACACGCCGGCGCCGATCACGATGCCCACCAGCATCACAAACTGGCTCAGCATTGACCACCAGCGTAACCACCACGCCGGCGTCACCGAGAACTGGTGCGTGAGCGGCTCTTTGGTCCACACGCCGGCGTTGTTGCACGCCATCACCTCGAAAGTGTAGGTACGCGGCACCATAAACGCGCCCAGGTTGGTGTAGCGCGTCTTGAAGTCGCTGGTGGCCGCCGACCAGTCGTGGTCGTAGCCGGCCAGCCGCGTGCGATAGCGTACGCGCTTTTCGTCGGCGAAACTCAGGGCGGCATACTCGAGCGAAAGCTCGTTGTTGCCGTTGTTGTCTTCGGTGAACGCGGTGCGGCGGAAACACATGCGCGGTGGCAGCGGGTTGGTGGCATCGAGATCCGGGTGATACAGCGCCAGGCCCTTGGCCGTGCCGAAGTACACCGTGCCGTCCACGCCGCAACGCGCCGACGAAAGGTACCAGACTTCGTTGTCCACCAGCCCATCCTGCCGCGTGACCGTGTGCTGCACGGTGCGCGCGTGCGGATCGATGAGGGAGAGGCCGCCGTTGGTGCCCACCCACAGCGACCCGTCCGGCGCGAACGCCATGCTGGTGCCGTTGTCGGCCCCGAGACCGTTCGTCGCGTCGAAACGCACGGCGGTCTTGAGCGTGCTGCCGTCGATGGCGAATACACCGTCGGGCGATCCCACCCACAGCGTGCCGTCATTCCATATCAATGCGTCGATCTCGGCGGCGTCGGACCACGCCGGCTCGAACAGCGGTGTGCTCACTTCCATGCCGAATGTGCCGGTTCCCTGGTCGGGCGGATAGGGAACCACCACGGTGGCCGCCGACTTCAACAGGGCCGCGGTGACCGGCTCGGTGCTGCGATAAATTCCGTGGTCGCGGGTGGCGACCCACAGCCGTCCGTCCGCGTCGAAATCGACCCCCTGAAACGCGGTGTTCGGGAGTCCGCACGCGTCGCGCAGCATGTACCAGGTGTTGTCCACCAGGCAAATCAGTCCGCGGAAACCGGAGAACCAGATGCTCTCCACCGTGCCGCCCTGTGCGCCCGATGGAATCTCGACGCGCTGGCACATGTACATGGCGCGGTGCACGTAGCTGGTGATGGTCACGCGGCGGTCGAACAGACGGGCCTCGCTGACCGCGGGCCCGCGCCGGGGCGCGCCCGGTTGCAGCATGCTGTGGTCGGGCGCAATGCAGTTGATGCCGCCCACCGAACCCACCCACAGACGTCCGTGGTCATCGAACACCAGGCTGTTCACCCAGTCGTGCCGCAACCCCTGCGCCGTGCCGATACTCTCCACCCGCTGGTCGTCGCGCAGCGCCACCACGCCGCTTTCCGACGTGCCCAGCCAGATGGCGTTGGTATCAAAGTGACGGGCCGGCGGAACCACGGCGGTGATGGGCGCCGGAAGGATGCCGCCCTGGGCGGCGGTCGGATAGTTTGTGAACGCCCGGTAGTTGGCCCGCAGCCGCGACGCGCCGCCGGATTGCGCGAACCACAGGTTGCCTTCCGCATCGCGCAGGATGCGGTGCACCGTATCGCTCAACAGGCCATTGGCGCGCGCGATGATCACGCGATGATCCGGCGCGGCGAGATTCACACGCATCACGCCGGTGCCTTCGCTCGCCACCCACAACTCGTCGTCGGGCGTGCTCATGATGCCACCGATGTTGGATGCCAGGTCATGATTCACGGGCACGATGGCCGGGTGTCCACCGCGCTCCTCGGCGCGCCACAGCAGACCGTCACGGCAGCCGCCGTAGAGGACGCCGTCCGGCGTTTCGTAGAGCGCGTTGGTCTCCGTGAGCGTGTTGTCGCCGGTGGTCACGCGCACCGGCGTGGTGGAGTCTTTCGCGAACGAGAGAATCAGACCGCCGCCGATGGCCACCCATACCGAACCGTCGCGCCGGGCCACCAGCGAGCGCACGTCGTGGTTCGCGGCGCCTTTGACCTCGGTGCTCAGGCTGTCGATGCCACCGTCGGGTTGGATACGGACAATTCCGCCCACCGTGCCCACCCACAGGCGCCCGGACGGATCCACCGCCATGCGGTTGGGATAGATGGCCGTGCCACCCGGCAGCGTATGTCCCGAGAATGTGCCGGAAAAATGGATGCGCTCTCCGGGCGCGTACTTGCCGAGCGGTTTTTCCGACACCACCAGCCCGGCATTCGACCCTACCCACAGGCGTCCGGCCGGATCCTCGACGACGTCCCACACGTTCTGGTCGGCCAGTCCGTCGGCGGTGGTGTAGAGCTCGGTGGAGTGGCCGTCATAGCGGACGAGCCCGGACGAAAAGATGACGAACCACACCAGCCCCTCGCGGTCCTGGTAGACGGCGTTCACTTCCGCGGAGGGAAGGGGATGGGTTTCGCTCAGGGGCGAGTACTGCGTGAAGGGAAGTTCCTGCGCACCCGCTGCCACCGGGGCGGCCAGGAGAAGAGCCAGGAATATGAATGTGTAGAGACGGGATATCATGTAACACACCAGCCGGAGGGATCAGTCCCTCCGGCTGGTGCGCAGCATAACACGATCTTTCGGGCGCGCTAACCCTAAGGCTAGTTGCCGGTGCCGCCGCCGCCGGTGGCGCCGTTGATCTTGGTGAACGTCGTGCCGGCCCCATCCAGCGGCTGGTAGTTGAGGTTCGGATCGAATCCGTCTCCGATGACCAGAGCCGACGGCGCGTTGTCGTTGAGCACCTCTTCGCCCCAGCCGATGAGCACGGCCTGCAGCACCTTGTCGTCGAGGCCACGTCCGCTGACGTGGTTGAGCTCGGTGGTCAGCAACTCGCGCACCAGGTACGCATACGCGTCGTGACGGCCCTGCTTATCCACCTTGGTCTGCAGCATGATGCTGCTGCCGTCATCGTCACCGAAGGCGTGGTTGTTGAGGATGTTGTAGATCTCCTCCAGCTCATGGCCGGGCGTGAAGTTGTACTCATCCAGCAATGCCAGCGCCTGGATCTGATGCGCGAAGTCCACCAACTGCTCCGGCGTGTAGGCGGTATTGGTATTGCCGTCGATGGCGCGCAGGAATTCCTTCCGCCACCACTTGTACGACTTGCCATCGGTCGGATAGGTCCCATCGTCGATACCCGCGATGATGTTGTCGATGTTGGGTTCCCAGCCGAAGTTGTTGGAGTACGAATCCGGCCCCACGCTGACGTTGTGTGACTTCGGCGTGGTCGCGCTCCACGTCTGGTACAGCGTCTCATTGAAGTCGCTGTCGGCCGTCATCGAGTCCACACTGACAGTGTAGTTTCCAGCCATGGCCACGAACAGATAGGCGCCGTCGGAGTCGGTCTTCACGTGCTCGGTGGTTACGCCGTCCGAGAGGGTCACGGTGACGTTGGGGATTCCCAACTCGTTCAGATCCTTGAACCCGTTGCTGTTGCCGTCGCTGAAGACGTAGCCGCCCACCGAGAATGTACCTTCGCACGGCCCGGTGACGTTCTGGATGTAGTTGTAGCCGCCGGTCGAAACCATGTCGCGCACCACACCCGACGGAATGTCACCCGGGAACACAACCGAAAAGTACAGGTCCGGGTTGTTGTCGTACCCGACGCCCCACTCGATGCCGTAGATGCCGTTGGCATTGGTATAGATGCTCGCGCCGTCAGAGGGCGCGTACGAATCCGGAGCCGGGGCGCAGGAGGGCAGTTCCAGCATCACGGTAGTGAACACACCCAGCACGCCCGAGGCGGGCTCGCTGGTCGTGGAGCCCGTATTCTGCAGCTGGTAGGTGAAGGTGGTCTGGTTATTCTCGCTGTCGTATGCGCGCGAGATGAACACCAGTGTGTACGGCGAGACGTCCGCCGACAGGACCGGCGACGTCTTCGTGGGCGAGAACACCGGTGCATCCTGCTGGCTGCAGCCCGCCAGCAACGCCAGCGCAATGGAGAACAGCAATGCAATAATGGGGGGACGATTCCAGGTTCGCATAATGATTCCTCTCTGCCGCCTCGATGGCTCTGCGTTCGTGGCGTGGCTTTGCTGCTTATCCCGTATAGCGAACCACAAGACAGGTTATATCATCCGCTTGCGGCGCGCCGGTTGAAAATTCCTGTACTGTGCTGATCACTCGTTCCACGATCTCTTCCGCTCGTTGGCTGTGCGTTCCGGCCAGGCACGCCTCGAGCTTGCTCTCCCCAAAATCGTCATTGGCGGCGTTCGTCGCTTCCGTTACGCCGTCCGTGAATTCAAAGAGCGCGTCTCCCGGATTGAGCTGGACCTTCGCGCTCTGATAGGTCCAGCCTGGCACCGCGCCGACCACCAGCCCGCCCACCGATTCCAGGGCGCGCACGCCGCCGGTCGAAACCACGTACGGCGCAAAGTGTCCGGCACAGCAGTAGTCCAGTTCTCCACTCTTCGTGTTCAACACTCCGTAGAACACGGTGACAAACATCCCCGGCGCCAGATCGGCCGAGATGGCGTTGTTGACCGTCGCCATGCAGTCGTGCGGCGAGTCGCCTTCCAGCGCCGCGCCACGGATCAACGTGCGGCAGATGGCCATCAACAGGGCGGCCGGGACGCCTTTTCCCGAGACATCGCCCACCACCACCCCGATGCGATCGTCGTCGATCGCGAAGAAATCGTAGAAGTCGCCGCCGACCTCCTTGGCCGCGATCATGCGCGCGTGCACGTCGATCTGCGCGCGGTCCGGAAAGGCCGGAAACACCTGCGGCAGCATCGAGAGCTGAATGTCCGTGGCCACGTTCAGCTCGCGCTGGATGGCCACCAGCTCCTCGCGCACGCGATGGGCCGTCTTGATGGCGTCGGCTTCGCGCAGCGCCTTCAAGATGGTGGTCTCGAAGTCATCCAGGTTGATCGGCTTGGTGACGAAATCGAACGCGCCGCGGTTCATCGCGGTGCGGATGTTATCCATGTCACCGTACGCCGAAACCACGACCGCTTTCAGTATCCCGTTGTGGTTGGACAGCTTCGAGAGAAGCGTCAGTCCATCCATCTCGGGCATATTGATGTCGGTCAGGACAACGTCAATATCCTTCTCGCGCTCGAGCGTATCGAGCGCTTCAACCCCGCTGTGGGCAAAGAAGAAATTGAATTCGCCTTCGCGAATGTTACGACGAAACTTCTGGCGAACCAGTTGTTCCAGGTCCATTTCGTCGTCCACGACCAAAATTCTGGACGGCATAGCCCCTTGCCCGACTACGACGGGGGTAATAGTTCACCCGGGTGTTCCGGCCGGTTGCCAGCGGTCGAAACCCCGTAACGATGACCGATGATAACACAATGTCTTATACGGACGCCACTCGGGGGTACCTTGAGTGGCCAGGATTTGGTCCGGTTTCGGGCAGATCAGCCCGCCAGCACATCCCGGATGATGTAGCCACCCGACCGTTCATCGGGCTCCAGCTCCAGAAGCCCGTCCTGTTCCATGGTCCGGAGCAGCTCGTTGAAGCCGCGGAAGCCGTAGTAGGACTCGTTGAACCCCGGCTGGCGGCGTTTAATTGCCTGCTTAACCATTGACCCCCAGATATCGTCCTCCTCACCCCGCTCGTCCCACAGCAGGTCGATGGTATCCAGCACCAGATCAAAGGCTTTCTGCTTGCGGTCCTCGCTATCGGCGTCGCCCTTGGTGTCGCCTTTGGGGGCCGCGGCCTTGGCCTTGGGGGCGGGCTTGCGGCGGCTCTTGACCCGCTTCTCGTGTTCCCGGACCAGGTCGTCATAGAAGATGAATTCGTCGCAGGCCGAGGTGAACAGGTCCGAAGTGGAGTTCTTGACCCCCACACCAATTACTACCTTGTCGTTCTCGCGCAGCTTGGTGACCAGGGGGGAGAAATCGGAGTCGCCGCTCATGATGGCGAAGGTGTTGACGTGCGGCTTGGTGTAGCACAGGTCCAGCGCGTCCACCACCATACGAATGTCTGCGGAGTTCTTGCCCGACTGGCGCACATGCGGGATCTCGATCAGCTCGAACGCCGCCTCGTGCATGGTTTTCTTGAAGTCCTTGTACCGCTCCCAGTCGCAGTAGGCCTTCTTGACCACGATGCTTCCCTTGGCGAGCAGGCGCTCCAGCACCCGGCTGATGTCCAGGGCGGCGTAGCGGGACTCCCGCACCCCGATCGCGATGTTTTCGAAGTCGCAGAATACGGCCAGGCTTGCGGTTCCGGTTCTGATCAGTTTCTCGGGCATGACAGACCTCATTTGTGCGGGACGTGTACCGGCGCAAGAGTAGCACAGGGCGCGATGCGCGTCGTCGTGCTTTCCATACCGTGTCTTCACAGGCGCTGGTACAATCCCGCCATGACGATCGTGGCATTCCTCCCGAACCAACGCCGCCACAGGGAAGCCAGACCCGTCAGCGAGCGGTCACGCCGATGACGGAGCCCCGCATCGCCCGCGAGCGCGGCTTTCTGGACCGGGCACTTTCGCCCTTCGCCGCCATCCAGGCCGGCGAGGGGGCGAACGCCGTGCTGCTCACGCTGTGCGTGTACCTGCTCCTGACGGCCTACTACGTCCTCAAGGTCGTCCGCGAACCGCTCATCCTCGCGGCGGGGGGCGCGGAACTCAAGAGCTACACCGCCGCCGCCCAGGCGGTTCTGCTGCTGCTCCTGATTCCGGCCTACGGGGCCGTGGCCAACCGCGTCAATCGCGTCCGCCTCATCAGCGTGGTATCGCTGTTCTTCATCGCGAATCTGGTGGTGTTCTACTTTCTCGCGCTGGCCAACACGCGCGGGCTGGGGGCCGCCTTCTTCGTGTGGGTGGGCATCTTCAATCTGATGATCGTTGCCCAGTTCTGGTCGTTTGCGAACGACGTCTACACGCCGGAGCAGGGCCGGCGCCTGTTCGGCATCGTCGGGTTCGGTCAGACGCTGGGCGCGGCCAGCGGGGGACTGATTGCCAAACTGCTCATCGGGCAGATGCACGTCTACACGCTCATGCTGGTGGCGGCGGTCATGCTGGTGGGATACCTGCTGCTGGTCCAGGTCGTAAACCGGCGCATGCAACCAGCCGGGCACGACGCGGCCGTCGCCGGGGCGCCCATGCAGGATCGCCGCGGGGGCTTCGCGCTGGTCATGAAGGACCGGTACCTCCTGTTGATCGCCCTGCTGCTGCTGTTGCTCAATGTCGTCAACACCAACGGCGAATACATTCTCGGGCGCGTGGTGTCGGGCCAGGCGACACGGCTGGCCGCGGCCGGCAACACCGGCGGCCTTTCCACCGATGAATTCGTGAAGCAGTTCATCGGCAGGTTCTACGCCGACTACATCACGTGGGTGAGCGTTGTCACCGCGCTGATCCAGATTCTGCTGGTGTCGCGCATCATGAAGCGTTTCGGCGCGCGCGTCGCGCTGTACGTGCTTCCGGTGGTGGCGATGGGTGCCTACGGAGTTCTGGCCTTTGTGCCCGTGCTGGCCCTGATCCGGGTCGCCAAGATCAGCGAGAACTCGCTGGATTACTCGCTCAACAACACGGCGCGCCAGGCGTTGTTTCTGCCCACGTCGCGCGACGCCAAGTACAAGGCCAAGGCCGCCATCGACACGTTCTTTGTGCGCGCGGGTGATCTTTCATCCGCGGGTCTGGTGTTTCTGGGAACGCTGCTGGCACTTCAGCCCCGCGACTTTGCCATCATCAATATGGTGCTGATTGTCGTATGGCTGTTCGTGGTCGTGGGGATCGGGAAACGAAATCGATGGCTCATGGAGGCGCTGGATGCCGGGTCGATTCCGTCGGACTGAGAGGATGCGCGCCATCCGGGCATGGGGACTGGTGCTTGCGGCGGTGGCCCTGGGGGCGCCGGCCCGCGAAGCGCGCTCCAACCCGGTTTCGCCGGACAGCAGCGCGGCATCGCCGCCCCGGATGCGGACCATCGTGGCCGGCGAACGCTACCGCGCCGGCGGGCTGCATCGTTTCTTCCTGGGTGCCGACTACCGCGATCTGTGGACGACACCGATC
>DASRYI010000022.1:0-3709 GCA_035687255.1 Candidatus Krumholzibacteriia bacterium | reverse complement strand
ACGGAACGCTGATGACGTCGCTCAGCGAGGAAATCAAGAAGTCGTGGGAACTTTATAAGGAAAAGGTCGGACCCGAGGCTGCACATTCGACCAATTACTTCAAGGAAGCACTGAACGAGATTCTGGCCAATGGCCAACAGGTCTTCTGATCGTGTGTCCGCCAGTCCCGCCGCCTCGCCCCGGGCGCGGAGTGGACGGGCCGTCTTCATCGTCGCCAGCGATCCGGCGTTCCTGGATCGCGTGCTGCGCGAATGCACCGATCCGCCGGCTGCGGCGGCCCGGTACGCCAATCTCACCGCACTGTCCGCGGCACTGACGCAGTTCGAGCGCATCGCGCTGGCCTTCGTGTTGCTGGTGGAGTGCCGGGGTGCGGATCTCGACATCCACGGTCTGCGGCAATTGCGTCTCGATTTTCCCCAGCTGGTCATCATGTCGCTGCTCGAGTCCTGCGACCAGCAGACGTCGCTGCGGCTGAGTTCCATCGGCGTGCACGGGATTCTGCTTCCGCCTTTCGACCGCATCAATCTCGCGCGGGAAATCGGCTCGGCCCTGCCCAACGTTCCCAATTTCAAGCGTCACCCCGATCTCATGCGGCGCTCCAGTGCGCGCATGGACTTCCTGATTCCCAGCGACCTGTCGTATGTGATCGGCGTGAACTACCAGATCTCGAACCTGCTCAAGGAATTCGGTTTTCCGCCCCAGGACACGCGCGTGAACATTCCGCTGGCGTGCGATGAGGCCATTACCAACGCCATCATCCACGGCAATCACTCGAATCCCGAGAAGAAGGTGAGCATCCAGGTCTACGTGAGTCCCAACCGGTTCCGCATCCGCGTCCGTGACGAGGGGAACGGGTTCGATGTGGCGCGGGTGGTGGACCCGACGCGCGGCGAAGCACTGCTGCGTCCGTCGGGCCGGGGCGTGTACCTGATGCGCAACATCATGGATTCGGTGGATTTCAAGGATGACGGGCGCGTGGTCGAGCTGGAAAAAAAGAATGGCGCCGTTGTGAACGGCGCCAATGGAAGCGAACCCGCGTAAGTACCGCGGCTATTCCTGCCATTTTTCCTTCGCCAGTTTCTCCAGCATTTCGTCGATGGATCCCCAGATGCGCGCGTTCTGATCGGGCTCGAAGAGCGCCTTGCGTACGCGGCCGTACTGATCCTTCTTCACATAGCGGATCGACTTCATGGTCTCCATGGGAACCAGGATGTCCTTGCACACCTTGGCTTCCAGCGGCTTGCCATCCAGGTTGACGTTGGGGTTGTTGTCCGGATGCATTCCGAGCCCCCAGCCGTGCGCGATCATACTGCAGATCAGCGCACGAAACGTGTTCTGGCCCTGAACGGTGTCGAGGTTCATCTGGCCGTCGATCTTCTGGCTCACTCCGTCGATGACGGGCACGAGCTTCTCGATGACGGCGGGGCTCACTTCGATGTTCAGCAGTCGCGCGAACATCTCTTTCATCATTTTTTCGGTGACGCCAGCGGATGCGTTGGACTTCTTCATCGTTTCTCCAGTCTGAGCCACTGAGTGCGTTCCAGAATAACCCCGAGCAAAGCAAGAAACAGGCCCAACCCCACCAGAATGGACGACTTGGAGACGAAGGTGTTGACCAGGGTGGCCAGCGCGGCGGCGGCAATAAACGCCGCCTTGATGAGCGCCTCGCGGGCCGCGAACACGCGGCCGGTGAACTCCCGCGGACTGCGGTGCTGCATCAACGTCTCGGTGACGATGAATACGGGTGAGATGGATATTCCCAGCAGGCCGGCCCAGATGCACATGGGCAGGGGACTTTCCGCGCGCCCCATTCCGGCGATGGCGACGCCTGCCAGCAGCGCCCCCACGGAGACGGTCCGCTCGGGCAGGGTCTTCTCACGGAACCAGCCGGCCAGCAGCGCGCCGGTAATCAGGCCCAGGATCAGCACCGATCCGACCTCACTCAGCACCACTGCGCGTCCCGAGGTAACGACTTCGTGGACGTGCGCAATTCCAATCACGCTCATCACGCCGCCCACCGCAAACAGCACCGACTGGGTGGACAGGCTGGAGCGAAGTTCGCGGCTCTGGCGCAGCAACGCGACCGCGTCGCGCGCGGAACGGGCGAGGACGGCGATGCCGTGGCGCGGATCGCGCGGCAGCGGTGGAACCGTTTCCGCGGGCCGGTGGGTGATGGCAACGGGAAGCATGAGCACGGCCGCCCCCGCGTACACCACGGCGTTGGCAAAGAAACTGTTGCGCCACGAGAAGTAATCAAATATCCAGCCGCCGCCCACAAAGCCCAGCAGGGTGCCGATGATGCCGAGCGTCCAGAACATGGCGTTTACGGAGAGCAGGCGCTCGGGCCGCACGATCTCGGGCAGCAACGCCGAGCGTGCGGGCGCGAATACCAGGTCGAAGATCGACGTCACGAATGCGGCGACGTAGAACGCGTAGATGGTCTGTGTGTGTTCATAGGCAAACGGGACGCACATGACGAGCAGCGCGCGGATCACGCACGATCCGACGATGGCGGCCGGCTTGTTCCAGCGGTCGATGAGCGAACCGACCAGCGGCGTGAACAGGAGGATCGGAATCTGGGAGAAAAGCGTGAGCTTCAACAGTTCGAAGCTGGAGCCGGGAACGAGCAGGCCGAGCATTCCCACCAGCGTGAACTGTTTGAGACGATCGCCCAGCAGGCCAACCAGCTGGACCGATCCGAAGAGTTGAAGCGTCGATTCACGGCGCATGGTGAGGCTGCATCCTAGCGGGCGGGTTCGCGGTTTTGCAAGCGGCGGCGCAGAATGCTCTGCCGGCCCTGGCCGGGGGCCGGGGGCGCGCCACCCGGGGCGGTTGGCACCGGCGCCACAACGACTTGAGTCATTTTCGGAACCCTTCGCTTGGCATGTTACTTGCCCTTGAACCGGTCGCCGGGGCGGTCTTCCGGGGTCGCTTGAGCTTATCTCACCCTGGCCTGACTGCAGCGAGAGCACTATCCGGTCGGCCGCTCCGGTAGGTTTACCACGTTCCACAATCAGTCAGCACGCAGACGGAAGGACACGGGTCATGGTCGTGCTCAATTACACGGGCGGGGAAGTCAACGCGAAGATCGTCTATTACGGGCCGGGATTGTCCGGTAAGACGACCAATCTGGAGTTCATTCACGACCGCACGCCGGAAGGGTCGCGCGGCAAGATGGTCTCCATGAAGACGCAGACGGACCGCACGCTGTTCTTCGATTTCCTTCCGCTCGAGCTCGGGGAGATCAACGGCTACCGCACACGCTTCCTGCTGTATACCGTGCCGGGCCAGGTGTACTACAACGCCACGCGCAAGCTGGTGCTCAAGGGCGCGGACGCGGTGGTGTTCGTCGCCGACTCGTCGCGCGCCAAGCTCGACGAAAATCTGGAGAGCCTGCGCAATCTGGAGCAGAACCTCAACGAACACGGCATGAGCCTGGATGAGATTCCGTGGGTCATCCAGTACAACAAGCGCGACGTGGCGGACGCGATGGCAGCCCCGGACCTCGATGCGCGACTCAATCCGCTGCGGGTCCCGAGCTACGAAGCGGTGGCCACGGACGGCACCGGCGTGTACGAGACGTTCCACGGCATTGCCACGCTCGTCTACAAAGTGCTGAAGGAGAAACTGGAGCGCGGCGACCTGGCGGCCGATGCGGCCCGGGCGCAGGCACCGTCGCAGACGGAGCCCGGCGTGGCGGCGGCCCCCG
>DASRYI010000021.1:0-7395 GCA_035687255.1 Candidatus Krumholzibacteriia bacterium | reverse complement strand
TGTGTTTCAAGGGCATCGACAACGCCGCATACTACCGGCTCGTCGACGGAGACCATCGCCGCTATCTCAACATCACTGGAACCGACAACACCGTCAATGCCGGACACCCGCATATCCGCGGCATGATTCTGGACGCATTGCGCTACTGGGCCGGCGAGATGAACGTGGATGGATTTCGTCTCGACCTCGCGGCGGTGATCGGGCGCCACGGCGCCGGACTCGATTTTCGCGGCGAGTTTCTCGACGAAATCCAGCATGACCCCCTGCTCGCCGACCGCAAACTGATCGCCGAGCCGTGGGATCTGGCGCGCGACGGGCATCAGCTGGGCCGCTTCCCGGCGGGATGGCTGGAATGGAACGATCACTACCGTGACGACGTGCGTGAATTCTGGCTGCGCCGCGCCGGCAATACCTCTGCGTTCGTGCTGCGCACCGCCGGCAGTCCCGACGTATTCGACGGACGCGCGCCGCAATCCAGCGTCAACTATATCACCTGCCACGACGGGTTCACGCTGCGCGACCTGGTGTCATATGAACACACCCACAACGAGGCCAACGGCGAAGACAACCGCGACGGCATGCGCGAGAACCACGCATGGAACTGCGGCGTCGAAGGCGCGAGCGACGACAGCTGGATCCGGACGCTTCGCGATCGCGAACGGCGCAACCTTCTCACCACCCTGCTGCTCTCGCAGGGCGTTCCCATGCTGCTCGCGGGCGACGAAACCGGCCGCACCCAGCGCGGCAACAACAATGCCTACTGTCAGGATAACGAGGTGTCGTGGCTGGACTGGAATCGCGTCGACCGCGCGCTGGTGGACTTCGTGGGCCTGCTGTGCCGCCTGCGCACCGAGCATCCCGCGTTGCGACGCACCGTGTGGCTGACCGGGTCCAACCGCGGGACGCCCGCCGGCAACGGCATCCGCTGTTTCGACGCGCTCGGAAGCGAGATCACGTCGCATGATACGGTGCACCACGCACTGCAGATTCTGATTCCCGGGGGCACGTCCCCGGAAGCCGCGTCGGAATGGGCTGGTGACGCCGACGTTCTCCTCCTGTGCAATCCGCGCGACTTCGACACCGTGTTCAGCATTCCCACCGGTGACGCGGCGCACGCGTGGTGGCAGGTCGTCGACACCGGCCGGACCTCGCACGCCGCCGATCCTCCCCACCGCGTGAGTGGCGTGGTGACCACGCGTCCCCACACCCTGGTGGTGCTGATGGGCGCGCCCGCGACATAGCCCGCCCCAGGCTCGCGCTCCTGTCTCATCTGCCTCACCTCCACACGTGATCCCACAGGCCCCCACACGGGGCGATCCGCAAACTGGCCGCGTTCAGACGGTCCGCACCGGCGGCCATACCTGCTCGCCGGTCTCAGCGTCGATGATCTTCACCGCCTGCACCGGACAGTTTTTCGCGATCCAGAGCAGGTTCTTGGGCCAGTCCGTGTTCTCCGTCATGACGACGGGTTTGCCCTCGTCGTCATACGTGAACACGTCGGGCGCGTGATCCTGACACAGCTTGTCGGAGACGCAGGCATCCCGGTCGATGAGGATGTGATACTTCGCGTCCGGTTTCGTGCTCATTGTTCAACCTCCTGCCGATGCTCTCGGTTTTCACGCCTTCGCGTCGAAGCGGCTCCAGCCCTGCGACCGGTGCCGGCCTCCGTCGCGGCCGATCACCAGGCATTCGGTGCCCGGCAACGCGTCGATCCAGTTACACCCGCCCTGCGGCGGCATCACGAATACCGCGGTCGAAAGTGCATCCGCCCACATCGACGTTCCCGCGATCACGGACACGCTGGTGTCCAGCACCGGTGACTGACCGGTGGCGGGATCGATGATGTGGCAGTGCAATTTCTCGCGGTCGAAATAAATCTCATAGTTTCCCGACGTGGACACCGCGCCCGAACACATTTCGATCGTGTCCGGGTAGTGCCCTTTCTTTTCCGGATCCTCGACCGCCACATGCCACGGCCGGCCGTCGGAGCGCCGCCCGTGTACGCGGATATCGCCGCTGACATTGATCAGGTGGCTGTCGACTCCCTGCTCCACCAGCACCTCGGACATGCGGTCCACAATGTAGCCGGGCGCAATTCCATCCAGCGTGACGCGTGCACCCGGCTGATCGAGGTGCACAGTCATCCCGTCGATACGGATGTGCTGAGAACCCACGCGCGCGAGCGCGCCGTGTACTGCGTCGTTGCCCGGCAGGCGGGCGTCCGCGCCGCGGTTTTCAAACAGATCGAGCACCGGCTGCACGGTGACGTCGAACGCGCCGCGACTGAGGCGATTGATCTCCAGAGACGTGCCCAGCACGAGCGCGAGCTCCACGGGAACGTTGCTCAGTTCGCCGGTGCGATTGAGAACCGCCAGCGGCGAGGCATCGTCGTGGCGGCTGAGAATTCTGATCAACCGGTCCATCTCGGCCACCGCGTGGTCGATGGCCACCTCCGCCTGTTCGCGCGAGTCGTGCACGGCGGTAATGGTGACGAAGCTGCCCATGCGCAGCAGATTGCGCTCGACCTGGAGGCGGTTCGGCCCCAGGCGCACCACGTGGTAGGCCGACTGCAGGGCGCCACCCGCCACCGCACCCAGACCCAGCACACCGCACGCCCTCAGGAACGCGCGCCGGTCGACATGCCTGTCCAGATTCTTGAGCACGTTTTCATCCATTCGACCCAATCACTCCTTGCCCGCGGCGTGGCGCACGGCAGGATCCGGGCACGCGTCGGGCGGATTGTCGGTATTGCTGTGACAGATGTTTTCGATCGCGCACGTGCCGCAGCCCGCCAGCACGTCATCCCCGCGGTGATAGTTCGGATCCGAGCGGCGTTTGAGCGCCTGCACCGCGACCCAGAAGGCAAACAGCCCCGTGATCACACCCACCGCCTTTGCCAGTTGGTGCAGCATCATTTCCCCATTCCGGCGAAGCCCATGAACGCCAGCGACAGCACACCCGCAATCATCAGGGTGAGACCGGCGCCCTTGACGACCTTGTTCACATCCGCGGTCTCCAGACGCTCGCGGATACCCGACATGATGAGCAGCGCGAGCGTAAACCCGGCGCCGCTGCCGAAGGCGAACACCGCCGCCTGCAGCAGGTTGTATTCCCGGCTGGTCTGGAAGAGCGCCACCGCCAGCACCGCACAGTTGGTGGTGATGAGCGGGAGGTAGATACCGAGCGCGCGAAACAGCGCCGGGCTGGTTTTCTTGATGAACATTTCCACGAACTGTACCGTCGAAGCGATCACCACGATGTAGGAAATCAGGTGCAGGTAGGGCGCATGAATCGCTTCCAGCGCCAGGTGAATCCCGTAGGCGCACAGCGAACTCACAATCATTACGAAGGTGGTGGCGGCACCCATGCGCACCGCGGTGTCCGTCTTGCTCGACACTCCCAGGAATGGACAGATGCCGAGGAACAACGCCAGCACAAAATTATTGATCAGACAGGCGTTGATGAAGATCTGCTGCAACGACGTGTTCATGCCGCCACCTTCTTCCTCTCCTTGAACCACGCGAACACCAGCAGCCAGCCACCCAGCACGAAGAAGCCGCCCGCGGGCAGCAGCATGATGGTCCACGGTTCGAAATGCGGTCCGAACAGCGGAATGCCCAGAAATGATCCCGCGCCCAGGACCTCGCGTACCGAACCCAGCGCCAGGCACGCGATGGTGAAGCCCACTCCCACGCCGGCCGCGTCCAGCACCGACCGCCACACCGAGTTCTTGGACGCAAACGCCTCGGCGCGTCCCAGAATATTGCAGTTCACCACGATCAGCGCGATGAAAGCGCCGAGCGCCTTGTAGACATCGAGGCTGATGGCCTGGATGGCGTAGTCGACCACGGTCACGAACGTCGCGATCACCAGAATGAACGACGCGATGCGCACTTCACCGGGAATGAAACGGCGCAACATCGAGATCAGCATGCTCGACATGATGAGCACGAAGGTGGTGGCGAGCCCCATGGAAACGGCATTGATCACGGAGTTGGTGACGGCCAGCGTCGGACACATGCCCAGCAGAACCACGAACACCGGGTTCTCCTTCCACAGGCCCTTCATGAATTCTTCCATGTAAGAAGGCGGCTGTTTCTCGAGCGGCGTCATTGGGCTCCTCCCTTCAGCACCTCCAGGTTCTTCGCAATGATGGGCACCGCCGCGTCGGTGCTGGTCTTGAGCATCCGGGCCACCGCGCGCGACGAAATGGTCGCACCCGTGATGGCCTCCACCTGCCAGGGGTGTTCCTTCTTGCCGTGCTTGGCCAGTTCGACGGAATGTTCGACGCCGGAAAAATCGGCGGTGGGCACGACCTGCAACGAATCGAAATTGGCGCGAAAGCCCGGGTCGCTCTCGATCTTGGTGCCCAGTCCCGGCGTTTCGTGGCTCTCCAGGACCTTGAAGCCCACGATCGCGTGCCGCTGCGGTGAGTACCCGTAGATGAGCTTGACCGCATCTGCGAATCCCTGGCCCTGGGCTTCTACCGCCACTCCCATGAGCGTGCCGCCTGCATCGTAGGCCGCGTAGTAGCGTTCGCCCGGGGCGGCGGCGTCCGCATCCGGAGAAAGCACGCCGTCGTGCTCCACGAATGTCCGCGAATGGGTGGCGTTGGGAACCACGGCCAGAATGGATTCCTGCAGCAGCGTGGCCTTGTTGCGCGTGATGGCGGAGAGCGTCACCTGGAACGCGCCCACGATCAGCACGCCGCACACCAGCCCGATCGACCCCAGCGTGACGATCATCTTCGTCCCGCTGGTACCGGGAGGCAACGCCGGTGCGGATCCCGCGTGTCCGTGCGTGTGCTCAGCCATGATTCCTCCGCTTCCCCGTTCCGTAGGTCCGCGGTTGCGTCCAGCGGTCGATGAGCGGCGTGAAGCCGTTCATGAGCAGGATCGCGTACATGACACCCTCGGGCAGTCCGCTGAACAGGCGGATGACCACCACCAGCGCACCGCACAGCACCGCGAATATCCACGCGCCCAGCGGCGTCACCGGTGAGGTGACGGGATCGGTGGCCATGAACACGGCGCCCAGCATCATGCCGCCCGAGAGCATGTGAAAGAGACCGTCGGCGTAGCGCGCGGGATTGGTCATGTGCAGCATCTGTCCCACGATGAACGCGCCCGCCAGCATTCCCACGGGAATGCGCCAGTTGAGAAAGCGCCGGTAGGCGAGATACGCGCCGCCCAGGAGGATCATCATGCTCGACGTCTCACCCAGTGAACCCGCGCGGGTGCCGATGAACAGATCACGCACGGCGGTGGGCGCCGCGTCGAACTTCATCTTTGCCAGCGGCGTTGCCGTGGTGACGGCGTCGGGCACCGGTATCGCGAACGGAAACGCCAGCGTGCTCTGGTGCACGGTGAAGAAGTGCTCGAGTCCGTGGGGCGCGGCCCAGGTGGTGATGGCCACCGGAAAACACGCCTGCAGAAACGCGCGCCCGACCAGCGACGGGTTGAAGACGTTGTGCCCCAGGCCGCCGAAGAGCAGTTTGCCGAATCCGATGGCAAACACGCCGCCCAGGAATCCCATCCACAACGGCATCCCCGGCGGCAGTGTGAGCGCCAGCAGCACGCCGGTCAGGATGGCGCTGCCGTCGGCAATCGAACTCTGTGCCAGCGGCGGACGCGAACGGATCACCCATTCGGTGAGCACACACCCGGCGACACTCGCCAGCACCAGCAGGATCGCGCTCACGCCGAAGAAGTAGGCCGCCGCCAGCAGCGCCGGAACCAGACTGTAGATGACGTGCCGCATGATGGTCGGCGTGTCGACGGCGCGTTTCAGAAACGGCGATGTGGCGAGTACCAGTCTCGGGGTTCCGGGCGTCACGACACCGCCACCTTCGCGGCGGCTTCCGCCTTCTGCTTTTCTTTTTCGCGCGCTTCCTCTTCGCGCAGGATCGCCTTGGCAACGCGGAAGCGTTGCACCAGCGGGATGTTCGACGGGCACACGTAGGAACACGAGCCGCACTCCATGCAATCCATCAGGTGCAGGCCCTGCATCTCCGCGTACATGCCCACGCGCGCCAGTGACCCGAGCTGGCTGGGATTGAGGAACACCGGGCACGCATCCAGACAGCTCGAACAGCGAATGCAGGCGTATTCCTTGCGCACCGCCACCTGGGCGTCGGTCAGACACAGGATGCCGGAAGTTCCCTTGAGAATCGGAACATCGAGGTGGTACTGCGCCGCGCCCATCATGGGACCACCGAAGAGAATCTGGTTGGTGCGCTCGGTCACGCCGCCACAGTGTTCCAGAATGTCGTGCAGCGACGTCCCCAGGGGAATGAGGAGCGTCGACGGCCGCCGGATGCCGGGGCCGGTCACGGTCACCACGCGCTCGATCAAGGGCTGGCCGTAGCGGAAGTAGTCCCCCATGCCGGCCACCGTGCCCACGTTCTGCACCACCACGTGCGCGTCGATGGGAAGCTTTCCGCTGGGCACTTCGCGCGAGAGCACCGCCGTGATCAGCATCTTTTCCGCGCCCTGCGGATATTTGGTCTGAAGCGGCACCATGGTGCAGTTGAGGTCCGGGGGGAGCGCGTCGGCCAGCGCGCGGATGGCGTTCATCTTGTTGATCTCGATTCCGATGAACGACTTCTTCGCGCCCAGCACCTTCATGATCACGCGGATGCCGAGGATGATCGAATCGACGTTCTCCAGCATGATGCGATGGTCGGTGGTCAGGTACGGTTCGCACTCGGCGCCGTTGATGAGCACCCACTCCACCTGCTTGCCCTCGGGAACCGTCAGCTTGACGTGCGTCGGGAACGCCGCGCCACCCAGCCCCACAAACCCACCCGCCTGAATTTCCCGCACCAGTTCTTCGCGCGTCGGCGTCTCCCAGGGACGCGGCGCGTCCTCGTACAGCGCCTGGGCCGAGGCGTGGTCGACCTCGATGACGATCGCCTCGCTCATGTTGCCCGCGGGGTGGCGGCGCTTTTCGATGGCCTTCACACGCCCGGTGGCGGACGCATGCAACGGAACCGAAACAAAGCCGCCCGCTTCCGCAAGCAGTTGCCCGCGAAACACGCGATCTCCCGGCCTGACCACGGGACGCGACGGTGCGCCGAGGTGTTGCCGAAGATGCAACACCAGTTCATCGGGAAACGGCATGCGCTCGATTTCCCGTTCCGCGGTGAGTTCCTTGAACGTTTCCGGGTGAACGCCGTGGCGGAATGATTTTCCGTGGCGCAGTCCGATCATGCGGTATCTCCGTCGGCACCGCGGTGGTCGGCAACGAACTCGCGCAGCCGCCGCTTGAAGAAGGACTCGTCGCTTCCGTACCCGCTGAGCCGGAGCAGATTGTCGGCGAGCGTACGTACGGCGTCTGCATCGACAGCCGGCGCGGCGCCGGCGACCGGCGCGGGCGCGGGAGCGGAGGCGGGTG
>DASRYI010000020.1:0-16247 GCA_035687255.1 Candidatus Krumholzibacteriia bacterium | reverse complement strand
GAGCCGATCACAACCGCCCGGGACGCCCCGCCCGCCAGCAGGTGATTGAACGCCGCCGCCATGCGTTCGCCCAGCGTGCTTCCGCTCTGCGCGACCAGGGGCCACGGCCGCGGAAGCAGCGGTTGCATCGTCTCCGCAGGTTCACCACTATAAAAGACAGAGACGACCGCTTTCACGCCGCCCAGGCGTTCGAACAGGTCCCCCAGGAACGCCCGGTACAGATCGCAGGCGGTCTCGGCGGACAGCGGCGGCACCAGCCGCGTCTTGACGTGGCCGGCCACGGGCACCCGCACAAAAATCCCCAGTCGGTTCTTCGGTGTCATGGGTAGAGCCTGGAACGAGCGTGCACTCTAGCACGCCGCCAACGCCGCCCGCATCCCCCGCCTGCGGGACATTCCGGATACGGGGGAAATATTGACACTGCTTGCAGTAAGGGGTAATTTAGGTCCGAATTTGTGAATCTCATGACAAGCGTGTGAGCCGTCCCGCGATTCCGCTGTCGCCGGAATCAATGGGAGAGCTGCCGCTCGAAAGACACCGCGATGACGCTCGCGCTCAAATACATTCCGGCCGTCGTACTTTTTCTGCTCGCCGTCGCCATTCCGCTGATCATGCTGGCGATTGCGGGCCGGACCGGTCCACGCCAGCCCAGCCCGCGCAAGATGACGCCCTTCGAGTGCGGCGTCGAGTCGCTGGGGGATACGCGGCACCGCTTTTCGGTGCGCTTCTTCCTGGTTGCCCTGTTCTTCATCGTGTTCGACATCGAAGCGGTCTTCATCTATCCCTGGGCGGTTCTGTTTCGCGAGCTCGGCGTGTTCGGCCTGGTTGAGATGGGAGTCTTTCTGACCATCCTGATGCTGGGACTGTTCTATGTGTGGAAGAAGGGAGCACTGGAATGGGAATAGACCAGAGTCTCCTCCCGGCGACCAAGGATGAGGCCGGCATCATCACCACGCGTCTCGACGAAATCGTCCGCTGGGGACGAAAGAATTCGCTGTGGCCGCTGCCGTTCGGAACCGCGTGTTGCGCGATCGAATTCATGGGCGTGGTGTCGAGCAAGTTCGACATCTCCCGTTTCGGCGCGGAGCTGGTGCGGTTTTCGCCGCGCCAGTCGGACGTGATCCTGGTGGCCGGCACCATCAACTACAAGCTGGCGCCGGTGCTCAAGCGCATCTACGACCAGATCGCCGAACCCAAGTATGTCATCTCGATGGGTGCGTGCGCCTGCTCGGGCGGCTTCTATGACAACTACGCCACCGTGCAGGGCATTGAACAGATCATCCCGGTGGACGTGTTCATCCCCGGCTGTCCGCCGCGTCCCGAAGCCATTCTCGACGCGGTCATGAAGCTGCAGGAACGCATCGACACGGAGCCGGTGCCCTCGCGCGGCCGTCCGCGGCGCCACGAAGTCGTGGAAAAGATGAAGGACACCAAGTGAGCAAAGACAACACCGCACGGCACGACGCGCTGGTCGCGGAAATCAAGCAACAGTTCGGCGCGGGCGTGCTGGACGTGGACCGCAGCTTCGGCGATTGCGCGGTGATCGTCACGCGCGACGTCGTGCATGACGTGCTTGCGTACCTCAAGCACCAGCATCGTTTCAATCTGCTCATGGATGTGGTCGGAATCGACTGCATGAACCTGCCGTCGTACCGCGAGCGGTTCGAGGTGAGCTACAACCTCTACTCCGTGCCCGACGACCTGCGCGTGCGCGTGGAAGTGCCGGTGCCCGAACTGGACATGGATGTGCCCACCGCCACGGACCTGTGGAAGTCGGCCAACTGGGGCGAGCGCGAGGCCTTCGAGATGTTCGGTTTCAACTTCGTGGGGCATCCGTGCCTCAAGCGCCTGCTCACCCACCACGAGTTCAAGGGACACCCGCTGCGCAAGGACTATCCGGTCATGGGCGGCCAGTGGTGTTCGAGCACGTCGGACATGACCGAGGAGCTCAACGAGCCGCGTTGATTCCATGAGCGACAAGAAGACCATCGATATCCAGCAGTTCGTTCCCGGCGAGGGCGAGGCCCGCGCCCCCTATTCGTCCGTGGACTTCGACAACGACGTCGATCTGACCCGCGACGATTTCGACGAAGGACTGGAACTTCCCGACATCAACACGGCGCCGATGTACGTCAACATCGGGCCCACGCATCCGGCCACGCATGGCACCTTCCGCGTGTATGCGCAGCTGGAGGGTGAGACCATCGAGAAGGCCGGCGTCGACGTGGGCTACCTGCACCGCGGTTTCGAGAAGATCGTCGAGATCAAGCAGTACGGCCAGGTGATTCCGTACACCGACCGCCTCAACTACTGCAGCGGGCTGGTGAACAACGTTGCCTACTGCAAGGCGATGGAACGCATGATGGGGCTCGAGGTGCCCGAGCGCACCAAGATGATCCGCGTCATCATCATGGAGATCCAGCGCATCATGGATCACATGATCTGCTGCGGAGCGGTCATCGTCGATATCGGCGCGCTCACCAACTTCTGGTACTTCTTCAACGCGCGCGAACGGCTCAATGACCTCCTGGAAGCGCTGACCGGCGCGCGCCTCACGTATTCGTACATGCGCATCGGCGGACTGGCGTGGGATCTTCCCGCCGGCTGGCGCGAAAACGTCAAGGCCGTGCTCAAGGAGATTCCGCCCGCGATCGCCGACGTGCGCGGCCTGGTGGCCAAGAACCGCATCTTCCAGGATCGCACGCGCGGCGTCGGCGTCATCAGCGGGGACGACGCGATTTCATTCGGATGGACGGGGCCATGTCTGCGCGCCAGCGGCCCGGATCTGGACCTGCGCAAGGTGCGTCCCTACTACGGATATGAGACCTTCGACTTCGACGTTCCCGTCGGCGCCAACGGCGACTCCTATGACCGCGTCATGGTGCGCATCGCCGAGATGGAAGAGAGCCTGAAGATCATTCATCAGGCCATCGATCGCGTTCCCGACGGACCGATCAGCGTGGACGACAAGCGCGTGACGTTGCCGCCCAAGCATCGCGTGCATACGTCGATGGAGGCGCTCATCAACCACTTCAAACTGGTGATCGAAGGCGTGAAGCCGCCGGCAGGGCGCATCTACGACGCCACCGAGACGCCCAACGGCGAGCTCGGCTTCTACATCATCAGCGATGGAAGCGGACACCCGTATCGCATCAAAGTCCGGCCGCCGTGTTTCTACACCATGAACACCCTCAAATTTCTGATTGAAGGCGGGATGGTGGCGGACATCGTCGCCATTCTGGGCGGCCTGAATGTGGTCGCCGGAGAACTGGATCGCTGATCATCATGTCGCACACTCAACATGCCCTGGTCTCCACCGGAAAGCCGTTTGCGTTCGACGCTGCGCGCGAGACCGAGTTCCAGGATCTGCTCACAAAATATCCCAGCAAGCGCGCGATCGTGCTTCCGGCTCTGTGGCTCGCCCAGGAGCAGGAGGGATACCTCACCGTGGAATCGATGGAATACGTGGCGCAACGACTGGAACAGTCGGCGGTCAGCGTGTTCGCGGTCGTCGAGTTCTACACCATGTTCAAGACCGAGCCGGTGGGGAAGCACCAGATTCAGCTGTGCCGCACGCTCTCGTGCACGATGCGCGGCTGCGAGGATCTGCAGGGCACCATCGAGCGCAAGCTCGGAATCGGCCCCGGCGAAAAGACGCCGGACGGCAAGTTCAGCTTCGAGCTGGTGGAATGCCTGGGCGCGTGCGGAAACGCGCCCGTCATGCGCATGAACAACCGGTTCTGGAACGACCTTACGGTCGAGAAACTCGAACGCATCATCGATGCGTGCCGTGACGGACGCGATCCGGTCAGTGAGGACTTCAGCCGCTGATGACCATGATGGTGATGCAATGCTAAATAAAATCATCAGCAGCCGCTTCGATGTGCCGGGCAACCACACGCTGGCCACCTACGCGGCCAACGGCGGTTATTCGTCGCTTCCCAAAGTCTTCGCGATGAAGCCGGATGAAGTCACCGAGGAAGTCAAGAAGTCGGGACTGCGCGGCCGTGGCGGCGCGGGATTTCCGACGGGCATGAAGTGGAGCTTCGTCCCGAAGAACATCGACAAGCCCAGGTATCTGTGCGTGAATGCCGACGAGGGCGAACCGGGCACATTCAAGGACCGCCTCATTCTCGAGTTCGACCCGCATGCGCTCGTCGAAGGCATCATTGTCTGCTGCTATGCCGTGGGCATCCACACCGCGTTCATCTACATCCGCGGCGAGTACGACGCGCAGATCGCGCGCCTGTCCGCCGCGGTGAAAGAGGCCTATCACGCGGGCTATCTGGGAAAGAACGTCAAAGGCTCGAACGGGTTCGCACTCGACGTCGTGGTCCACCGCGGTGCGGGGGCGTACATCTGCGGCGAAGAGACCGGGTTGATCGAATCGCTCGAAGGCAAGAAGGGCCAGCCGCGTCCCAAACCGCCGTTTCCGGCGGTCGTGGGTGTGTTCGGATGTCCCACCGTCGTGAACAACGTGGAAACACTCTCAGCGCTGCCGTGGATCATCAACAACGGCGCGGATGCGTACGCCGCCATTGGCACCGAGAAGAGCAAGGGCACGATGCTGTTCTCGATCTCGGGCATGGTGGAACGGCCGGGAGTCTACGAGAGCGAGTTCGGCGTCAACCTGTGGGAGTTCATCGAGCGGTCGACCGGCGGTATCAAGGGCGGCAAGAAGCTCAAGGCCGTCATTCCCGGCGGGTCGTCCTCGGCCATTCTCACCGCCGACGAGGCTCGCAACGTGAAGCTCGATTATGAATCGATCGCGGCCGCCGGCTCGATGGTGGGGTCGGGCGCCATCATGGTGCTCGACGAGGACACCAGCGTGGTCAAGGCGCTGGAAGTGGTGCTGCGTTTCTATGCGCACGAATCGTGCGGACAATGCCCGCCGTGCCGCGAAGGAACCTACTGGCTGTATGAAATCGTGCACCGCATCCGCGAGGGCAAAGGTCGTCCCGAGGACATCGACCTGATGCTCTCCATCTGCCCCGACATGAGCGGGCGCACGGTGTGCGTGCTGGCCGACTCCGCCGCCGGTCCTACCGCGAGCTACATCAAGAAATTCCGCCACGAGTTCGAAGCGTATATCCAGCGCGCCAACGCGCCCGAGCGCCAGTTGCACCCGGGCGGCGTGAATCTGGAATCGAGGGCGCTGTAATGGCCGTGAATATCACCATCAACGGCAAGAAGATCGAGGCCGCCGAGGGCGCGCTCCTGATCGATGTCTGCAAGGCCAACGGCATCGACATCCCGCACTTCTGTTACCACGAAGGCCTGGGCCCCGACGGCAACTGCCGCATGTGCCAGGTCGACTTCGTGGGACCGCGCGGCAACAAGCTGGGGATTTCGTGCAAAGCGGTCGTGACCGAGGGCATGGAAGTGCTCACGCACAGCGATGCCGCCAAGCGGGCGCGCGCATCGGTGGAAGAGATGCTCCTGCTCAACCACCCGCTCGACTGTCCCATCTGTGACAAGGCGGGCGAGTGCACACTCCAGAACTACTACATGGAGCACGACCTGCAGACGGGCCGGCAGGATTTCACCCGCTTCAAGAAGAACAAGGCCAAAGACATCGGGCCGACGCTGATCCTCGACCAGGAGCGTTGCGTGCTGTGCGACCGGTGCGTGCGCTTTCTGCGCGACGTCGCACAGGAAGAACAGCTGTACATCGCGGGGCGCGGGCACGAGGCGTTCATCACCACCTTCCCGGGCCAGGAAGTCACCAGCCCGTATTCGCTCAACACCGTGGACCTGTGCCCGGTGGGCGCACTCACGTCCAAGGATTTCCGGTTCCATTCCGCCACCTGGTTTCTCAAGAACACCGACTCGGTGTGCACGACCTGCGCGCGCGGGTGCAGCATGCAGATCCAGGCCAAGAAGGGGAAGGTCTACCGCATGCGTCCGCGCCACAACGACGCCGTCAACGGCTACTGGGCGTGCGACGAAGGCCGCATGAACTACAAGTTTGTGAACGAGAGCCGCATCACCGCGCCCTTTGTGCGGCGCGGCGGCGATGTGTTCGAATGTTCTCTGCAGGAAGCGGTCGCGGAGATGCGCGGTCTGCTCGGTTTCAAACCGGCGGGCGCGGCGGAACGCGGCGGCGGCCAGCGCACGCTGGTGCTGGCGTCGGCGACCTGCACGCTCGAGGAGATGTTCCTGCTGCAGCGCCTTGCAATCGACTCGCTGAATGCACCCGTGTTCGTGGTGCGCCACGTGCCCGACGGCGTGGATGACCAGCTGCTGCGGCGCGCGGACAAACATCCCAACGCGCGTGGCGCCGAGATGCTGGGGCTGCGCGTGCTGGACATGCAGGGCGGGCCGAATGCTGAAATCGGCAACGCAGCGCGCGACGCCGTGCTCCTGGCGATCGGATTCAACACGCATGTGGAGGCGCTGGCCCCGCTGTGGGAATCCGCGCGCAGGGTGATCGCGCTCTCCGGGTGCGCGTCGGCGCTCACGGAACGCGCCGACCTGGTGATTCCGGGAGTCACGTTCGCCGAGAAGGACGGCCTGGTTGTGAACTTCGAGGGCCACGTGCAGCAACTGCGGCCCGCGTTCGAAACCACAGCTGAAACCGAGTGGCGCATTCTGGACGCGTTGCAGGCGTCGTTGCGAGCAAGCGCGCCGCACGAATCCGTCGCGCACGTGCGCAAAGCCATTCAGGATTCAGTGCCCGCATTCGGCGGCCTGAATCTGCTCAAGACGGGAGCGACCGGCGTGCGGGCCAACGGCCACGCCGTCGCAAAGTGACCGACGAGTTGAAACCATGGCGCATCTGATCGACTATCTCATCATCGGCGGCAAGGCGATCTTCATCTGGGCGTTCGCGCTCTCGCTGCTTCCGCTTCTGATCTGGTTCGAACGCAAGGGCGCGGCCTTCATCCAGGACCGCGCCGGACCCAACCGCGCCGCCATCTTCGGCGTCCGCCTGGCGGGAATCATTCACAACATTTCCGATGTGGTGAAGCTCCTCATGAAGGAGATGATGATTCCACCCCAGGTCAACCGCGCCTACTTCATGATCGCGCCGGTGCTCGGTTTCACCTTCATCCTCACCGCCTTCGCCGTGATTCCGTGGGCCGACCATTTCGTGGTGGGTGGGCGTGACATCTCGATGCAGGTGGCCGACATGAACTGCGGCATCCTCTACATTCTGGCGATTACGTCGCTCAACGTATTCGGCATCGTGCTGGCGGGCTGGTCGTCGAACAACAAGTTCGCGCTCATGGGTGGCCTGCGCTCCACGGCGCAGATGATCAGTTATGAAATCCCGCTGGGCATGGCGCTGGTGGGCATCTTCATGGTCTTCCAGAGCGCGCAGCTCAACGACATCGTGCGCGGTCAGGGCGAATTGCTGTTCGGGTTCCTGCCCCGGTGGGGAATCTTCGTGCAGCCGCTGGGCGCGGTTCTCTTCATCGTGGCGGCCTTCGCCGAGACCAACCGCAACCCCTTCGACCTGCCCGAGGGCGAATCGGAAATCGTGGCGGGATACCACGTCGAATACAGCGGCATGCGCTTCGCCCTTTTCTACATGGGCGAGTACGCCGCCATCGTGCTGTCGGCATCGATGATCACGACGCTGTTCTTCGGCGGCTGGCAGGTTCCGTACTTCCCGACCGACGCGATCGTGGCGCACGCGGCCACATGGCTCAAGGTGATGCTGGCGGGCGGCGTGCTGGGCGCGCTGGTCTTCGCCGCGCTGATGCTGGCGTGGTCGAAGCGGATTCACGGCCGCTTTGGCGACCGCCGCGAAGGCGAGGGCGCGATTCTGGCCGCCATCAACATTGTGGTGGCGGCGGCGCTGGGCTTCTTTCTGTGGAAAGTGATGGGACTGACGTCGCTGCCCGACTGGGGCGCGCGCACGGTCGCGCTGGTGGCGCAGATCGGCGCCTTCTCGGTAAAGACGCTGTTCTGGTGCTGGGTGTTCATCTGGGTGCGCTGGTCGCTGCCGCGCTTCCGTTACGACCAGCTGATGCGCCTGGGTTGGAAAAACATGATTCCGCTCTCCTTCGTGAACATCGCGCTGACCGCGATTGTGATCATGCTGGTGAGCCGGAGATAGCCCCATGGATGCAATTCTGTTTTACATTCTTGCGTTCCTCGCCGTCATGGGCGGGTTGCTCATGGTGAGCCTCAAGAACCCGCTCTCGGGCGCGTTCTCGCTGATTCTTTCCCTGTGCGCGCTGGCGGGCCTGTTCGCCATGCTGCACGCGGAGTTCGTGTTCATCCTGCAGATACTGGTGTACGCGGGCGCCATCATGGTGCTCATCATCTTCACCATCATGCTCCTCAATCTCAAGAAGGAGGAGCTGGCCGAGGCGCCGGTGGGGTGGATGCGCACGCTGTTCACGGCGGTGCTGTGCGCCGCGGCGGCCTTCGGTGCCATCCAGATCCTGGGCCACGTGCAGCCGGCCGGCGTGCAGGTGGCACCCGAGTTCGGAAACATGGAGACGGTGGGTCGCGCCATGCTCTCCGACTTCGTGTACCCCTTCGAAGTGATCTCTCTCATTCTGCTGGTTGCCATCGTGGGTGTCGTGCTGCTTGCGAAGAAGGTGATCTGATGACGCCGATCGGGATCCATCATTACCTGTACCTGAGCGCAATCCTGTTCTTCATCGGCGCGTTCGGCGTGCTCTTCCGCCGCAACCTGCTCGTCATCCTGATGTCGATCGAGCTCATGCTCAACGCCGTGAATCTCTCGTTCATTGCGTTTGCCCGCCACAACGGCACCACCGACGGACACGTGGCCGCCTTCTTCGTGATGGCCCTGGCCGCGGCCGAGGCGGGCATCGGACTGGCCATCCTGGTGATGCTGTTCCGCAATCGCACCACGGTGCAGGCGGACGACCTCACGCTCATGCGCGACTAACCGGCGCATCGCGTTCACCCTTCCCCGGTGGAGGCGCAGCCATGATCAAATCGGCGCTCCGTTTCTACCAGCGACGGCGTTTCGCGATCCTCTTCTTTTCGATTCTGGTTGCACTCGGCTTCGCGCCCATCGTCGAGTCCTTCCGCTGGGGTGCGTTCATTATCGAGCTGGTGATGGCAACCAGCCTGCTTGCCGTTATCGCCAGTCTGGAACGCCGGCGTATCACACTCATCCTGGCGTTGTTCATTGTGCTGGCGGCGGCGCGGGTTTTTCGCGAACTCATTCAGAGCAGCACCACGCACCATATCAGCGACGGGATGTGGGTGGTGTGCGGGGTGCTGGCGTTGTTTGTATGTGCGCGCTACGCGTTGCGGGAGGGCAGCATCGATGCCGAGCGGCTGTTTTCGGCGTTGAGCACGTATCTGTTGGCGGCGCTGGTGATGGCGGCCAGCTACTGGACGCTGGAGAGCGCGCTGCCGGGGTCGTTCACGATTGCGGGCGGGAAACCGTTCGACATGGACACCGCCGTCTACTTCAGTTTCGTCACGATTTCGACGCTGGGCTACGGCGACGTGGTGCCCGTCAGCGAGGCGGCACGCGGTCTCTCCGTTCTCGAAGCGGTGGGTGGCCAGATGTACCTGGCCGTGCTGGTGGCGCGCCTGGTCAGTCTGTACACCGTCCATGCGCCGCGCAAGCGGTGAGGAGATACCATGAAACGAATTGCAATCGTCACTGGCGGCGGCGACTGTCCCGGCCTCAACGCGACTATTCGCTCCGTCGCCAAGGCGACAGCCAAGCGCGGCTGGGAGTGCGTCGGTATCCAGGGTGGCTACGGCGGGCTGCTGGAGCCGCAAAACTACCGCATGCTCAACTACCGGGATCTGGGCAACCTGCTCACCAAGGGCGGAACCATTCTGGGAACGGCCAGCCACGGAACGTTTTCGTCGCGCACCGGCGCCGGTCACACGCGCCGGGTTTCCGATGCGGCTCTGGCGGACGCGAAGCGCGGGTTCGATGCGCTGAAACTTACCGCCCTGGTGTGCATCGGCGGCGACGGAACGCTGACCACTGCACAGCAGCTCTACGAGTACGGCATCCCCGTGGTCGGGATTCCCAAGACCATCTACAATGATCTCGACTGCACGGACTTCACGTTCGGGTTCGATTCCGCGGTGGCGTGTGCCACCGACGCCGTCGACCGTCTGCACACCACCGCCGAGAGCCACAATCGTGTCATGGTGCTGGAAGTGATGGGCCGCTACACCGGCTGGATTGCGTTGTATGCCGGCGTTGCCGGGGGCGCGGACGTCATCCTGATTCCCGAGATCCCCTTCACCTACGCCAGCGTCCAGGCGAAGATTCGCGAACGCGAGAGCAACGGCAAACACTTCACGCTGGTGGTGGTGGCGGAAGGCGCGTGCGAAACCGGCCACGACATGACCAGCGTGGGTGAGCGGCAGGAAGGAGAGGTGAGACTGGGGGGAATCGGTGTGCGCGTGGCCGCGGAAGTCGAACGCCTGACCGGAAAGGAAGCACGCACCGTGGTGCTGGGACACCTGCAACGCGGCGGTATTCCCACCGCGTTCGATCGTGCGCTGTGCACCATCTTCGGCGTGGCCGCAGTGGACCTGATCGCGGCGGAGGACTTCGGCAAGATGGTGGCGTTTGCGGGAACGAGTGTGGAACCCGTGCCGATTCCGTGCGCGGTGGAACGGCTCAAGCGCGTGCCGCTCGACGGTATGCTGGTTCGCACCGCACGCGCCCTGGGCATTTCGGTGGGAGATTGAGCGGGTGCGTTTCCGCCGCGTCGCCATCGCCGCTCTTCTGCTGCTGGCCGCCGTCGCCCTGATTCTCGTCAAGCGGCAGCCACATTCGTCCGGACCGGCCACTTACGTGGGGAGCGCCGCCTGTGCGCCGTGCCACGCTCAGGAAGACGCCGACTGGCGCACGTCCGACCATTTTCTCGCCATGCAGGAGCCGAACCGGCACAGCGTGCTGGGAGACTTCGAGCACGCGACCTTCACGGGCGACGGCCACACGTCGACATTCTTTCGTCGCGACAGCACATACGTCGTCAATACCACCGGACCCGACGGCAACCCACACGACTACCCGGTTCGCTACACCTTCGGTGTGTATCCGCTGCAGCAGTATCTGCTCGAGCTCCCGGGCGGACGCCTGCAGGCGTTCGGCGTGGCGTGGGACTCGCGCGAGAAATCAGAGGGCGGCCAGCGCTGGTTTTCACTCTATCCAGATCAGAAACTCGCGCCCGGGGATCCGCTGTTCTGGACCGGCATCGACCAGACGTGGAACTACCAGTGCGCGGAGTGCCACTCGACCGACGTGCGCCGCGGCTACGACCCGGCCACGCGTACCTATCACACCACCTTCCACGAAATCAACGTGTCGTGTGAATCGTGCCACGGTCCCGGCTCGGCGCACGTGGCATGGGCGCACCGGGCGGGGAAGAAAGAGGCAGAACCCGGCGAGTCCATGGGCCTCCCGGTTCGTTACCGCGACCGTGCCGACAACACCTGGACCATTGATCCGGTCTCCGGCATTGCGCACCGCTCGAAACTCGCGGTCACGCACGATGAAGTGGAGGCGTGCGCGTACTGTCACTCACGCCGCGGTCTGTTGAAGGAGGGCCATGTTCCCGGCCGGCCCATCGGGGACACGCATCGCGTCGCGCTGCTCGAGCCCGACCTCTATCACGCGGACGGGCAGATTCTGGGCGAAGTGTACGAGTACGGTTCGTTTCTGCAGAGCAAGATGTACCGCGCGGGTGTCACGTGCAGCGACTGCCACCAGCCGCACACGGACCATCGTTACGCGGAGGGCAACGAGCTGTGCGCACGCTGCCACCTTGCGACGAAGTTCGACACGCCCGAACATCACCACCACCCCGCCGGGTCGGCGGGCGCGCGCTGCGTGTCGTGCCACATGTTGCAGCGCACCTACATGGGCGTGGACGCGCGGCGCGATCACAGCTTCCGGGTGCCGCGTCCCGATCTCACCGTGGAACTGGGAACGCCGAGCACGTGCACCGACTGCCACGCCGACCACGACGCGCGCTGGTCGCGCGACGCCTTCATGCGCTGGTGGGGAAACCGGGAGCGTCCGCACTACGCACGCGCGCTGTCCCTGGCGCGGGCCGGGGCGCCGGACTCCGCGTCGGCGCTCTCGGGCGTGTTCAACGGTCCGCTGGAACCCGCCATCGTGCGCGCGACGGCGCTGGAAGAATTGTCACGCGGGAGCGACGCGCACCTGCCTGCCGCCGTCACGCAGGGTGCCGCGGATGAGAGTCCACTGGTACGGGAGGCAGCGGCAGCGGCGTCGCAAACACTGCCGGCGGAGATGCGGATCGCGGATATCACGAATCTGCTCTCCGATCCCGTATTGAGCGTGCGCATCCAGGCCGGCCGCGCTCTGTGCGACGTTCCCGCGCAGTCACTCACCAACACCACGCGGGCGCAGCGCGATTCGGCGCTGGCGGAATACCGTCGCACGCAGCTCGTGAATGCCGATCGCCCCGAGTCGTGGTTCAACCTCGGGACTCTCGAGGCCCAACTCGGCCACTTTGATGCCGCTGAACGCGACTACCACACCGCCATCGAGGTCGACTCCACGTGGGAACCGGCGTACGTCAACCTGGCCGACGTTCTGCGGGTGGCAGGGCGCGACGACGAGGGCGAACGCGTGCTGCGCGCCGGAATCAAACGGCTCCCGAACGGCGCGAGTCTCTATCACGCACTCGGACTGCTCCAGGTGCGCGCGCATCATGTCGACGAGGCGGTGGCATCGCTCAAGCGGGCATCCGAACTCGCACCCGGCGACGCGCGCTTTGCCTACGTGTATGCGGTGGCGGTCATGGATTCGGGCGGGCCGACGCAGGCGCTACGGATCGTGCGAACCGCACTCGAACGTTCGCCGTACGATGCCGACCTCAAGGCCTTGCGAGCGCAGCTCGAGCAGCCGTCTGGCCGACGATGATTGCTGCGGTTGAGCGTGGCAGGGAATGAGTCCCGATGTTACCCTAGGGCCTCGGTTGGGGCACGTTTCCCGTTTGCCGCGTCTCGCGACGCGGTGTTTCGCCCGGTGGTGAAATGATGGACGCGCAACGCCAGTTTACCGATTTCTATCTTGCGCCCGGTGGTCCGGTGGACCGCCTGCAGGAACGCCTCCGGCTCATGCGCACCGACGACAAGCGCCTGGGACCGCGTGCGCTGCTGGCGGCCGCGGTGTGCTGGGTGCCCCTCGTGGTACTTGCGCTGGTCGCACCCAATCGCGCGGCCGAGATCTCCTTCTTTCATGATCTCGCCGTCCACGTGCGCTGTCTGCTCGTGATTCCGTTGCTCATCATCGCAGCCGGGCCGATCGGCGCGCGCTCGCGCATGGTGGTAACCCAGTTTCTTTCCTCGGGTCTGGTTTCCGACGACGACGCCGATCATTTCGAAACCGTGCTCCGTCGCGGCCGCCGCATGCGCGACTCGTGGCTGGCGGAGTTGGTGGTCCTGGCCGTGAGTGTGGCGCTCGTGTACACATCCATTCGCGGGGTGGAGGCCGAGAGCTCTGTCTTCTGGTTCGAGCATGTGACGCCGACCGGCAGCGATCTGACCGGCGCCGGCTGGTGGTACGCAGTCGCGTCGCGGCTGTTGCTCGTGTTCCTGCTCGTGCGCTGGGCGTGGCGTTACTTGATCTGGTGGTGGTTTCTGGGGCGCGTGGCCAGGCTCAATCTGAACCTGACGGGCACGCACCCGGACGGAATGGGCGGCCTCGGATTCGTCCCCTTCCACCAGGCCGTCTTCGGATTCCTGGGCTTCGCGGTCGGATGCGCGGTATCCGCGGCGGCGGCCAACCGGATTCTGTACGCGGGCGTGTCCCTGATGAGCTACCGCAACGCGTTGATCGGGATCGTGCTGTTGGGAGTAATCCTGGGCGTGGCGCCGATGTTCGTGTTCACGCCGCGACTGGTCCGGACCAAGATAAAGAACTGGATGAGCTACAGCCGCTTTGCCAGTGCCTACGTGTGGATGTTCGAACAGAAATGGCTGCAGAAACCCAAGCCCGATCCGGAAGCGCTCGGTTCCGGCGACATTCAGTCGCTGGCCGATCTGGGGGGCGGCTTCGAACGCCTGGTCGCCATGCGGCCGGTGGCGGTCGACCGGCGACTGATAATCGCGTTCGTGGTGGCCTGTGCCGCGCCCCTGTTGCCGCTCATGCTTACGGTGATGCCGTTCAAAGAAATCATGCGCCTGATGATGAAGGCAGTGATGTAGAGGAGTTTCGACATGCGAAGCAATACACCGACGATAATCATGTTCCTGGCCGCGGCGTTGACGGCGGCGGCCGCCCATGTCTCGCTCGCCCAGAAGGGCGACGGCAACTGGCCGCGTGTCATTCAGAATCCGGAAGCGAAGGTCGTCGTCTATCAACCCCAGCTCGAATCCTTCGACCAGATCAAGCTGAGAGCGCGCGCGGCCGTGGGCGTGACCGCCAGGGGAAAGGACCCGGTGTTCGGGGCGGTGTGGTTCGAGGCGCGCACCTTTGTGGATCGTGAAACGCGCGTGGTGACGCTGGCGGAAACCCGTGTCACCGATATCAAGTTCCCCAATGCAACCCCGGAGCAGGAAACGTGGCTGCGCAATATCATCGAGGCCGAGATTCCCAGATGGGGAAACGAACTGTCCTACGACGAACTGGTGGCGGGGCTGGCGGTGGTGGAGAGCGAACAGGCGGCGTCGGCGAAGCTCAACACCGCGCCACCCGAGGTGATCTTCACCACCAAACCGACCATGCTGATCACGATCGACGGCGAGCCGATCATCAAAGAGGTGGAGGGCACGTCGCTCAAGTCGGTCGTCAATACGCCGTTCTTCATCGTGCAGGATTCGTCGACCAAGGTCTGGTACCTCAAGGGCAACGAGTCGTGGTACTTCGGGTCGGATGTAGTCGGGCCGTGGAACATCATGAAAAACCCGCCGCCGCAGGCGGTGGCCGATCTGGCCGCAAAGATGGTGTCAAAGCCCCCCGAGGACGCGGAGAAGCCCGCAGTGGCGGTGGTGCCGGACGTGATCGTGCGCACCAAGCCGGCGGAGATCGTTCAGTGTGACGGCGAGCCCAAGTTCGAACCGGTGCAGGGAACCAATCTGCTCTTCGTCAAGAACACCGAGTCGAGCGTGATCATGGACATCCCGTCGCAGCAGTACTACATCCTGCTGGCGGGGCGTTGGTATCAGTCCAAGTCCATCGAAAAGGGGCCGTGGACGTTTGTCCCCGGCGACAAGCTGCCCGCCGACTTTGCCAGGATTCCCGCCGACTCGGATCTCTCCGACGTGCTCGCCAGTGTCCCGGGCACCGAAGAAGCAAAGGAGGCGGTGCTCGAAAATCAGATTCCGCAGACCGCGGAAGTCGACCGCAAGACCGCGACCGTCGCCGTGAAATACGACGGCGATCCCAAATTCGAGAAGATCGAGGGCACGGACATGTCGTACGCGGTCAACACCGACAAGTCGGTGTTGCTGATTGGCGGGCGTTACTACTGCTGCGACCAGGCGGTGTGGTTCGAGTCGGATCGCGCCACCGGACCGTGGGTGGTGTCGACGAAAGTGCCGGCCGACGTGCAATCGATTCCGCCCGACTCTCCCGTTTACAACACCAAGTATGTGTACATCTACGATTCCACGCCGGAGGTGGTGTACGTGGGATACACGCCCGCGTACTACGGCTCCTACGTGTACGGCGGCTGCGTCGTGTACGGAACCGGCTACTACTATCACCCGTGGTACGGACACTATTACTACCCGCGTCCCGTGACCTACGGATTCGCCGTGGCCTACAACCCCTATACCGGCTGGGGCTTCTCGTTCGGCATGAGCTACGGCTGGTTCAGTGTGTCGTTCGGCGGCTACGGGGGATACTGGGGTCCGATGGGTTACCACCACGGGTACAACCACGGCTACTATCACGGCTATCACCACGGGTACCGGCACGGTTACGGCGCGGGCTATGGCGCCGGATACCGCGCCGGCCAGGCCGCGGGCGCGCGGCCCACGCCCTACACCAACAATGCCTACAAGGCGCGCAACAACGGTGTGCGCTCCACGCCGCAGAAACCGTCGCAGATGCCGGCGAAGGGCGGCAACGTGGCAACTCGTCCGTCCACGCAACCGGCCAACAAGGCGCGGCCGTCGACCCAGCCGAACAACGTCTACGCCGACCGCAACGGTAACGTGTACCGCAACGACAACGGGAAATGGGAGCAGCGCAGCGGCAACGGGTGGACGCCCTCCAAGACCGGCCCGTCGCAGCAGCCGGCGACCGGAGCGCGGCCGTCGACGCCGTCGCAACGGCCGGCCACGCCGTCGACGCAGCC
>DASRYI010000019.1:0-1973 GCA_035687255.1 Candidatus Krumholzibacteriia bacterium | reverse complement strand
GTGCTCGATGTCGCCACGGGCACGGCGGATGTGGCGCTCGAGTTCGCGCGCCGCAGCCCGGCGCAACACATTGCCGGACTCGATCCATCCAGCGGCATGCTCGAGGTGGGACGCACAAAGCTCGCGGGTGCGCGGGTTGATCTGATCGAAGGTGATGCGCTGGCGCTGCCGTTTCCCGATGGGTCGTTCGACGTGGTGACGATTGCGTTCGGGTTGCGCAATCTCCCCGACTACGCGCGCGGCGCGGCCGAAATGGCGCGCGTGTTGAGGTCCGGGGGGCGGCTGCTGGTTCTGGAATTCCTGCCGCCGTCGGGCGCGGCGCGCCTGGTGTTCCGCTCGTACATCGCCACGGTGCTGCCGGTGGTGGGACGCGCCATCTCCGGCTCGCCGGAAGCGTACCGTTATCTGGCGTCGTCCATCGGGGAGTTCATTCCCGCCGACGCCGTGCGGCGCCTGCTTTCCGACGCCGGGCTCGAATCGGTCTCCACGCGCCGCCTGACGGGTGGCATTGCCGGCCTGCATTCCGGCATCAAGCGCTGATCTTCCTCGATTGTGCTCGCGGGTCCTGTCACCGGCCACCCCGGAGCAACTTCGCTTCGCTCGTTGCCGGGACTCCGTCCGGTGCCACCCACTCGCCTGCTCCGGCCGGCACGCGCACGGACGACCATGGCGGACGGTGCGCGACTTTGAGACGCGCGCTCATAACCACGATAGGCGTGCGGCGAGCAGGAGCGCGAGTCCGCCCATGTCGTCCGTGCGAGCTGTCGGAAAGCACAACAATCTCCTGACAGACGGCGCGGTTTCGTGCTAGGTTGGGCTTTGCCGCACATCTGCTGCGCATCACCATGCACTCCAAACGCAAGACCCGCATTCTGTTCGTATGCTTCGGCAACATGTGTCGTTCTCCCATGGCGGAGGGCATCGCCCGGACCTTTGGCGCCGACGTCGTCGAGCCGTTCAGCGCGGGGACCAATCCCACCGGGATGGTCAGCGAGGACGCGATCGAAATCATGCGCGAGGTGAAGATCGACATCTCGCACCAGACCTCCAAGGGGCTCGCGGACGTGCCCGTGGGCGATATGGACATCGTGATTTCCATGGCCCCGCGGCCCGCCGCCCGGATGGTGCCGCCCGGTTTTCGCGGGCGCGTGATCGACTGGAAGGTCGAAGATCCCATGGGCAAGTCGCTCACCGTGTTCCGGCGCGTGCGGGGCGAACTGGACGTGCTGGTGAAGCGCCTGATCGAGGATGTGCGCCGTCATCCGCCGCGCGAATAGAGACACCCATGCATTCACTTGACGCGATATTCAAGCCGCGATCGATTGCCGTCATCGGCGCCACGCCGCGCCCCGGCAGCATCGGCCGGCAGATTCTGGTCAATCTCTTCGCCTACGATTTCAACGGGAAGATATTCCCCGTCAATCCGCGCTACGAATACATCCACAGCACCAAAGCCTACGCGTCTGTGGAACACATTCCCGACCCGGTTGACCTGGCGGTGATCGTGGTTCCGGCCCCCGGGGTGCTCGAGGCCATCGAACAGTGCGGGCGCAAGGGCGTGAAGGGGCTGATCGTCATCACCGCCGGTTTCAAGGAAACCGGCACCGAGGGCGCGCAGAAGGAGAAGGCCATCGTCGACCTGATCCGGAAGTACGAGATGCGGCTGATCGGTCCCAACTGCATGGGCGTGCTCGATGCGACACCCGACGTGCGCATGAACGCCACCTTCTCGCCGGGATTGCCGCCCGCCGGTTCGATTTCCTTCATGACGCAGAGCGGCGCACTGGGCGTGGCCATTCTGCTCGCGGTCGAAAAGCTGAACATCGGGTTTGCGTATTTCGCGAGCGTGGGCAACAAGGCGGACATCAGCGGTAACGACCTGCTCGAATACTGGGAGAACGACCCGCACACCAACATCATCACCATGTACCTGGAGTCGTTCGGCAATCCGCGCCGCTTCACCGAGCTGTCGC
>DASRYI010000018.1:0-2658 GCA_035687255.1 Candidatus Krumholzibacteriia bacterium | reverse complement strand
CATGACGGTGTCGCTCGGAACCACCCACCGCCTGGCCGGTCTGGTTCCGCCGGGAGGGATTGTGGTGTCGGAAAGCGGCATTACCACGCGCGCCGATGTGGATGCGCTGCTCGCCAGCGGTGCCACCGCGTTTCTGGTGGGTGGGAGCCTTTTGAGCGCGGCCGATCCGGGCGCGGCCCTGCGCGCACTGGTGACGCCCGTGCATGTCGTATCGCGCACGCAGGTGCAACCGTGACCCGGACACGCATCAAGATTTGCGGCATCACCACCGTCGATGATGCCCGCCTCGCCGTGTCCATGGGCGCAGACTACATTGGCGTCATCTTTGCTGACAGCCCGCGCCGCATCGACACGGAGCGCGGACGTGAAATTCGCGCGGCCACGGCGGGATGCTCGCTGGTGGGCGTGTTTCGGGACCAGAGCGCCGACGAGGTGGTGCGCATCGTGGGTGACGTGGGTATCGATCTGGTGCAGTTGCACGGCGAAGAATCGCCGGCGTTCTGCGACGATGTGCAGAAGCGCACCGGCAGACCCGTCATCAAGACCTTCGCCAACGGCCACATTCCGGCGGCGCGCGACCTGGCCGCATACGCAACCACGTCGTATTTCCTGTTCGACCTCGAGCGCGGCGCCGACAGCTCACTGGAAGAAATCGAACGTGTGTGGACCGCGGCCTTCAACACCCGGCGCAAGGGATTTCAGGTGTTCCTGGCCGGGGCGCTGGACGCCGCCAACGTGCGCGAAGCCATTCGCCGCACCGGCGTGTTTGCCGTGGACGTGTGCCGCGGCGTGGAACGGTCGCCGGGCGTGAAGGATCCCGACAGCATGCAACAGTTCTTTGCACAGGCGCGGTCATGAGCACGGGCCGCTTCGGTATCTACGGCGGGCAGTTCGTTCCCGAAACCCTGATGCCCGCGCTCACCGAGCTCGAGGCCGCGTACGCTGCGGCGCAACACGACCTGTCATTTCAGGCCGAACTCGACCGGCTGCTGGCGGAATACGTCGGCCGGCCGACACCTCTGTATCGTGCGGAGCGTTTCGAAGCGGCCATCGCTACCCGAGCGCGCATCTATCTCAAGCGCGAAGACCTCAATCACACCGGCGCGCACAAGATCAACAATTCGCTCGGCCAGGCGCTGCTGGCCCGGCGCATGGGAAAGCAACGCCTGGTGGCGGAAACCGGCGCGGGCCAGCACGGCGTGGCCACTGCGACGGTGGCCGCGCTGTTCGGCATGGAATGCACCGTGTACATGGGCGAAGTCGACATGGCGCGGCAACGTCCCAACGTGCTGCGCATGGAACTGCTCGGCACCACCGTCGTGCCGGTGACGTCGGGAAGCCGCACGCTCAAGGACGCCACCAACGAAACCCTTCGCGACTGGGTGACCAACGTGCGCTCCACGCACTACATCATCGGCTCCACGGTGGGACCGCATCCGTATCCCACCATCGTGCGTGATTTCCAGTCGGTGATCGGCCGCGAAGCCCGCGCCCAGATTCTGGACGTCGAAGAGCGCCTTCCCACCGACGTGCTCGCGTGCGTGGGCGGCGGCTCCAACGCCCTGGGTATCTTCAGCGCGTTCCTCGCCGACCGCGATGTGCGCCTGTTCGGCGTGGAGGCGGCCGGGTCGGCGCAGGGGCAGGCGGCCACGCTCAACACCGGAGCGCCCGGCGTGCTGCACGGCGCGTTCAGCTATCTCATTCAGGACGAGGACGGCCAGGTGGGCGCGGCGCATTCCATCGCGGCCGGACTGGACTACCCGGGCGTGGGGCCCGAGCACAGCGCGCTCAGGGACGCAGGCCGTGTGGTCTACGACCGCGCCGGCGACGACGAGGCGCTGGCCGCGTTTCACCTGCTCTCGCGCAGCGAAGGCATTCTGCCCGCGCTCGAATCGTCACACGCGCTGGCGTTTGCGCGCCGCCGCTTTGCCAACGGAACCGGCGAGGGCGGCATCGTCATCATCAATCTGTCGGGTCGCGGCGACAAAGATCTGGACGCCGTGCAGGGGCATCTGAAATGAACATGCTCGCCCGCACCACGACGGATATTCGGAAGCAGGGGCGAAAGGCGCTGGTCGCCTTTCTCACCGCGGGCTATCCGGACGATGCCGCCTTCGCAGATCTTGTCAGCGCCGCATGCGACGGCGGCTGCGATGTCATTGAAATCGGCGTGCCCTTCTCCGACCCGATCGCAGACGGGCCGGTGATTCAGGCGGCGTCGAATGCCGCACTGGCGCGTGGCGTCACCTTGCGATCGGCGCTGCGCGCGGCGCGGCAACTTGCAGCGCGCGTGACCACGCCGCTGGTGTTCATGAGCTACATCAACCCGATTCTGCGCATGGGTGCCGACGCGTTTGCGGATGCAGCGCGCGAGAGCGGCGTGCAGGGGTTGATTCTTCCCGACGTCTCCTTCGAAGAATCGGGCGCGTTCCGCCCGTTGTTGCAGACGCGCGGCATTGCGTACGTCGACCTGGTGGCACCCACCTCGGACGACGCGCGCGTGCGTTCCATCGCCTCCGCCTCCGAAGGGTTTGTCTATCTGGTTTCCGTGACGGGCGTCACCGGCACGCGGTCCTCGCTCCCGGCCGGCGTATCAGAGCTCGCCGGCCGGGTACGCGCCGCCACCGACACGCCCGTCTACGTGGGATTCGGCGTCTC
>DASRYI010000017.1:0-6234 GCA_035687255.1 Candidatus Krumholzibacteriia bacterium | reverse complement strand
GACGCCGCGGAAATCCCGGCGACATATCCGCTGGCCCACGCCCACTGGAAGTTGTAGCCCCCGATGCGACCGTCCACATCACAGATCTCTCCGCACAGATACAGCCCCTCGCACACGCGCGACTCCATCGTCTCCAGGCGCAGTTCCGACAGCGGCACCCCGCCGGCGGTGACTTCCGCAAAGTTGTAACCGCGCGATCCGGTGATACGCAGCGACAGCTGCGTGACCGCACCCGCAAGGGTGCGTCGTTCTTCACGCTTCAACCGGCTTCCGGGCGTCGACGGATCGAGACCCGAATGCACGCACAACCCGCGGGCGAGCCGCTCCGGAAGGAGCGAGTGCAGGTGCGTTCCCACCGAGGTTGCGCCGAGCGCCTGCAGGGACTTCTCAAAATCCTGGCGGCTCGTGCCGGGCAGAAAGTTGATCGCGAGCGTCACTTGTGGATCGTCGTGTTTCGCGTGCAGATAGTAGCGGCTGATGTCCAGCACCGACGGGCCCGAGAGACCGAAGTGGGTGAGCAGGGTCGAGTCCGTGAACGAAATGAGATGCTTGCCGGTGCTGCTACGCAGCTCCAGCATGGCGGGCAGGGTGATGCCGGACAGTGCGCACAGGAAGTGATCGCGGGGAAGCGTCAGCGGCACCAGTCCCGGAGTGAACAGCTCTGTCGTGTTATGGCCGAGTGCGCGCACCACGGAGTAGCCGAAGCCGTCGGAGCCTGACTTCGGGATACTCATTCCTCCGGTCGCAATGATGACACGGCTCGTGCGAACCGTTCCGCCGGTTGCGTCGACGATGAAACCGCCGCTGTCGCGGCGGATCTTCTGCACGCGCCGCGGATATGAGATCTCGACCCCGCGCGCACGGGCCTCGCCCAGCAGTGCGTTCAATACCGTGCGCGCATCGTCGGTGACGGGGAAGAGCTTTCCGGTTTCCTCGCGCTTGAGGGTGACGCCGAGTTCTGCGAAGAAGGCGGTGGTGGCGGCGACGTCATAGCGCCGCAGCACCTTGCGGATCGCGGGGCGCGACGAACCCGCGAAGGCGGTTTCATCGACGACGTCGTGGGTGACGTTGCAGCGGCCGCCGCCGGCGATCAGAATCTTGGCGCCGAGTTTGCGCGCGCCGTCGAGTGCCACCACCGACGCGCCCGCGCGCGCGGCATGAATGGCCGCCATCAGGCCGGCCGCTCCGGTTCCCACCACCACGATGTCGGCGTGCTCACGCATGCGCGCGACATGTTACTACGCATCGCGCGCAGGCCAAACCGGGAAGAAGCGTATGCAACGGGCAAAAAAAAGAGCCGGGGTGGCGACCCGGCTCCAGGAGCAGCATGAAAAACGTCGGCTATCGATTGATGACGACGTGCACCGTGCGCGACGTGCCCTCCGCAGTCACGGTGTAATAGTAATTGCCGTTGGGAAGCGGCTTGCCCTGTGAATCCCGTCCGCTGAAGCCCACCTTCTGCCAGCCGGCCGGCATGTGCAGTTCGGCCAGGAACATCGGCGCCCCGGCATCGTCCGCGACCTCGATCGACAGCGTGCACTCGGTCGGCGCGCCCACGAGAACTTCGGTGCTGGCACCGGTCAGCTGGATGGTCGCGGGAAGAACGAGTCGATCGGGAACGTTGGAATTGGCGGGGTTGGTGGTGACGGGAAGCGCTCCGGCGGCGGCAACGCGGCTGACATCGATGGCGGCCGCGAGTCTGGCCAGCGCAAAGGCATGGCTCGAACGAACCTGTCCCACGATCACCAGCGTGGCGCAGGCGCACAAAATGGCGTACTTACGACTCAAACGTTTTCGCTCCCTGTTACTGAACCAAGGGGCTTTATCGGTGCGGCGTCCCAAACACGCCGAACCGGGTGGGACATAACAATGTTAACACCCGGCCCCCACAACCAACAAGGCGTTTTTCCCTATGGAGACAGGATTCTCTCCGTCCAGACCTCTCCTTCCAGTGTGTACTGGAGTCGTTCGTGGAGGCGGTTTTCCCGTCCGTACCAGAACTCGATTGCATCCGGCAGCACTCTGAACCCGGTCCAGTGCGGCGGTCGTGGCACCGGTTTGCCGGCGTACTGTTCCTCGATGCGGGCCACGGCGGCGAGGAGTTCCTCGCGCGATCCCAGGGCCGAGCTCTGTTTCGACGCCCAGGCCCCGATCTGGCTGCCGCGCGGCCGGGACGCAAAGTAGGCGTCGGCCTCCGCGTCCGATACCCGCTCGATACTCCCCTCGACCCGGACCTGCCGGGCCAGGGCACCCCACCAGAAGCACATGGCCGCCCGCGGCGTATCTCCAAGTTCCCGGCCCTTGCGGCTCAGGGTGTTGGTGTAGAAGACAAAGCCCCGGGAGTCCGTCCCTTTCAGAAGCATAATGCGGACCGATGGCCGCCCCTCCCGGCTTACAGTGGCCAGGGAAAAGGCCGTCGGCTCGACCAGGTTCTGCTGACGCGCCAGGTCGAGGTGCTCTTCAAATCGCGAGATGAGTGCGGGAAGATCGATCATGGTTCGATGCGGCTACGCCGAGGATAGCGGGCGTTCCCGAACGCGCGCAAGGAACATCGCACCGATCACGAACAGAAGCGTGAGCGCCAGCATGGAAAGACGCGGGTTGTGGGTCCCCAGCGAAACCCAGCCCATGAGCGCCGGACCCAGGACGGCGGAGAAGCGTCCCACGGTGTTGAAGTACCCGAAGAACTGCGCCGACTGCGCGTGCGGCGTGAGCCGCGAGAACAGCGACCGGCTCAGGCTGTTGATGCCGCCCTGAACCAGGCCGATGGCGGTCGCGAGCGCATAGAATTCCCAGATGTGCGCGAGACGGTAGCCCCACAGACAGATTCCGACGTACACGCCGATGGAAATGAAGATGCCGGTGCGGGCGCCGAAGCGTTCGCCGATGCGCCCGAACAGAATGGACGCGGGGAAGCCGACGAACTGGGTGAGCAGCAGGGCGCCGATCAACGCCGACGACGGAAATCCCAGCGAGATGCCGTAGTCGACGGCCATGCGCACGATGGTCGACACGCCGTCGATGTAGAACCAGTAGCCGAGCAGAAACAGGAACGCGTTGCGGTGACGGCGCAGGTGATGGAAGGTGTCGAGAAGCTGTGCGATGCCGGCGCGAAGATTGGAGCGCGCTCGCGGGTGGCGACGGACAGGGCTCCCGTCGGCGAAGCGAAGCGAGTCCGGCGGGATGGACGGAGACGGGCCCTGCGAGCGCGCGGCGGTTCGTTCGCGCACGCGCCGAAACAACGGAATCGAAAACACGCTCCACCACACCGCCACCGTGAGAAACGAAACCCGCGCCGCCATGGTCGCGTCGGGGAGTCCGAACCACGACGGTTTCTGCGTCATCACCACATTGACCAGGAACAACAGCCCGCCGCCCAGATACCCGAGCGCAAAACCGCGCGCCGACACACGGTCCGATGTCTCCGGTGTCGAGACATCCATGAGCAGAGCGTCGTAGAAGATCATGGCGGCCGAGAAGCCCACCACGCCGATGCCGAAGGTGATCGACGCCGTCAACCACGCCCCGCGGCCCACCGCGGCCAGCATCGCCGTGGCCAGCACGCTCACCGTGGTGCACACAAGGAGGAAGCGTTTGCGGTTGTCGCCGGCGTCGGCGATGGCACCCAGCGCGGGGGCGATCAGCGCCACCACCAGACTGGCAATTGAATTGGTGAGACCGAGGCGGAAGGAACTGTCGGATACGTCCACGCCCGCGCCCCAGTACCCCTTGAACAGCACCGGAACGAACCCGGCCATCACCGTGGTGGCGAACGCAGAATTGGCCCAGTCGTACATCGACCAGGCGAGAACGGCGCGATCTGCGGGCGTGCGTTGCGGCATCGCAGCGACGCGCCAGAAAGTCCTTACGGACGCGCGCGTCGTTGGGTAGACTAACCGCTCAACCGCCCCATGCCAACGGAAAGGATGCGAGCCATGGCCGCACTCGATGTCAAGCAACTCGAATCGGTCCTCCGGGAAGCCCGTCGTTTCAAACCCTCCGATTCGTTCCGCAAGCACGCCCACATTCGTTCGGAAGCCGAATACCGCCGCATCCACAGGGAAAGTCTGCGCTCACCGTCGCGCTTCTGGGGAAAGGTGGCGGGCGAGCTGCACTGGTTCAAGAAGTGGACGTCGGTGCTGGATGAGAGCAAGGCACCCTTCTACCGCTGGTTCGTGGGCGGAAAGACCAACCTCAGTTACAACTGTCTGGACCGGCATCTGGAGACGCCCACGCGCCTGAAGGCGGCATTGGTGTGGGAGGGCGAACCGGGCGACCGGCGCGTGCTCACCTACGCCGACCTCGCGCGCGACGTGAACCTGTTCGCCAACGCGATGAAGAACCTGGGAATCAAGAAGGGCGACCGCGTGGCCATCTATCTGCCCATGATTCCCGAACTCGCCGTCACGATGCTGGCGTGCGCGCGCATCGGCGCCGTCCACACCGTCATCTTCGCCGGCTTTTCGGCGGAATCCATCCGCGACCGCGTCAACGATTGCCAGGCCTCGCTGGTGATCACCGCGGACGGAGGATGGCGGCGGGGCCGCGTGGTTCCGTTGAAGGACATCGTGGACGAAGCCCTCGAGGGATGCCCCAGTGTGAAGAATGTGGTGGTGGTGCGCCGCGGCCACACCGAGCCGTTGCCGTGCCATGTGAAGGAAGGGCGTGACCACTGGTACCACCGCATCACCGATGGCGTCTCGTCCGATTGTCCGGCCGAGAAGATGAACAGCGAGGACGTGCTGTTTCTGCTCTACACCAGCGGAACCACCGGAAAACCCAAGGGCATCATTCATACCACCGGCGGTTACATGGTCTACACGTACCTGACGACGAAGCACGTGTTCGACCTCAAGCCCACCGACATGTTCTGGTGCACGGCCGACATCGGCTGGGTGACGGGGCACAGCTACGTGGTGTACGGGCCGTTGCAGAACGGCGCGACCTGTCTCATGTACGAAGGCGCGCCCGACTGGCCCAACCGCGGCCGCATGTGGGAACTGGTGGAACGCTATCGCGTGAACACGTTCTACACCGCGCCCACCGCGATCCGCGCCTTCATGAAGTGGGGCAACGAGTGGCCGGAACGGCACGACCTCTCGTCGCTGCGCCTGCTGGGCACGGTGGGCGAGCCCATCAATCCGGAAGCCTGGATGTGGTACCACAAGACCATCGGCCGCCGGAAATGTCCCATCGTGGACACGTGGTGGCAGACCGAGACCGGAGGAATCATGATCACGCCGCTGCCCGGCGCGATCGACGCCAAACCCGGCAGTGCCGCGCGGCCCTTTTTCGGAATCGACGCCGCCATTCTCGACGAGAGCGGAAAGGAAGCGCGCGCCGGATATCTGGCGATTCGGCGGCCGTGGCCGGGAATGTTGCGCGGCGTGTACGGCGATCCCGAACGTTTCAAGCGGACCTACTGGACGAAGTGGCCGGGGATCTACTTTCCCGGCGATGGCGCGCGCGTCGACAAGGACGGCTATTTCTGGGTGGTGGGGCGCGTGGACGACGTCGTGAATGTGGCCGGACACCGTATCGGCACCGCGGAGCTGGAAAGCGTGTTTGTCGAACACCCGGGCGTGGCGGAATCGGCGGTGATCGGCGTTGCGCACGAGCTCAAGGGGCAGGCACTGGTCGCGTTCGTGAGCCTCAAGGATGGTGTGCTGGCCACGCAGGAACTGGACGACGATCTGCGGGAATGGGTCGCGAAGAAGATCGGAAAGTTTGCCATTCCCGAACGCATCGTGTTTGCCGCCGACCTTCCCAAGACGCGTTCCGGAAAGATCATGCGGCGTCTGCTGCGCGACGTGGCCGAGGGGCGCGCGCTGGGAAACATCACGACGCTCGCGGACACGTCGGTGATCGACAAGTTACGGCACCAGTACGAGGAAGACTGAGAGTGCACGGCCGCGCCCTCCGGCTGGTGCTGTTCGGCGCACTGGCGGCGGTGGTGTTTTCCATATACGCTCCGGTGGCCGGCGGCAAACCGTTCGGCGATGACTGGGTCTATGTCATGGATCAACCGGCGCGTCACATCGGCCGCGCCCTCTTCGAACTTCATCCGTACCATTTCTATCGTCCCATCCCGCTGGCGGTGACTTCGGGTCTGCAACTGGCGGGGCACGGATCTCCGGTTCCCATCCACGTCTGCAATTTTCTCGTGCACGCGCTTCTGGCCGTGGTGGTGGCCGGGCTGGCGGTGCGCCTGGGGATTTCCAACGGGGGCGCGGT
>DASRYI010000016.1:0-10844 GCA_035687255.1 Candidatus Krumholzibacteriia bacterium | reverse complement strand
GTTTTCTGATCGGGGGCGCCAGCCTGGACCCGGCCAGTTTCGTGGCCATCGCCGGCGCCGCGGCGGCCTGAGCGCCCGGCGTGCCCCGGACGGGGCTCGGTTGACGGTCCCGGGGCTTTCTGGTAGTCTCCGCAGACTGCGGCGGGCGTGCCGCTAATTTTTTTCCGGGGCGGGCCACACCGCCGCAAGACAAGGACTCACCTCATGGTTTTCAAGCTGTTGATCGGGTTGCACGTTTTCGTGTGCCTGGTGCTGATTCTCGTGGTGCTGCTGCAGTCGAGCAAGGGCGGCGGGCTGGCGGGAGCGTTCGGTGGGGGCGGGGGGCAGACGATGTTCGGCGGCCAGGAGACAGCAACGTTCCTGAGCCGGCTCACGACGTATCTCGCGATCATGTTCATGGTGCTTTCGCTGGTGCTGGCGTTCATGTCCGCGCGACGATCCGCGCCCGGATCACACAGCGTGGTTCGTCAGGCGGCGCGCCAGACGGAGACGACGATGCCCAAGGGCAAGAGCATCGATGAATTGCTGGGCGCCTCGGATACGACGCGCGCGGCGGCGCCGGATACAACGGCCAGGCCCTGGTAGGTACATTGACCCACGCCCAGGTGGTGGAATTGGCAGACACACTATCTTGAGGGGGTAGCGGACGAAAGTCCGTGCGGGTTCGAGTCCCGCCCTGGGCACCATGGATAAATCACCGGCCTGCGCGAAGCAGGCATAAGACGGGACGCAGGCGCGTCCCGTTTTTGTTTGGGGCGCGGGAGATTCTCAAAACCAGGCGCCCGGTTCCGGCGACTCATCGGGTAGAGTCACCATGGCCACGGAGTGGCGAGGAGGAACGCTCATGAAACAGACACTGCAGATCACACTGGCACTGGCGCTGGCAGCCGCGCCGTCATTCGCCGGCGCCGCGGATACCACCGAGGCGAAGAGCACGCCCGCCGACCAGAAGTCGATGAGCGTCACCATCTACAACGACAACCTGGGGCTGGTGAAGGACGTGCGCTCGCTGGAGCTCAAGAACGGCGTCCAGAACCTGTGGTTCGAGGGGGTGGCGGGGCAGATCGACGCCACCAGTGTGCACATCCGGTCCGTGGACGCGCCCAACGCGCTGCGCGTGCTCGAGCAGAACTTCGAGTATGACCTGATCTCCCCGGACAAGCTCATGGAGAAGTATATCGGTCAGACCGTCGAACTGGTTGTCACGCGCGAAGACGGGGCCACCGAGACCACGAAGGCGAAATTGATCGGCACGCAGGGCGGCTATGTGTACGAGCTGGAAAACGGCAAGATCGCCGTGAATCCGCCCGGCCGCGTGGTGCTGCCCGCGCTGCCGTCGGGGCTGATCTCGAAGCCGTCGCTGGTGTGGATGCTGGAGAGCTCGAAGGCGAAGCAGACGGTGGAGGCCAGCTATCTCACCGCGGGCATCGGCTGGAAGGCCGACTACGTGGCCGTGCTCTCGGGCGACGACTCGCAGCTGGATCTCTCGGGCTGGGTGACGATCAACAACACCAGCGGCGCGACCTACACGGACGCCTCACTGCAACTGGTGGCGGGTAACGTGAACCGGGTGCTCCCGCCCATGCGGCCCGGGCTGGTCAACGCCATGGAAGCCACACCGATGGCGGGGAAACAACAGTTCCAGGAAGAGTCATTCTTCGAGTATCACCTCTATACGCTGGAGCGCAGGACCACGCTCAAGGACAACCAGACGAAGCAGATTGAGCTGCTCTCCGCGAAAGATGCCAGGACGAAGAAAGCGTTCGTGGTGTCGCCGCAGAGCTACTGGTTCTACCGCTTCGAAGACGTCGAAAAGCCGAAAGTCGGCGTGTACATCTCCGTCGACAACACGAAGGCGAATCAGATGGGCATGCCGCTGCCGAAGGGAACGCTGCGCGTCTACAAGCAGGACTCAAAGGGGGCGCTGCAGTTCATCGGTGAGGATAGCATCGACCACACACCTGAGGACGAAACCATCCGCGTCAAGCTGGGCGATGCCTTCGATGTGGTGGCGGAGCGCAAGCAGACCAATTTCGAAGTCCTTTCCAGCGGCCACCTGTACCGCTCCTCGTATCAGGTCACGCTGCGCAACCACAAGAGCGAAAACATCACCGTGTCGGTGGTGGACATGCTTCCGGGCGACTGGACCATCACGGCCTCCTCACACAAATACGAGAAGGAAACCGCGCAGCGGATTCGCTTCGACGTCCCGGTTCCCGCGAAGGGAAATGCCGATCTGACCTACACGGTCGAGGTTCGCCGCTGAGAGAAGTGAAAAAACCGCGTGGGGAAGCCTCAAATCGCCCGTCATAGCTGTTTACAGCCCGGCGGGACCGTATTAGGATTCGCGGCTGATTCGCATCGGAGGTCGATTTGGGCAACGTGGATCAATCAATCATGCTGCCGGTGGCGATTGTGGCCGTGGTCGCACTGGCCGGGCTCGTCGTCGCAGTGTTGGCGTTCGTTCGTGTGCGCGCCGTCTCGGGGCGCTTCCCCTGGGCGTCCGGCAAGGATGCCGGCTCCGTGGATTCTCTGCAGGCGCTGCTGCACGCGGTGGAAACCAACCAGCGTGACCTCGCGCAACTCAGGACCGCGTTCGACGCCGCCGTCGTCGAAGCGCGCACGCATTTCAAAAATATGGGAATCGTGCGCTACAACGCCTTCGAAGGAGTGGCGGGCCAGCAGAGTTACTCGCTGTGCATTCTCAACGAGAACCAGACCGGGATTCTGATCTCCAACCTCGTGGGCAGCAACTTCAGTCGCGGCTATGCCGTGGAGATCAAGGCCGGCGAACCGTCGCGCCCGCTGGGTGACGAGGAGAAGGCGGCGCTCGCCGCGGCCATCAAGAACGGCAACTAGACTACTCCGACGAGTCGCGACGCTGGCGGCTGTAGTTCTCGAGGATCTTCTTTTCGGTGGGCGTCAGTGTCTGGTAACCCTTCGCGGAGATCTTGTCGAGGATCGAGTTGATGTTGTTGACATTGTTGTTGCGACTGGCCTCCTCGTCCTGACGGCGCACCTCACGGATGTGGGCCTGCCAGCGCCGTCGCGGTCCCGCCTGAAAGCGCATCCGGCGCAGAATCTCTCCCTGGAACATCAAGGCACCGGCGAGCATGCCGCCCAGATGGGCGAAGTATGCGATTCCCGATGGTCCCGCAATTCCGTTGGCGAGCTGCAGAATCGTGAGCCCGATGACGAAGTACTTCACTTTGACCGGAATCAGGAAGTACAGGTACAGGTACTGATCCGGGAAGAGCATTGCCACCGCGAAATACACGCCGAAGATGGCGCCGCTGGCGCCGATGACGCTCGCGTTGTACTGCAGCAACGAGTGCAGCAGGCCTCCGCCGATACCGCACACCAGGTAGTAGCGCATGAAACGCGCCGGTCCCCACGCGGCTTCCACCATCGTGCCGATGAACCACAGCACGAGCAGGTTGAAGAACAGGTGCCAGAAGCTGCCGTGGAGAAATATGTAGGTGACGAACTGCCATACCTGGAAGTGCTCGATGGCGAGGCGCGGCGTGAGTGCCAGGTACTGGTTGATGGGGGGAAAGACGTTCTGCAGGAAGAACACGCCCACCGTAATCACGATGATACGGCCCACCGCCGTGCCAAGAAACGGCGGGCCGGAAAACGGGGACATCTGGCGCAGTGGTGGGCTCATGCTGACCGCCATCAACATACACAGTCGGGCGTGCATCCGGCAAGGGCGCCGTCGCGCGGGGTATTTGCGTCCGGGCCGCGCGGAACATACTTTACACCCCACGGGGGACCGGGGCATAATGCCGGTCCCGAACCGACCATCCCGGGAGGTGGAACCCCGGACAGCGGGTCGCGCTGAACAGCTTTCAGGAGGACATTGGATGGCCAGTGAAATGGAATTCACGGACGCGAACTTTGACCAGGAAGTGCTGAAGTCGAACCAGCCGGTGCTCGTCGACTTCTGGGCGCCCTGGTGCGGTCCGTGCAAGATGATTGCGCCCATTGTGGCGGAGATATCGCGGGAGTACGACGGCAAGCTCAAGGTCGGAAAGCTCAATACCGACGACAACCAGGGCGTGGCGGCGCGCTACGGCGTGATGAGTATTCCCACCGTCATGATCTTCAAGAACGGGGAGATGGTGGCCCGTATCGTGGGTGCGCAGCCCAAACAGGCGCTCACCGGAAAGATCGACGCGGTGCTGGCGGGCTGACCCGCTCCACCTGATTCCAGCATGTGAAGGGCCGGCCGCCAGGCCGGCCCTTTTTTCTCATCTGCGCGGGGTCCGGCGACGGGCTTGCTTCTTGCATGACGTTCCCCGGATGGTCCGCAAATTCCTCATTCTTCTTCCCGTATTCCTGCTGGCGTGCAGTTCGTCAGACCGGCAGGCGTCGCGCGACACCGGCCATGCGTCGGTGCCCGACAGTTCGTCCGCGCCGTCCCACGGCGGGCGTCTGATCATCGGCGTTCAGCAGGAACCGGAGATGCTGAGCGAAATTCTGAATTCGATGGCGACCAACAACATGGTCTGCAATCTCCTGTTCAGCAAGTTCGTCAAGTACGACGACCACTTCCAGCTGGTTCCGGACCTCCTCACGGAGATTCCCACGCTCCAGAACGGCGGCATTTCCGCGGATCACCGCACCTACACCTACCATATGCGTTCCGACGCGCGCTGGCACGACGGTGTGCCCGTCACCAGCGCGGACGCGCGCTTTACCTACGAGATCATCATGGATCCGCAGGTGAACGTGGAATCGCGCGAAGGCTGGGACGTGGTGGATTCGGTGGCGACACCCGACGAGCACACCATCGTGTTCCATCTGAAACGGCCGTATCCGGATTTCGTTTCCGAGACCTTCTACGACGAAGCGGTTCTTCCCGAGCACCTGCTGAAGAATTCCCGCGGCGAGCTGTTTCACTCCGCGAAGTTCCACCACGCGCCCATCGGATCGGGTCCGTTCAAGTTTGAGAGCTGGGTGCCCGGTTCGCACCTCACGCTGGTTGCCAACCACGACTATTACGGCGAAGGACCGTACCTGGACCAGATCATCTTCAAGTTCGTTCCCAACGAGAACGCGCTGCTGGTGCAGCTCAAGACGGGCGAGATCGACATGTTCGACAACGCCAACATCAACTTCATGAGCCAGCTCAAGAACATTCCCGGCATCCGCGTCTATCAGACGCCGATGCTCATGTACGAGCACCTGGACTTCAATACCGAGCAGCCGATTCTCAAGGACCAGCGCGTGCGCCGGGCGTTGAGCTACGCCACCAACAAGCAGGAAATTGCGGACCGCATCTATGACGGGCTGGTCAAGGTCGCGGCGCTGGACGAGTTCGACGCGTCCGGCTACTTCGCCCCCGAGGCGGCCGCCAGAGCAACCTTCGATCCCGCCAAAGCGCGGCGCCTGCTGCACGACGCGGGGTGGACGGACACGGACGGCGACGGCATTCTGGATCGCAACGGGCAGCCCCTGCGCCTGACGATTGCAGCCAGTTCCGGCCAGCCGAACCGCGAGCGCACCGAGCTGGTGTTGCGCGACCAGTGGCGGCAGGTGGGCGTCGACCTGGTGGTGAGCAACTACGGACCGACAGTGCTGTACGGCACCTACGAGGACGGCGGGATTCTCAAACGGGGCAAGTTCGATGTCGCCATGTACGCGTGGCTCTCGTCCCCGGCGCCGTCGCGGCGCGAAGCCCTGTACGCTTCCACCAGCATTCCGCCCTACGGGCAGAACCATCCCCGTTTCGTGAACGGCGAGCTCACGCAGTTGCTGGAGGCGGGAAGCACCGAGGGCGACACCGCCAAACGCGAAGCCATCTACCGGCAGGTGCAGGACATTCTGGTCGACCAGGCGCCGGTGGTTCCGCTGTTCTGGTACACGGCCATCGATCCCGTCACAGTGCGGCTGCAGAATTTTCGCCCCAACGCCACGCAGTCGACCGACACGTGGAACGCCTCGCAATGGTACCTGTCCGATACTCCCCGGGAAGTTTCTTCCCGCTGATCGTTCCCCCGATTCCATGCCGCGAGTTGGTACAAAACTCGCACACAGGCACACGAACACTGTTTTCGCCATCGGCGATGGATGTGCAAACACGTTGCACACAACAGGGATAGGTCGATGCTTCGGTATTTTCTGAAACGGCTGGCGGCCATGGTTCCGCTCGTCTTGCTGGTGTCGCTGATCTGTTTTGCATTGATGCAGGCAACGCCCGGCGGACCCGGCAGCATGCTGTCGGACAATCCCATGATCACACCCGCCGACGCCCAGCAGGCGCGCGACACATTCGGCGTGGACAAACCGGTCGTGGTCCAGTTTGCCCTGTGGCTGGAGCGCGTGGTACTGCACGGCGACTTCGGCCATTCCCATGTCACCGGCGAGCCGGTGCTGGGGATGATCAAGCAGCGCCTTCCGGCGACGCTGGAACTCATGGGGGCGGCCTTCCTGCTCGCGTTCCTGTTCGGTATTTCCGGTGGTATCGTGGCCGCCCTGAAACGCTACACGCGTCTCGACTCGGTGGTCATGCTGGTGACGCTGGTGGGCATTTCGATTCCCGTGTTCTGGCTGGGGCTCATGTCGATGATGGCGTTCACGGTCAAGTGGCGTCTGCTTCCGTCCACGGGGATGTTCTCGCTGGGATTGCCGTTTTCGCTGGCCGACCACCTGCGCCACCTGCTCATGCCGGCGCTGGTGCTTTCGCTGCTCTTTATCGCCAGCTGGAGCCGCTACATGCGCGCCAGTCTCTCCGACGTGCTGGCCATGAACTACGTGAGCGTCGCGCGCGCCAAGGGCGTGTCCGGGACGCGCGTGGTGTTCCGGCACGCGGTGCGTAACGCGGCGATTCCGGTGCTCACGGTGATCGCGCTCAATCTGCCCGCGCTCTTCACCGGGTCAATCATTACCGAGACGATCTTTGCATGGCCGGGCATGGGACGCCTGTTCTACGACGGCCTGTTGCGCCAGGACTACACGCGTCTGATGGGAATCATCTTCATCGCGTCGTTCCTGATTGCGTTTCTCAACCTGATTGCGGACACAATTTATGGGATTCTCGACCCCCGTATTAGACTCGCCCGCTAGGCGCCCGGGAAGTCCGCGCGTGGTGGAGGTGCCCATGTCGCACCCGCTGCGCCAGAACTTCCGTTCGCAGCCCACCGGGGCCGCGCGCGGCGACCGTGTCGGGTTCGGCGCGGTTCTGCGCCGCAGCCCGCTGGCGTACGGCGCATTTGTGGTGATGAGCCTGATCGTGCTGGGGGCGGTGTTTGCGCCGCTGATGAGTCCGTACGACAAGGACAAGATCGATCTGACCAGCCAGTACCTGGCTCCGTCGCTCAGCCATCCCTTCGGCACCGATGACCTGGGGCGCGACATCTTCGTGCGTGTCATGCACGGCGGACGCATCACGCTGGCGGTGGGATTCCTGGCCATGACGCTGGCGCTGGTGATCGGTGTGGGAGCGGGTGGCGTTGCCGGTTACTACGGTGGTTGGGTGGACACCGTCATCATGCGCACGGTCGATCTGATGCTCGCGGTGCCGGTGTTCTTCGTGATCCTGTTTCTGAGCAGTATTCTCTCGCCCCGGGTGTCGATCGTGGCGTTGTGCGCGATGATCGGGTGTACGCAGTGGATGGAAGTCGCGCGTCTGGTGCGCGCGGTGGTCATCACCACCAAAGAACACGAGTTCGTGGACGCGGCGCGCACGCTGGGATTGCCCGACCGCCGCATCCTGGTCCGGCACCTGTTGCCGCATACCACGGCGCCGGTGCTGGTCGCCATCACGTTGGGGCTGGCCCAGGCGATCATCATCGAGAGCGGTATCTCGTTCCTGGGCTTCGGGGTTCAGCCCCCCACGCCCAGCTGGGGCGCAATGCTCCAGGATGCGCAGAGCTACCTCAGCGATTGCCCGTGGATTGCGGTTTTTCCGGGACTCATGATCTTTCTGACGGTCGCGTGCTGCAACATCCTCTCGGACTTCCTGGGCGAAGCCACCCATCCCACCCACGCACCGCGCCGCTAGCCGTCTCCTTGGCGTTTGACCACCGCCCGGTGGCTGCGCTATCCTCGCCGCTCTTGCGTCGTTGAGTTCCCGTCATCACAATCCGATTTGCATGACTCCCGCCCTTTGGACCGCTCTCTTTGCTCTGATCGCGGCTGTCGCCACGCTGGCCGGCGGTTTTGCGGCCACGTTTCCCGGCCGGCTCTCACGCGCGCAGCTGAGCCATCTGATCGCGTTCGGGGCGGGGTACATCCTGGCGGCCGCGCTGGTGAGCCTTCTGCCCGAGAGCCTGCGGCTCGTGGACAACGCACCGCTGTTCGTTCTGGCCGGGTACGCGCTTGCGCATCTGTTCGAGCATACCTTCACGTCGCACTTCCATTTCGGCGAGGAGACCCACCACGAACACGTGGTTGACCCGGCGGTGAGCCTGAACGCCCTGGTGGGCCTGGGGCTCCATTCGTTTTTCGACGGCGTGGCGATCGCCTCCGGCTTCCTGGTGACGCCGTCGCTGGGCCTGCTTATCGCGCTGGCGGTCATCCTCCACAAGGTCCCGGAAGGGGTCACGATTTCGTCGCTGATGGTGGCCTCGGGGCACTCCCGGACGGCCGCGGTGCGGGCCTCCGGGCTCCTGGCGGTGTCCACGCTGGCCGGGGCCGGGGCCATGGCCCTGCTGGGGGAGGGGGTCAAGGGGACGGGGCTCGCGATTTCCTGCGGCATTGCCCTGTATGTGGCCGCCACCGACCTCATGCCCGAGTTCAACCAGGAGGGGGAGCGCATCTACTCATTGAGTGCCCTGGCGGGTGTGGTGCTATACTTCGCGATCTACGCCCTGAGCGGGCGGCTGGGAATTCACTGAGGCGCGATGGAATACCTCGTCGTACTGATATCTGCCCCGACGGCCGCGGACGCGCGTCGCATTGCGCGTACGCTGGTCGAAGAACGGCTGGCGGCCTGCGTCAACGTCCTGCCGGGATGCGAGAGCGTGTACCGGTGGGAGGAAAAAGTGGTGGAGGAAGCCGAGGCGATGATGGTTGCCAAGACCTCGCGGGAGATGTTTCCCGCGCTGGCCCGGCGTGTGGGGGAGATCCATCCCTATGCCGTTCCCGAAGTCATCGGGTTGCCACTGTCCGAAGTGGCGGAACGCTACCGGTTGTTCCTGGACGATGGAGTGCGCCCGGCGCGCTCCCGGCTCTAGCGCCCGGCTAGACCAGTGACGTGCCCCGGCCGGTGGCGGCGTCGATGATGGACCCGAGGACCGCCTCCACCGTCGTCATGAATGCGCGCCCGAGCGTTATCGCGGTGCGCAGCGTGGACGGGGAGCTTTGCTCGCAGTTTTCCGACGTCACGTGAATGTGGTGCGGTGCTTCGCCCGGGACATCGATGTCCATGTCCACGACCGCATGCGGCGCGCCCTTGCACCCGATGGTTGCGCCTATCACGACGGTGCGGCTAGTCTTGTCGTGAACCTTCACCTCGGTCCGGGTTTCCTTCGATGAGTGATCGCAGGCATATACAAATGAATAGATACTCGCCAGCGCCGCGCTCAGGATACCGATCAATAGCAGCCGTTTCATTCTACCCCTCCTTGACTCGCTTCTACGTCCGGAACCGCGGTCTGGTTCCTGGCGCATCATATTCGCTTAGACGGGAATCATTCGACAAACGTTGCAAATTTCTTTGGAACGCCGGGGTGGGAGCCGCATGATGCCGCGAATCGGGCTCGCGCTCTCGGGAGGGACCGCCAAATCGGTCACGCACGTGGGGGTCATCAAGGCCCTGGTAGAGGCGGGGATACCCATTCACTGCGTGGCTGGAACCAGTGGAGGGAGCATCGTGGCCTCCATGTTCGCCTCCGGCATGCCCATTTCCACCATGGAGACCGTGGCCACCACCATGAGCTGGCGCAAGCTGGTAAGCATCCGCCTTACCCGGCTGGGCTTTATCTCGAGCGAGCGCATCGCCGAGTTCGTGCGCGAAACCGTGGGCGACCTGGCCTTCGAGGACCTCAACCTTCCCACGGCGGTGGTCGCCACCGATCTGGTTACCGGCGACCGGAAGGTGTTCCGCTCGGGATCGCTGGCGCTGGCCGTGCGCGCCAGCTGTTCCATTCCGCAGATCTATCTGCCGGTCGAGATCGGCGGTGAGTACTACGTGGACGGCGGCCTGTGCCAGTACCTGCCGGTCGAGACCGCGTTGGACCTGGGCGCCGACTTCGTGATTGCATCGCACCTGGCGCCGGTGGATCCATCGTACCGGCGTCCGCAGAACATTCTGCAACTGGTGGTACAGATCACCGGCCTGATTGCGCGCAAGAACTACCCGGTTTCGGAGCGGCTTGCGAACTTCGTCATCCACCCCAACATCGATCCCTACAGTTCCTTCGATTTCGAACACGCCGGAGAGATGATAGAGATCGGCTACGACACCGCGCGGCGTTCGATTCCGTTGCTGCGTGAGAGTCTGGCGCGGGCGTCCGCCGCGGGACAGAATTCGCGCATCGTTCCGGAGCCGTGATGGGCGCGCGTCCCATCGTTCTCTTCACCGATTTTGGAGCCAGCGACTTCTATGCGGGAGTGATGCGCGCCGTGCTGGCGTCGGCGTCACCGGCCTCGCGCGTCATTGATCTGCAACACGACGTGCGCGCTCACGACATCGCGGGGGCGAGCTTTGTGCTCGCACGCTCGTTTTCCTATTTGCCGCAGGATGCGGTGGTGGTGGCGGTCGTCGATCCGGGCGTGGGGACCGAGCGGCGCGGCATGATGGTGGAACTCGGCGAACGCGTGCTGGTCGGCCCCGACAACGGACTTGCCAGCGATCTGCTGGTGGGTGCGACGGGCGTGGAGCCCGCGTTCTACGT
>DASRYI010000015.1:0-21845 GCA_035687255.1 Candidatus Krumholzibacteriia bacterium | reverse complement strand
AAGTAGCCGGCCCGAGCGTTACTGATCGTCGTCGTCGGTGCCGGTCGAATCCGCCGCGGTGGAGTCCGCGTCGGTGCTGTCCACGGGAAGCACGGCTTCTTCGATCAGCGATGCGCCGTCGACCATGTCCAGCAGCGCGTTGTAGGAAAAGATGGCGTAGCCGGCCACGGGGACGTCGCGCAACAGGCCCACCGACTCCGCCAGAAACTGGTCGCGCCCGTCATACACGCCCAGTCCGATGAGTACGTGCTCGACACCCACCAGACGATTGTAGACACGCGCCCGCGCCTCGACTTCCAGTGGCGGCATGCTGTACGCCATGGGAGCCACGAAATCCACCCACCCTTTGTGCACCCACGTGGGCCAGTCCTGCCCCTTGTCGGAACGGGCCAGGACGGGGTCCGCAACCACCGCGGCGGACAGCGGCTTCCCCGCGCAGGCGGCATGGATATCCATCACCATGCTGTCCACCTGGGCGCACCGTTCCTCCGAGAACAGGCTGTCCAGCGAAGCCAGCGCCCCGGCGCCCACGACCTTTTCCAGCGTTGCCCGGTTGCCGGCCAGTTCCACCGGATCGACTCCGTACTGCATCAGAAACCGCGAACGGCTGCTGCGATCGAAGGTGTACTCCTTGTTGGGATAGCGAATGTAATCGAGATGAATCCCGTCGATGTCGTACGTGTTCACGAGCTCGCGCACCACGGCCACCATGTGCTCGCGAAATTCGCTGACGCCGGGCGAAAGAAAGTAACCCTCCATGTGCTCGGCCTTCCACCGCGACGGTGGCACGTGATCCATGCGCGTACCCTGCGCGTTGGAGAGGATCCAGTCGGGATGTTTGACCACCAGGTGCTCCGGTGGCGGTGCCCTCCGGGTGTCCGACCACGCGTAGTAGACGTTGAGCCACGCATGCACCTGGATGTCATTGCGGTGCGCAAGCGTGATCAGGTAGCGCAGGGGATCGAAATCGGCCAGCGGCGCCGTGAGCGAGGCGGCGGGCGGGTCGAGTGATGATTGATAGTAGGCGTCGCCGCGCCCGCGCACCTGCACGAACAGAATATGGAACCGCGTCTGGGTGGCAAAATCGACCAGCCGCGTGATGGACTCGGGCGAGGTGAGCGCATCGCGCACCACCCACAGGGCGCGAATCTCGTTGTTGGGCAGGATGGAGGTGTTGGCCGCCAGCCGGGTGAGATACGGCGGCGTGAACACCGACGACGTGTCGGTCTGCGAAAACGCCGGAGCCCCTCCCAGGGGAAGGGGCTCCATGTGTGTACCGGCCAGAAGCCAGGTCGCCGCAACCACGATGGCAACGCGCGTCGCCGCGCGAACCGGCCTCGACACTGTTAGTCTCCGGACCGCTTTGCCTTCGTATTCGACTTGGTCTTGCCCTTGGACGCGGCGGTCGACTTGCCGGCCTTCTTCGACGGCTTCTCGGCCGTCTTGGATTCCTTCTTGTCGCGCGCCGTCCGGGGCCTGGCTGCTTTCTTTTCCTTCTTCGGCTTGGTGGCGCGATCCTTGTCGGGCTTCACGTCGCCGCCGGCAGCCGCGTCAGGCGTGGGCGCCGCAACACCGCGCACCAGCGGCTTCTTGGTCTTCTCGGTATCCACCAGCTCGAGCAGCACCAGGCGCGCGTTGTCGCCGACCCGCATGTGGTCGAGGCGAATAATGCGCGTGTAGCCGCCGTTGCGCTCCATGTAGAGCGGAGCCAGCTGGTCGAACAGCTTGCGCAACACATCGGTGTTACGAACCACACGGCCCGCGCCGCGCCAGTGCGACAGCGCCACCGAGGTCTGCCCCGCCGCATGCGCCTGGTGGCCCTTCTTGGCGCGCGTGATCAGCCGTTCGGCGACCCGGCGCGCCTCTTTGGCCTTGGGCGCGGTGGTGGTGATGCGCTCGGCATCGAACAACGACGTCACCATGCTGCGCATGAGCGCCTTGCGGTGCGACGCGGTGCGTCCGAGTTTGCGATGATCTACGCGGTGTCTCATGTCAGTGTCCTTGTCTTCGTATTAGTTCTCGCCGGCAGACGACGCAGTCAGTTCCGAAGGCTCCTCGGCGGGACGCGGCGTGCGCCCCTCCAGGATGGCGTCGATGTCCATGCCCAGGTGCAGACCCATCCCCGAGAGAATCTCGGTGATTTCCTTCAGGCTCTGCTTGCCGAAGTTACGGTACTTGAGCATCTCCGCCTCGCTGCGGCGCACCAGGTCGCCCAGCGTCTTGATGTTGGCCCGACGCAGGCAGTTGCTGGAACGAACCGACAGCTCCAGTTCTTCCACGCTGCGGCCGAGCAGCTCGCGCAGGCGCTCGTGCTCTTCGTCCACCACCGGTTCGGCGGCCTCCATGGGAGCCTCGTCGAACTGGATGAACAGCAGCATGTGATCCTTGATGATCTTGGCCGCGTAGCCAAGCGCATCTTCCGGACGCTCGCTGCCGTTGGTCGTGATCTCCAGGATCAGACGGTCGTAGTCGGTGCGCTGTCCGACGCGCGTGTTTTCGACCGCGTACGCAACCTTGCGCACTGGCGAAAAGTTCGCATCCATGGGAATCAGGCCGATGTCGAAGTCGCCCAGATCGTGGCTTTCGCCGGGCACGTAGCCGCGGCCGTGGCCGATCAGGATGTCCATTTCGACTTCCACCGCTTCCGACGCCGTGCAGATGACGAGATCCTTGTTGATGATCTCGATGTCCGCATCCGCGTCGATATCGGCCGCCCTGATCGGGCCTTCCCTGTTGACCCGCAGCTTCAGGAACTTGGGATCGTCGTTGTGCATGACCACCACGAGCTGCTTCAAATTCAGCACGATGTCGGTCACGTCTTCCATGACGCCGGGAATGTTGGAAAGTTCGTGCAGAACTCCCTTGATGCGCACGGCCGTCACCGCCGCGCCCTGGATGGACGACAGCAGCGTGCGGCGCAGCGCGTTTCCGAGCGTGAGGCCGAACCCGCGCTCCAGCGGCTCCACAATGAAGCGCGCGTTGGTGGCGGTGGCCGTCGCGTCGTCGCGAACGATTTCCTTCGGCATCAACAAATTACGCCATTTCATCGTATTTGGCTCCTTACTCCCCGCAGGGATCGAGTGTCCGAGTCGCCGGGTTACTTCGAGTACAGCTCGACGATGAGCTGCTCGTCCACGGGCACTGGAATTACGTCACGGCCCGGCACCTCGACAAATGTTCCCTCGAGCTTGTTGGTATCGAGGTCGAGATACGGAACCGCCTGCCGGGCGTCGACGTTCTTCATCGACTCCTTGATGATGAAAAGATCCTTACTCTTTCCGCGCGGCGCAACCCGGTCGCCGGGGCCGCACAGGTAACTGGGAATGCTGACTTTCTTCCCGTTCACCTCAAAGTGGCTGTGGCGAATGAGCTGTCGCGCCTGCGCGCGTGAGGCCACGAAACCAAGCCGGTACACCACGTTGTCGAGACGCCGCTCGAGCAACTGGAGAAGCGTGGTACCCGTGACGCCCTTCTGCTGCGCCGCCTTCTCGAAGTAGTTGCGGAACTGCCGCTCCAGCAGCCCGTAGTGCTGGCGGAGCTTCTGTTTCTCGCGCAGCTGCATGTTGTATTTGGACGACTTCCCGCGCCGGCCCTTGCCATGCTCGCCCGGGGGGAAGTTGCGCTTCTCGATGGCGCACTTGTTGGAATAGCAGCGGTCGCCCTTGAGGAAGAGTTTCTCTCCCGCACGGCGGCACACCTTGCATTTCGCGTCACGATACCTGGCCATTCAGCTCTCTCCTTGAGTTCGCGCGATCTCTCCCGCGCGAGGGTTCGCGCGACTCCTGCGCGCGAGAAATACCATCAATCAATTCGAATCAGACCCGGCGCCGCTTCCGGGCGCGGCAGCCGTTGTGCGGCTGGGGAGTACAATCCTTGACCGCGGTTACTTCCAGGCCGGCCGCGCGCAGCGAACGAATCGCGGCCTCGCGTCCTGCGCCGGGGCCCCGGATCCACGCTTCGACTTTCTTCATGCCGAGTTCCATCGCCTCACGCGCGCAGCGCTCGGCCGCCAGCTGGGCGGCGAACGGCGTGCTCTTGCGCGAACCCTTGAAGCCAACCATACCCGGGCTGGCCCACGACACCACGGCGCCGCTGAGGTCCGTGATGGTCACGATGGTGTTGTTGAAGCTGGACTGAATGTGCGCCACACCGGCCACATCCACCTTCCGGTTCTTCTTCTTCGCGCTGGGGCGCTTGGTCTTGCCTGTCGTCGCTGTCGCCAATTCGTTCCTCCTGATTCACCTGCTCGCTCGCAGGTTTGCCTACCTGCCGGGTGCGGGCTTCTTCTTGCCGACGCCCGGACGAACCTTCGGGCCCTTGCGCGTGCGTGCGTTGGTGCGCGTGCGCTGGCCGTGCACGGGGAGATTCACACGATGACGCTTTCCCCGGTAGCAGTTGATGTCGATGAGGCGCTTGATATTGAAGCTGAGCTCGGTGCGCAGTTCGCCTTCGACTTTGTACTCGTTTTCAATGATGCCGCGCAGCTTGATGCCCTGCTCTTCGAGCAGGCTCTTGACGCGCGTCTCCGGGCTGATGCCCGCTTTTTCGCAGATGGCCTGCGCCGACTTCGGTCCGATGCCGTAGATGTACGTCAGCGCCACCACCACGCACTTTTCATTCGGAATATCTACGCCTGCAATTCGCACGTATTCTCTCCTTACCCGGGTCTAACCCTGGCGCTGCTTATGGCGCTTGTGCTTGCAAATAACGCGCAGCACGCCTTTACGCCGGATGAGCTTGCAATCCGGACAGATCTTTCTGATTGAGGTTCTTACCTTCATAGCGGTTCCTCGCCTGACTATTTATACCGATACACGATCCGCCCCTTGGTCGGATCGTACGCCGAAATCTCCAGTGTCACGCGGTCGCCGGGCAGGATCTTGATGAAATGCATCCGCATCTTGCCCGACACGTGGGCCAGCACAATGTGTTTGTTCGCCAGCTCAACCCGGAACATCGTGTTGGGCAACGCCTCAATCACGGTTCCTTCGACAGTAATGGTTTCTTCCTTCGCCATACGCTCCCGTTGAATTTCGCATTCGCCACGCGGAGGCTTGCCGACGCGTGGCTAATTCCAACCTAACGCGTGAGTATCTTTGGGCCTTCCGCGGTCACCGCCACGGTGTCCTCGAAGTGCGCCGACAGGCTGCGATCGCCCGTCACGATGGTCCAGCCGTCTTCGAGCGTGAACACATCGGCTTTTCCGATGTTCACCATGGGCTCGATCGCGATCACCAGACCGGGTTCCATCATCGGTCCCTGATTGGGAGGACCAAAGTTGGGAACCTGCGGATCCTCGTGCATCTGCCGGCCGATTCCATGACCGACCAGCGAGCGCACCACCGAGAATCCGCCCGCGCGGGCCCGTTTTTCCACCGCATGCGAGATGTCCGTCAGGCGGTGGCCCGGTCGCGCCTGCTCGATTCCCCGCTCGAGCGACTCCCATGTCACCGCCAGCAACCTCTCGGCGTCGGCGCTGATCGCGCCCACCGCAATGGTGCGCGCCGAATCGACATACAGGCCGTCTTTTTCGACCCCGATGTCGAGCCCGACGATGTCGCCCTCCTGGAAGGGCCGGTCGTCGGGAATTCCGTGCACGACCTCTTCGTTCACCGAGATGCAGGTCGACGCCGGATATCCGTGGAAGCCCTTGAACGCCGGGCGGCCTCCCCGCCCCACGATCAGCGCTTCGATCGCCGCATCCAGCTCGAGCCGTGTTCGCCCCGGCCGGATGAAGTCACGCGCCAGCGCAAAACACTCCACCACGATGGCCCCGTTGGCCTGCATGGTCTCTATCTCAGCGGGCGTCTTGAGGACGATCATTGGAGCACGCGCTCGATGGATCTCGTCACCTCGTCGACCGGTTGTTCTCCGTCCAGTTCGTAGATCGCTACCATTCCGCGATAATGCGCGAGAATCGGTTGTGTCTGCGCCTCATACACAGCCAGGCGTTTCGCGATCGTCTCGGGACGGTCATCCTCACGCTGTATCAGCGTGCCGCCGCACCGGTCGCAAATTCCGTCAACCCGCGGCGGGTTGATCTTCACATGAAAGACGGTCTTGCACTGCGTGCAGGTCCGTCGGCCTGACAGCCGCTCGATCACCAGCTCGGGTCTCACGTTGAGCACCACGATGGCGCCGATCGTCTGTCCGAGCTCGGCCAGCAATGCGTCGAGCCCCTTCGCCTGGCCCGCCGTGCGGGGAAACCCGTCCAGCAGCCAGCCTTTCGCGGTTCTGTCGTGCTGCACCGCGATAATCACTTCGCGCATGAGCGCCAGTACGGTTTCATCCGGCACCAGCTGCCCCGACGCGAGAATCCCTTTCACCTGTTTGCCCAGGTCGCTTCCGGCCGCCACTGCCTCGCGCAGCAGGTCGCCGGTCGAAATATGCTGCAGCCCGCGCTTTTCCCGGAGCCGCTCTGCCTGGGTCCCCTTGCCGGATCCCGGGGGTCCGAACAAGATCAGGTTCATCTAGCTCCTGCGCCCGCGCAGGCGGCCGTGTTTCACAAATCCTTCGTAGTGCCGCATCAACAGATGCGACTCGATCTGGCGCAACGTATCCAGCATCACGCCCACCACGATGAGCAGGCCGGTGCCACCGAAATAGAAGGGCACGTTGGCCTTGCGAATCAGCAGATCCGGAAGCACGGCAATGAATGCCAGGAAGATCGCGCCCGGAAGCGTGATACGCGTCAGGATGCGGTCGATGTACTCGGCCGTGCGCTTGCCGGGGCGAATACCCGGAATAAAACCGCCCGACTTCTTCATGTTGTCGGCGAGATCGACCGGATTCAGCACGATCGCCGTGTAGAAGTACGAAAAGAAGATGATGATCAGCGTGTACAGCGTGATGAAAATCACGTGTCCCGGCGAAAGCACGAGATGGATCGCCTGCAGCCAGCTGATGTTCGGAAAGAGCGCCGCGATGGTGCCCGGGAACATGATGAGCGACTGCGCAAAGATGATGGGAATCACGCCCGCGATGTTGACACCCAGAGGGATGTGGCTCGCCTGCCCGCCATACACGCGGCGGCCCACCACGCGCTTGGCGTACTGGACCGGGACACGGCGCTGGCCCTGCGTCACAAAAATGACACCGGCGATGACGACCACCATCATCAACAGGATCAGCGCCAGCTTGAACGGCGTCATCTGACCCAGCTGCACGGCGCGGAACGTGTTGAGAATTTCAATCGGATAGCGCGCGATGATGCCGATCGTGATGATCAGCGACATGCCGTTGCCGATACCGCGCTCGGTAATCTGCTCGCCCAGCCACATGATGAAGATGGTTCCGCTGGTGAGCGTGAGCATCGTCAACAACCGGAATCCCCAGCCCGGGAACATGACCGCGGAATGACCGCTCGGTCCGTGCATGTTCTCGAGGAACATCGAGATACCGAAGGACTGAATCACCGACAGCACCACCGTGCCGTAGCGCGTGTACTGCGTGATCTTCTTGCGGCCCTCGTCGCCTTCCTTGGCCAGCTTCTCGAAGTACGGGATGACGGCCTGGAAGAGCTGCAAAATAATGGACGCGCTGATGTACGGCATGATGCCGAGCGCGAAGATGCTGGCTTTGGCCAGGTTTCCGCCGGCAAACAGGTCGTACAGGCCGAGAATGGTCCCGCGCTGGCGCTGGAAAAACTCGGTCAGCACCGAGGCATCCACACCCGGCGTCGTGATGTGACTCCCGACGCGATACACGACCAGCAACCCGAGCGTGAAGAGAACCCTCCGCTTCAGTTCGGGAATGCTGAAAATTTCCTGGATCTTGTTGAACATATTGAAAACGTTCTAAAAAGCTATCCGACCAGGGTGACCTGTCCGCCCGCCTTCTCCACCGCTTCCTTTGCCTTCGCGCTGCACGCATGCACCGTGATCTTGAGCGGCTTGGTAATGGCTCCGTCGGCCAGCAATTTCACCGGATGTTTCAAGTGACGAATCAGTCCGCGGTCGAGCAACGCGTCGATGTCGACGGTGGCGTTGGCGTCGAAACGATCCAGGTCGCCCACATTGATGACCTGGAACGGAATGCGGAAAATATTGGTGAAGCCGCGCTTGGGCAGACGGCGCTGCAGGGGCATCTGACCGCCCTCATACCAGGCGTGCCTGGTGTTACCGGTACGCGACTGCGTTCCCTTGTGACCGCGCGTTGCGGTCTTGCCGTGGCCCGAACCCGGACCGCAGCCGACGCGCTTGCGCTTCTTTTTCGAGCCCGACGCGGGCTTGAGAGTGCCGAGACGCATGACTACTTGACCTCCTCGACACGAACCAGATGTCGCACCTGGTGAATCATGCCCCGAATTGCGGGCGTGTCGTTCTTCACCAGCGTCTGGTAGGTGCGATGAAATCCAAGGGCCTGGATCGTCAGCTTGTGCTTGGGCACAGCGTGGATCGTGCTCTTGATCTGCGTGATTCGAATCTGCTTAGCCATTCTTGGCCTCGATTCCGAAAAGCTGATTGATGGTGATGCCGCGGCGCTTGGCGACGTCGCGCGCACTCTCGAGCTGGCCGAGCGCGGTGAGCGTGGCCTTCACGAGGTTGTGCGGATTCGTCGAGCCGAGCGACTTGCACAGCACGTCGCGCACGCCGGCGGATTCCATGATGGCGCGCACAGCGCCGCCCGCGATCACGCCGGTACCGGCGGTGGCGGGCTTCAGGATCACTTTGCCGGCGCCGTATTTTCCGTACACAGCGAAGGGAATGGTGCCGCCCATCAGGGGCACGCGCACCATGGACCGTTTGGCGTTCTCTCCCGCCTTGCGGATGGCGTCGCTGATTTCGTTGGACTTGCCCAGTCCGACGCCCACCTTGCCCATGCCGTCGCCCACGCACACCAGCGCGTTGAAGCTGAAGCGGCGTCCGCCCTTCACGACCTTCGCGACTCGGTTTACGTAAACCGTGCTCTCGATGTATTCCGGCCCGCCACGATCGCGATCACGATCACGATCGCGGTCGCGCGGACGGCGCGGACGATCATCGCGATGGCCACCACCGCCGCGCGGTCCATGGCCTCTTCCCTGCTGCTGTCCCGTGTTTCCCGTTGTTTCAGCCACTCGACGTCCTCCGTACGAGTCAACGTGTCGCCGCGACGGGAAACGTTCCCGTCCGGAGACACCGTGTGCTAGAAGTCCAGACCGCCCTGGCGCGCACCCTCGGCGAGCGCCGCCACACGGCCGTGATACAGGTATCCACCGCGATCGAACGCAACCCGGGTGACGCCCTTGGCCTTCGCGGCCTCGGCAAGCAGGCGGCCCACTTCGCGCGCGAGCACGATCTTTCGTCCCGCGGCGGCCGCACTGGCGCTCTCGTCACCCTTCTTGCTCTTCTTCCCCTTCTTGCCTTCGGTGTCACCCTCGGCCTGGGGTGCCGGCGCCGCCGCGGCGGGAGCGGTGACCTTGAGGCTGCTCACGGAGACCAGCGTGCGCCCGGCGGTGTCATCGATCAGTTGCGCATAGATGTGCGCATTGGAACGGAACACACAAACGCGCGGGCGCTCGGGCGTTCCCGTGACGCGGTTGCGCACGCGCTTGTGACGGCGCCACCGCTTGTACTCGTTCTGATTGGCAAACTTTCTCTGCATGACTGCCTCTCCCGTCGCCGGATCCCGGCGCACCGGTTGCTATCCGTTAGCTGCCGCTTCCGACCGCGGACTTGCCGGCCTTGCGCTCGATGTGCTCGCCCACGTACTTGATGCCCTTGCCCTTGTACGGCTCGGGCGGGCGGATTCCGCGAATCTCGGCGGCCACCTGGCCCACCTTCTGGCGGTCGATTCCAGAAACCTTGATCTTGGTCGGCTCGGGCGTCTCGACCGTGATCCCCTGCGGCACCGGGAAGTTCACCAGGTGCGAGAAACCGATCGTGAGCGTGAGCGTCTGTCCTTTGGCTTCCGCCTTGTAACCGACGCCGACGATATCGAGCTCCTTCAGGAATCCGACCGTGACACCCTTCACCATGTTATTGAGGTGGGCGCGGGTCGTGCCGTGTGCCGCGCGCACCGACTTTTCGTCGCTGTTTCGCGTCACGATGACTTCGTTGTTTTCCTGCGTGACCTTGCACGTCGCCGGAATCGGCAACGACATGGTGCCCTTGGGTCCCTTGACGGTCACATCGGACGCACCGATGGTGACAGTCACACCCGAAGGGATGGGCAAAGGTCTCTTACCAACTCGCGACATAACCGAACCGTCCGTTCCTTCAGTGCCTACGCGGCTACCAGATTTCGCACAGGACCTCGCCGCCGATGCCGCGTTTGCGGCACTCGATGTCGGTCAGGATGCCCTGTGACGTGGAAATGATGGCGATGCCGTAACCGCCCAGTACACGCGGCAGGCTGGTGCGCGGCGAATACACACGCCGGCTGGCCTTGCTGATGCGGCGCGTGCCGTTGATAACGCTGGCGTTTTCCCGGTTGTACTTGGGATACAGGCGAAGCTTGCCCTGGCGGTCGTCTTCGATGTACTTCACGCCGTTCAGGTAGCCGGCATCGAGCAGGATCTTGCTCATCTGCGCCTTCACGCGCGAGGCCGGAATGTCCACGTACTTGTGCTTCGCCCCGGCGGCATTTCTCAGCCGGGCCAGGTAATCAGCAATTGGATCTGTCATCGCCATGGTTTTTCTCCAAATTTCGTATTCACTACCGCGGGGCCGGTAACCGGCCGCCCGCGTGTGTCATCTCGAGACTCCTGGTTCGCTTACCAGCTGGCCTTGACCACGCCGGGCACTTCGCCCGACAGCGCCAGGTCACGGAAGCAAATTCGGCAAATCCCGAAGCGGCGCAGATAGGCGCGCGACCGGCCGCATTTGTTGCAGCGGTGGTACGAGCGCACCTTGAATTTCGGGCTCCGCTTCGACTTTGCAATCCACGATTTCTTCGCCACGATTCCTCCGTCCGTTCCTAGTTCTTGCGGAAGGGCATCTTCATGTAGGTGAGCAACGACAGCGCCTGTTCGTCGGTGCGTGCCGTGGTCACGATCGTGATGTCCATTCCGAAAGTCTGCGCAATCTTGTCGTACTCGATCTCCGGGAAGATGATGTGCTCCCGAATGCCCAGCGTGTAGTTGCCACGGCCGTCGAAACCGCGTGACGGCACGCCGCGAAAATCGCGGATGCGCGGCAACGACAGGTTCACCAGCCGGTCGTAGAACTCATACATGCGGTCGCCGCGCAGCGTGACCTTGCACCCGATGGGCATGTTCTCGCGCAGCTTGAACGCGGCCACCGAGATACGGGCCCGGTTGAGCCGGGGCTTCTGCCCCGTAATCAGACCGAGGTCGCTCATGGCGGCATCGACAAGCTTGCCGTTGCTCACGGCTTCGCCGACGCCCATGTTGACCACGATCTTCTCGAACTTCGGGATCTCCATGGGATTGGTGAACCCGAAATCCTTCTTCAGCGACGGGACGACTTCCTGGTTGTAGAACTCACGCAATCTGGCCATGTCTATTCACCTGAGATCATTTCTTCGCACTTGAGGCACACACGCGACTTGCGCCCATCGGGCATGGTCTTGGTGCGCGTGCGCGTCGGTTTGTCGCACTTCGGGCACACAAGCATCACATTCGAGACGTGAATCGAGGCTTCTTTCTCGATGATGCCACCCGGTTCCGTCTGCGAACGCGGACGGGTGTGACGCTTCACCAGCTGAATCTTCTCGACGATCACCCGGTTCTTTTCCGGAATGACCATGATCACCTTGCCGGTCTTGTTCTTGTGGTTCCCGGAGATGACCTTGACGGTATCGTTCTTTACGATGCCACGCATGATTTCAACCCCCCGCTCACAGCACTTCCGGCGCGAGCGAAATAATCTTCATGAACTTCTTGTCACGCAGCTCGCGCGCCACCGGGCCGAAGATACGGGTCCCGATGGGCTCCTGATTGTCATTGATGATGACGGCCGCATTCTCGTCGAAGCGGATGAAGGTTCCGTCATCGCGGCGCGTTTCCTTGCGCGTGCGGACGACCACGGCCTTCGCGACCTGGCCCTTCTTCACCATGCCGCCCGGAATCGCAACCTTGACCGACACCGAGATGATGTCCCCGATGTGGGCGCTGTTCTTCCGCGTAGGACCGACCACCTGGATGCACTGCAGACTCTTGGCACCCGAGTTGTCGGCGACCTGTAGCATCGTTCGCATCTTGATCATTTCATTTACCTGCTCAATTCCGCTTTTTCTGTTTCTGCGCGGGCCTGTCGCCCATTGCGCTCGCGGGTCCTGTCACCGGCCACCCCGGAGCAACCTCGCTCCGCTCGTTGCCGGGGCCCCGTCTCTCGCCTACTTCGCCCTCTCGATGACCTCCACGAGACGCCAGCGTTTCAGCTTCGACAGCGGGCGGGTCGACATGACCATCACCTTGTCGCCGATGTTGCAGGTGTTCTCGGGATCGTGGGCGTAGAGCTTGGTGGTCTGCTTGATGTACTTGCCGTACTGGGCATGCTTCACCATGCGCTCCACCGTCACCACGATGGTCTGGTTCATCTTGTTGCTCTGGACCACGCCCACGAACGATTTGCGCGCGGCGGGGCCTTTCTGCGTCGTCTTGGTCTCGGTCATTTCTTCACCTGTTTGGTGTTTTCGGTCGCTTTCTCGCGCAGAGCGGTCATGGCCCGCGCGATGTCACGCCGCAGCAGGCGCACGCGAATCGGATTGTCGAGCTGACGCATCGACAGCTTCACGCGCAGGTTCACCAGCTCATCCACGAGCGTCTCGTGGTGGGCTTTCAGCTCGCTCTCCGTCATGTTGCGAAGATCGCTGGACTTCATGACTACTGATCCTCCATGTTGCGCTGGACGAATTTCGTCCGGCAGGGCAGCTTGGAAGCCGCCAGCTCGAGCGCGCGGCGCGCGATATCAACGGGCACACCCTCGAGTTCAAAAAGCACCCGGCCCGGTTTCACGACCGCAACCCAGTACTCCGGACTTCCCTTACCCTTGCCCATGCGCGTTTCCGCCGGCTTCACCGTCACCGGCTTGTCCGGAAACACGCGGATCCACAGCTTGCCGGAACGCTTGATGTGGCGCGTAATGGCAACGCGGGCGGCCTCGATCTGGCGGTTGGTGATCCACTGCGGCTCCATCGCCTTGAGTCCGTATTCACCGAACGCAATCGTGGCACCGCGCGTGGCCTGTCCCGACATACGACCGCGTTGCTGCTTGCGGTGTTTTACCCGCTTCGGCATCAACATGGTCTATCGCCCTCCCTCTCCGGCTTTCGCGAGCTGCTTCTTGAATTCCTCGGGGAACAGCTCGCCCTTGTAGATCCACACTTTCACGCCCACGCACCCGAAGGTGGTGTGCGCGGTGGAGCGCGCAAAATCGATGTCCGCCCGCAGCGTGTGCAGGGGCACGCGCCCCTCGTGGTAACCCTCGCTGCGCGCGATTTCGGATCCGCCCAGGCGGCCGGCGCACTGCACCTTGATGCCCTGCGCACCCATGCGCATCGCCGACTGGATGGTCTTCTTCATGGCGCGGCGGAACGCGACGCGCTGCTGCAGCTGCATCGCAATGTGCTCGGCCACCAGCTGGGCGTTGAGCTCGGGCTTCTTCACGTCCTTGATGTTGATCTGGACGTCACGGCCGCAACGGGCCTTGAGTTCGGCGCGCAGCAGATCCACTTCGGATCCCTTGCGGCCGATCACCATACCCGGACGCGCGGTAAAGATGTTGACCGACGCCTTGCCGCCCGAGCGCTCGATTTCCACGCGCGCCACGCCGGCCTTGAACAGGCGCCGCTTGATGTAATTGCGCATCTTGATGTCCTCGTCCAACCACTTGGAGTACTCCTTGGACGAGAACCAGCGCGAATCCCACGTGCGGTTGATACCGAGTCGGAAGCCGACTGGATTGGTCTTCTGTCCCATTATGCGGACCTCCGAACCGTCGCGTTATGCATTCTTGGCTTCCTCCATCAGTGACACTGTCACTTTGATGTGACTGCTGCGTTTGCGAATCCGATAGGCGCGGCCCTGGGCGCGGGGACGAATGCGATACATCGTGGCGCCCTCTTCGATGATGATCGACTTCACCATCATGTCTTCCGCGGCGACCGACGACCCGTGCTTGTTCACGAGGTTGTGCATCGCCGACTGGATGGTCTTGCTGACGGCCTCCGACGCCGCACGCTTGGTGAAGCGAAGCAGCGTGAGCGCACTGTCGACCTTCTGACCGCGCACCATGTCCGCCAGCTGGCGGACCTTGCGCGGCGGATAGCCGACGTGTTTCGAAACTGCGTATGCGTCCATATTCGTCCTGTCTTTCTCTCACCGCCGCGGGACCTGTCACCGGCCACCCGCGGCCGACATCCGTTACTGGCCCGGCTTCTTGGCCGCTTTTTCTTCCTTGGTCTTCATGGTGTGCCCGCGGAACTGCCGCGTCAGCGAGAACTCGCCCATCTTGTGTCCCACCATGTTTTCCGTGACGTACACGGGAATGAACTGCTTGCCGTTGTGAACCGCGAGCGTGTGGCCCACCATTTCCGGCGAAATCGTGCAGCGACGTGACCACGTTTTGAGCACGCGCTTCTCGCCCGTCTGATTCATCGACGTGATCCGCTTCAGCAACCGTTCGTCAATGAACGGGCCCTTTTTCAAACTTCTCGCCATGACGACCTCTTATCCTTGGTGTTTCTTCTGCCGGCGGCGAACGATGAGCCGCGAGCTGGCCTTCTTGCGCTTGCGTGTCTTGCGGCCGTCGGGCAATCCCCACGGGCTGCACGCCGGACGACCGCCGCTGGACTTGCCCTCGCCACCACCGAGCGGGTGGTCGACCGGGTTCATGGCCACGCCGCGAACGCTCGGGCGCTTGCCCAGCCAGCGCGTGCGGCCGGCCTTGCCCGACACCACGTTCTCGTGGTCGAGGTTGCCCACCTGGCCGACGGTGGCGTAGCACTCGACGCGCACCATGCGCATCTCGCTGGAGGGAAGTCGCAGGGTGGCGTAATTGCCGTCCTTTGCCATGAGCTGCGCAAACGAACCGGCCGAACGCACCATCTGTGCGCCCTTGCCCGCCACCAACTCCACGTTGTGCACCATGGTGCCGACGGGAATCTTCTCCAGCGGCAGCGCGTTGCCCGGCTTGATGTCCGCTTCCGGGCCCGTCATCACCGTGTCCCCCACCTTGAGATCGTTGGGCGCGATGATGTAACTCTTCTCGCCGTCCGCATAGTGCAGCAGCGCCACGCGCGACGTGCGGTTGGGATCGTATTCGATCGACACCACCTTCGCGGGAACACCGTGCTTGCGGCGCTTGAAGTCCACCGTGCGATACAGACGCTTGTGGCCGCCGCCTTTGCGGCGCGCCGTCTGATGACCCGTGTTGTTGCGGCCGCCGGTCTTGCCCAGCGACTCGAGCAACGATTTTTCCGGCGTCGCCGTGGTGATGTCCGCGAAGTCCGACACCGTGCGATAACGCAGCGTCGGAGTAATCGGGTTGAACTTTTTGATACCCATCGTAGTCTCTCTTCCTGACGGGCCTAGCCCAGATCGAAGGCTTCGATGTTCTGGCCCTCGGCAAGCGTTACGTACGCCTTCTTCCACGACGAGCGCAGTCCCTGGTGGCGGCCGGTCTTGGTCATCTGGACCGCCTTTTTGCCGGCGTAGTTGGCCGTGCGCACGTCCTTCACCTTGACGTTGAACAGCTTCTCGACCGCCTGCTTGATCTCACGCTTGTTGGCGTTGCGATCGACGCGGAAGACGTAGCGGTTCTTGGCTTCCTTGAGAATCGCGGTCTTTTCGGTGAGCATCGGTCGCTCGACCACGAAGCGAATGTCACGCGTTCTCATGATGCGTACACCTCTTCCATGCGCTTGAGCGCCGCGCTGGTCACCACGATCTTGTCGGCCCACACCACGTCGTAGGTGGTAACCTCATTGGCCAGCGCCACGCGTACTCCCGCGATGTTGCGCGCCGACTTGAGCGTCCCCTCGTCGACCCGGTCGAGCACGACCAGCGCCTTCTTGCGCGGATACGCTTCCATGTTCTTGAGCAGGTTCGCAAAGTTCCTGGTCCTGGGAGTCGAGAAATCCATCTCCTTGACCACCATGATGTCGCCGTCCTGAGCGCGCGCGGTGAGCGACGACTTCAGGGCCAGACGCTTGGTCTTGCGATTCACCTTGAGGCGATGGTCACGCGGATGCGGACCGAACACCGTGCCACCACCGCGCCACAGCGGCGAACGGATGGTGCCGGCGCGCGCGCGGCCGGTGCCCTTCTGGCGCCACGGCTTCTTGCCGCCGCCGCGCACATCCGAGCGCTCCTTGGTGTTCACGGTGCCCTGGCGCTGGTTCGCGAGATACGCGACCACCACTTCGTGCACCACGAACTCGTTGACCTCGACCTCGAACAGGCTCTTGGGCAGATCGACGGTGCCGGCTTTGGAACCGTTCTGATCGTAGATATTCGCCGTCGCCATGATTAGCTCTCCGTTCGCACGAACACGATGCCGTTGTTCGCGCCCGGAATGCTGCCCTTTACGAACAGCAGGTTGTTTTCCGCGTCGATCTGGACGAGCGTGAGATTGCGCGTGGTGCGCTGCACGCCGCCCATGCGACCCGGCATGCGCTTGCCCGGATACGTGCGCGACGGAAACGCCGACGCGCCCACCGAACCGGGCTCGCGATAGTTCTTGTTGCCGTGCGTCTTGCGACCGCGCTGGAAGTGGTGGCGGCGAATGGTGCCCGCAAAACCGCGGCCCTTCGACGTCCCGGTGACGTGGACGATCTTTGCGCCCTCGAACACCTTTACATCCAGCGTATCGCCGACCTTGAAGGAACCGGCGTCATCCAGACGAATCTCGCGCAGAATGCGGCGCGGCGAAACGCTGGCCTTCTTGAAGTGCCCGGTTTCCGCCTTGTTGACGCGCGACTCTTTGACCTCGTCGAAACCGATCTGGATGGCCGTGTAGCCCTCCTTTTCGGCGGTCTTCACCTGGACGATCGGACACGGGCCGGCTTCGATCACCGAAACCGGTACGACCTTGCCCGACTCCTCGAACATCTGGGTCATTCCGATCTTTTTTCCGATCAGCATCATTGTTGTTTCAACTCCCGCGAGTTGGTGCGAGCTCCTATGTCTTGATCTCGATGTCCACGCCGGCCGGCAACACGAGCTTGGTCAGATCGTCGATGGTCTGCTGCGTCGTGTGCGTGAGATCGATGAGGCGCTTGTGGACCCGGATCTCGAACTGTTCGCGCGATTTCTTGTTCACGTGCGGCGAACGAAGCACCGTGTACACCGAGCGCCGCGTCGGAAGCGGAATCGGCCCGATGACACGCGCACCCGTGCGGCGCGCCGTGCGAACGATATCGTCCGTCGTGCGGTCGAGAGTGGCGTGCTCATACGCCTTGAGTTTGATTCTGATTCTCTGGCCTTCCAACGCTGGTCTCCTTTGCGTTCGACCGCTTACTTACTTGATGATCTCGGTGACGACGCCCGCACCCACCGTGCGGCCGCCCTCGCGAATGGCGAAGCGCAGCTCCAGATCCATCGCGATCGGCGTGATCAACTCGATCTCCATCTCCACGTTGTCACCCGGCATCACCATCTCCGTCCCGCTGGGCAGCGTCGCCACTCCCGTCACGTCCGTCGTGCGGAAGTAGAACTGCGGACGATATCCGTTGAAAAACGGCGTGTGCCGCCCGCCCTCTTCCTTCGTCAGGATGTACGCCTTCCCCTTGAACTTCGTGTGCGGCGTGATGCTCTTCGGCGCCGCCAGCACCATCCCCCGCTCCACGTCTTCCTTCTCCAGCCCGCGCAGAAGCAACCCCACGTTGTCTCCCGCTTCCGCCAGGTCCAGAAGCTTGCGGAACATCTCCACCCCCGTCACCACCGTGTCCTTCGTCTCCTTGATCCCCACGCGCTCCACCTTGTCCCCCACCTTCACCACTCCGCGCTCAATACGCCCCGTCGCCACCGTGCCGCGGCCCGTGATCGAAAACACGTCCTCCACCGGCATCAAAAACGGCTTGTCCTTGTCCCGCTTCGGCGTCGGTATGTAGCTGTCCACCGCGTCCATCAGCTCCAGAATGCACTTCGCACTCGCGTCATCATCCTCGTTCAACGCCTTCAGTGCACTCCCCCGCACGATCGGAATCTCGTCTCCCGGAAACTCGTAGCTCGACAAGAGCTCCCGAACCTCCAGCTCCACCAGGTCCAGCAGCTCCGGATCGTCCACCATGTCCACCTTGTTCAGGAATACGACAATGAACGGCACGTTCACCTGCCGCGCCAACAGCACGTGCTCCCGCGTCTGCGGCATCGGACCGTCCGCCGCACTCACCACCAGAATCGCCCCGTCCATCTGCGCCGCACCCGTGATCATGTTCTTCACATAGTCCGCGTGCCCCGGACAGTCCACGTGCGCGTAGTGACGCTTATCCGTCTCGTACTCCACGTGCGCCGTCGCAATCGTGATCCCGCGCGCACGCTCTTCCGGCGCCTTGTCGATCTGATCAAAGGCCACGAACTTCGCCTTGCCCTGCTTGGCAAGCACCTTCGTGATCGCCGCCGTCAACGTCGTCTTCCCGTGGTCTACGTGACCGATCGTCCCCACGTTCACGTGCGGCTTCGTGCGATTGAACTTCTCCCTGGCCATCGATCTTCCTCCTTCGCTAACCGGCCCCCGCGCTCAGTGCGCGACTAGCTGGCGACCTTTCCCTGGAACTTGTTGATGATTTCTTCCGCGATGTTCTTCGGCGCGGCCTCATAGTTGGCAAATTGCATTGTGTACACGGCGCGGCCCTGGGTGAGCGAACGCAGCGCCGTCGCGTAGCCGAACATCTCGGCCAGCGGCACGCGCGCGTTGATGATCTGCGCATCCTGGCGCTGCGACATGTTGCCGATCTTGCCGCGGCGCGAGCTCAGGTCGCCGATCACATCGCCCATGTATTCCTTCGGGCACACCACTTCGACGTCCATGATCGGCTCGATGAGCTTGGGGCTCGACTTGCGCATGGCCTCCTTGAACGCCATCGACGCCGCCATCTGGAACGCGATTTCGCTGGAGTCGACCTCGTGGTACGAACCGTCGAGCAGGCTGATCTTCACACCGACCACGGGATAGCCGGCCAGCACGCCGGTGGTGACGGCGCCCTTGAGGCCCTTCTCCACGGCGGGCACGTATTCGCGCGGCACGGTGCCGCCGATCACCTTGTTCTCGAAGATGAAATCCTCGGAGCCGTCGGTGGGCTCGACGTTGATGACCACGTGGCCGTACTGGCCGCGGCCGCCCGACTGCTTGATGAACTTGCCTTCCGCCTGGGAGGCCTTGCCGAAGGCTTCCTTGTAGGCCACCTGCGGCTTGCCGACGTTCGCGGTCACCTTGAACTCGCGCAGCATGCGGTCCACGAGAATCTCGAGGTGCAGCTCGCCCATCCCGGAAATGATGGTCTGGCCGGTTTCTTCGTCGGTGCGCACCTGGAAGGTCGGATCCTCGTCCGAGAGCTTGGTGAGCGCGTCCGAAAGCTTTTCCTGGTCGCCGGCGGTCTTGGGCTCGACGGCCACCGAAATCACCGGCTCGGGGAAGTGCATGCGCTCCAGCACCACGGGCGACTTCATGTCGCACAGCGTGTCGCCCGTGCGCGCATTCTTCAGTCCGATGACGGCGCAGATGTCGCCCGCGTACACGGTGTCGATTTCTTCGCGCTTGTCGGCGTGCATCTGCATGAGACGGCCGATGCGTTCTTTCTTGCTCGACGTCGCGTTGAGCACCGTGGTGCCCGTTGACACCGACCCGCTGTATACGCGGATGTACGTGAGCTTGCCCACGTGCGGGTCGGTCATGATCTTGAAAACGAGCGCCGAGAAGGGCTCCTTTTCGTCGGGTTTTCTGATTTCGGGGTCGGTACTGTAGAGACTGTGGCCGTGAACGGGCGGGATATCGTCGGGCGAGGGAAGCAGATACACGATGGCATCGAGCAACCTCTGTACGCCCTTATTCTTGAACGCCGCGCCACACATCACCGGCACGAACTTGCTTTCGAGCATGGCCTTCTTCATGACGCGCCGCAGCGTCTCCTGCGCACCCTCGCCCGTGTCCAGGAACTGCGTCATCAACTCATCGTCGAAGTCGGAGAGATTCTCCACGAGCTTCGCGCGGTATTCCCTGGCGATCTCCAGCATGTCGGCGGGAATCTCGGCCTCGTCGTACGTCATGCCCTTGGTGTCTTCGTGATAGAAGAACGCCTTCATGCGCGTGAGGTCGATGATGCCGTTGAACAGGTCGCCGGCGCCGATGGGCAACTGAATGGGCACCGCGTTGGCGCCCAGACGGTCGCGCATCATCTGCACGACATGGAAGAAGTCCGCGCCCATCCGGTCCATCTTGTTGACGAACCCGATGCGCGGCACCTTGTACTTGTCGGCCTGGCGCCACACCGTTTCCGACTGCGGCTCCACGCCCCCGACGGCGCAGAACACGCCGATGGCGCCGTCCAGCACGCGCAGGCTGCGCTCCACCTCGGCGGTGAAGTCGACGTGTCCCGGCGTGTCGATGATATTGATGCGGACTTCCTGGCCCTGGCGGTTCTTCCACGCGCACGTGGTGGCGGCGGACGTAATGGTGATCCCGCGCTCGCGCTCCTGGACCATCCAGTCCATGATGGTCGTACCATCGTGCACCTCGCCCAGCCGGTGCGTCTTCCCCGTATAGAAGAGGATGCGCTCCGTGAGCGTGGTCTTGCCCGCATCAATGTGGGCCATGATGCCGATGTTACGTACGCGATCGAGCGGTATCTGTCTTGCCATGTCCATTCACCAAATCCCGCGCGCCGAAGACACCGCGCCAATGGCCCGGTCGTCTGGGGCGACTCCAGCGGGGAGGAAACTTTGTTGCTGCCCGGACGGGCAGCCACTGTCTGTTTCGACTATGTAGGCCCGGAAGCTCGGTGGACCCGAGTGACCGGGGCTGAGGTTCGCGCGGGCTATGCCCGCTTCCAAACCGTCCGTGGGTACTACCAGCGGAAGTGCGCGAAAGCCTTGTTGGCCTCCGCCATCTTGTGGGTGTCTTCCTTCTTCTTGACGGACGGGCCTTCTGAGCGCGAGGCCTGCATCAATTCATTTGCCAGACGCTCTGCCATGGTCTTCTCCGATCGCATACGCGAATAACCGGAGAGCCACCGCATCGCCAGCGCCAGCCGGCGCGACGCACGCACTTCGACGGGAACCTGATAGTTGGCTCCGCCGACGCGGCGCGACGTCACTTCCAGTGACGGCTTAACGTTGTCCAGCGCCTTCTTGAATACTTCGATCCCGCGCTGCCCGGTTTTCTCTTCGATGATATCGAAGCTCTGGTAAAGACACGCTTCCGCGATCGACTTCTTTCCGCGGCGCATGATGTAGTTCGCAAAACGGGCGACGAGTACGTCGTTGTACTTGGGGTCGCCTGGGAAATCTTTCTTTCTCGAACGTTTCCGTCTCGACATTTCGTCTTCCTCGTTACTTCGCTACGAAGCGCCCTTCGGCTTCTTGGCGCCGTATTTGGAACGGCTCTGGCGGCGGCCATCGACACCCGACGTGTCGAGCACACCGCGGATAATGTGATAACGCACACCCGGGAGGTCCTTGACTCGGCCTCCGCGGATCAACACGATCGAGTGCTCCTGGAGGTTGTGCCCCTCGCCCGGGATGTACGCGGTGACCTCGATGCCATTGGTGAGGCGGACACGCGCCACCTTGCGCAGCGCCGAGTTGGGCTTCTTCGGCGTCTGCGTGTACACACGGGTACACACGCCGCGCTTCTGCGGGCACGCGGCCATGGCCGGCGTCTTGGAACGTTCCGGCTTCTCCGCCCGGCCCCGGCGAATCAACTGATTAATTGTCGGCACAAGCCCTCCACTCTCGGCGTAAA
>DASRYI010000014.1:0-3524 GCA_035687255.1 Candidatus Krumholzibacteriia bacterium | reverse complement strand
TCGAAGTACAGGATGAAACCGTGGATGCGCTGCTGGAACGCTGCGGCCACGTTCCGCTGCCGCCGTACATCCACCGCGAGGATATCGACAACGACCGCGAACGCTATCAGACGGTATTCGCGCGGGAACCAGGATCGGTAGCGGCTCCGACCGCCGGACTGCATTTTGACCAGGCGTTGCTGGCGAGCCTGCGCGCGAAGGGAGTGCAATTGGCCGAAATCACGCTCCACGTGGGACCGGGGACGTTTCAGCCGCTCTTTGAAGAGACCGTCGAAGCCAACCATTTGCATGCGGAACCGGTCGCCGTCGACGCCGCCGTATTACGCGAGGTGGCGTTGGCGCGTCGCGAAGGCCGGCGCGTGATCGCCGTCGGGACGACAGTGACACGCACACTCGAGCATGCCGCGCGTGAAGGCTGGTTGGACGAGGCTTTTGAGAATCGCAGTGGTGAGACCACTCTCTTTCTATATCCCGGCGCGCGGTTCCTCGCCGTGGACGCGTTGATAACGAATTTCCATCTCCCGCGCAGCTCGCTTCTCATGCTGGTGAGCGCGTTCATGGGAACCGAGCGCACGCTCGCGCACTATCGCGATGCCATCGCGCGCGAATACCGTTTCTTCAGCTACGGCGACGCCATGTTCATTGCGTGATGTGCATACAACACACCATTCGCCCGTTTTCATCTCAGCACGGAGTTTGTTTTGTTGGCGAGTGTGTCGCGTGTTGCACTCGCGAGCACGTGTTCAATTGTCTGCATAATTGCCACATTGTCACGTTGACGTTCCCGCGTTAATCACTATGTTACATGTACAGCGCACTCCTCCCGCGCTGGGTTGTTCACTCAATTCCACGGAGGTGTGCGCGATGTCAAAGTTCCTTCGCTCTCTTTCGGATCGCGATCTAATTACCCGCACTCAACAGCTCACTGCACAGGAGCGCAATCTCACGCTGAACGTTCTGCTGCACCTGAATGAGATCGAGCGGCGGAAGCTTCATCTGAAGTGCGGCCACGCCACGTTGTTTGCCTACTGTACAGCTGGCCTGAAATATTCCGCGGCGGCAGCCATGCGTCGCATTCAGTCTGCGCGTTGCCTGGCGCGTTTTCCGGAAGTGCAGGATCTCCTGGCGGCTGGAGAGGTCAACCTGAGCACGATCTCTCAGGTAGCGAGCGTACTGACGCCCGAGAACAGAAGCGCCATTCTCGAGCGTATCCGGGGCATGTCTCAACGGGAAGTAGAAGTCGTGGTCGCAGAGTATCAACCGCTGGCCGCCGTGCCACGCGACCGCGTGCGAACTATCATGGTTCGTGTTCCTGTCACCAACGACGCTGGTTGTTTCCGCAGCGGAAGTGAACCGGGCCCCGATGACGTTAGCCATTCCCGTAGCGGAAACAAGCCATTGCCGAGAACCGAGTCATCGGACGTGCCACCCAGGAGCGTTCCTGCAAAGCCCCTCGCAGGGGCGGCTGTCCTGGAACGGAAAGCGATCGTTCAATTCACGGCGAGCGAGGCGGTCATGAACAAGCTCGAGCGGATACGTTCACTCGCGTCACACCGGCTGCCGCCGAATGCGTCACTGGAACAGCTGATTGATTTCATGGCGGACTATGTGATCCAGCGCGAGGATCCCGCGGTGCGCGAAGCGCGGCGGAAAGCACGCGCAGCGCAACCCGTCGAGCCAACGCGACGCGCTGCCGCGACGCCGGCAGCACGCAGTCACCGGCAGATTCCCGCACGTGTGCGCGATCAGGTCTTCACGCGGGACCGGCAGCAATGCACATACGTGGGCCCGAACGGCAAACGCTGCGGCGCGACGCACGTACTACAGATCGACCACATCCAGCCCGTCGCACGCGGGGGAGCGGGCACGCTGGATAACCTGCGACTCCTGTGCGCGCATCACAATAGATTGGAAGCGGAAAGGCTGATGGGATGCCGGGGCGGGCCGTGAAAGGCCCGTGGCACCGCGACCGGTCGCGAAATTCCCCGGGGACCCGGGTTGTCCGCGCCCGCTGCGCACGGCGCCGCAATCCCGCCCCGGACACCCGAAACGCGGCGTCTGCACGCCACAAACCCCGTACGCGAGCCTGTAGTTGCCAGGCCCGGGCAGGCCGGGCTATGTTGAATGCACCATCCCCGCAGGGAGCCTGAGCGATGAAAAAGAAAATATTTATCGGTGTCGGTGTGTTTGTCGTCCTCCTCGGCGTGTTTCTCGCCGTGGTCGCGCTGAACCTCAACAAGATCATCAACAGCAAGAAGGGCGAGCTGCTCGCGCAGGCGAAAAAGCAGACCGGCCGCGAGATTTCCATCGGTGACGTGGGTGTCACGTTGTGGCCGGGCCTCGCCGTGCGCGTGGGCGACCTGATGATCGCCGACGATCCCAGCTACTCGAAAGACCCGTTCGTTCAGGCCAAGGAGCTGCGCGTGAGCGTCAAGTTCATGCCGCTGCTGCACAAGCGCATCGAAGTGAAGCGTCTGGTGCTGGACGAACCCAATATCGTCATCATCAAGGGCGACGCCACGCACTTCAACTTCACCAGCATGGTGGCGGCAGCAACGCCGCCGGCCGCCGGGGGTGTTGGCGGAAAGCCCGCGTCCAATTCCAGCATGGCGGCCGTGCTCGCGGTGGCCGACATCGTGAACGGCACACTGCGCTATTCCGATCACGTCACGGGAATGGACCGCACCATCCATGACATCGATTTCACGGCGAGCAACGTCGGTATTGGCGAGAAGCTGGACGCAAAACTCGACGCCGCCGTCTTCGGCGACGCGCACGATGTGCATGTCGAGGCGTCCGCGGGCCCGCTGGGAGACCCTTCCAACAAGGAGGCCCTGCGCGCCACACCGCTCGACGTGAAGGTGGCCCTTGCGACCGTGAAGATTGCGGACCTGATGGCGGCGGGAGCCAAACCGGGGCAGCCCGCGCCGCAGCCCGTCCCGGGGGATCTCACGGCGGACGCGGAGGTATCGGGCACGCTGGGCAGCGCGATGTTGCAATCGCTGAACGTCTCGGCCACGGTGCTCGGTGCGAAAGCGCCCAATCTCACACTCACCGCGTCCGGCGGTCCGTTCGATTTCATGGCGGATTCCACGCAGGTCTTTGCCAACGCGGCGCTCAAGGGCTCGCTCAAGACCGAACCGATCGCGCTCGATGGCTTCAAACTCAAGAGCACGGACCCGAAGATGCCGCCGCCGGTGATGGGCGGTGACATGCGCGCCGACGCCAGCTTCGAGGGCAATCTCACCGCGCTGTCGTTCTCGGGCACCGTGGATGCGACCAACGCGTCGTTCGAGCAGAAAGACACGTTCGTCAAGAAGCCGGGCATTCCCGCGAAGGCCGACGTGCACGGCACCTTCCGTCCCCAGCACACACCGAATGAAGGCATCACGCTGGACAAGATCGATGTCACGCTGCATGCGCTGACAGCTACCGGCACCGGACGCGTGCTGCCGTTTCCGCCTTCACCCGGCATGGAATTCAATTTCGATGCAAAGACGCCGCTCAAGCCGTGGAACGATCTC
>DASRYI010000013.1:0-8259 GCA_035687255.1 Candidatus Krumholzibacteriia bacterium | reverse complement strand
CGGCGGGGAAGTTCAAGGACGAAACCGTTCCCGTGCACGTGGTGGAGAAGAGCGTCAACGCCAAGATGAAGATCGAGGCGAGAGAAAGCGACTTCACGGTGGATGAAGGCGTGCGCAGCGATACGTCGCTCGAGGCGCTGGCGGCGCTGAAGCCGGCGTTCCGCGTGGGTGGCAGCGTGACGGCGGGGAATTCGTCGCAGATGAGCGACGGTGCCGCGGCGCTGGTGATTGCGAGTGAAGAGACGGCGAAGAAACTGGGCGCCAAACCGCTGGGCAGACTGATCGCCTTCGCCACCGCCGGCGTCGAACCCGAGCTGATGGGCATCGGTCCCGTGCTTGCCATCCCGAAAGTGCTAAAACAAGCGGGGCTCACGCTCGATGATATCGGCGTAATCGAACTCAACGAAGCCTTCGCATCGCAGGCGGTATATGTGGCCCGCGAACTCAAGATTCCCGACGACAAACTCAACGTGAACGGCGGCGCCATCGCGCTGGGGCATCCGCTGGGGTGCACCGGCGCCAAGCTCACCACGCAACTCCTGTACGAAATGCAGCGCCGCAATACGCGTTACGGCATCGTCAGCATGTGCGTCGGTGGCGGCATGGGTGTCGCCGGCGTGTTCGAGCGCGTGTAAGGACGCGCACCCATTGCCCCGCAAGGCTCCCAGCACAAAACCACAACGCCGGGCGGCAACGCGCCCGGCGCCGCCGCGACGGCGCGTCCCGGTGCTCGTGCTCGCGCTATGCTGTCTCCTCGGCTACGAACTCATGTCCTACGGCGGCATTCGCTCTCCCGACTGCGAGATCGTGTTCCAGACCAGTGAAGCGCTGGTGTCGCGCGGTACCTTTGCGCTCGAGCACGGTCTCGAGGGCTGGACCGGGTTCGGAATCTCGCGCGGCGTGGACGGACGCGAGTATTCGGTCTTCGGGCCCGGCCAGTCGCTGGCGGCCGCACCGCTGGTGGATATCGGACAGCGGCTCGCGGCTCGCGGCACGTTTACGAAATCCCGCACACCGCTGCCGGTGAGCTTTCAGGTGGCCGGCGGGCTCAACGATTTCGTGAGGCACCGTCCCGGACAGGATCGCAACGTGAACGGCATCCGCTGGGTAGCCGCGCAATTCAATGTGATTGTCAGCACGCTCAGCGTGGTGCTGTTCTTCGTGGTGGTGATGCGGCTGGTGGGCAGTCTGATTCCCGCGGTATTTGCGTCGGTCATGTTCGGATTCGCCACCCTGACGTGGCCCTACGCGGGAACCTTTTTCAGCGAGCCGCTGGCGGGGTTGATGTCGCTGGCCGCGCTGGGGCTGTTGATGGCGGGCGATCCGGACCTTGGCTCGAACCAGAACGCGCGTCTCAAGGCGGTCGGTGCCGGACTGTGTCTCGGCCTTGCCGCCGCCACGCACGTGACGGCGGCGTTGTTCGCCCCCTTCTTCCTCGCCTATGCGGCGCATGGACGTGGTCCTCTGCGGCCGCGAATCGGGCGGGCGATGTTCTTTCTGGGCGGTCTCGGCGTTGTGATCGTGCTCCTGGGCTGGTACAACGCCGCGCGTTTCGGAAGCGTGTTCGAAACCGGGCGCACCGCGGAGAATTTCATCTACGGCGTTTTCACCAACCCGTTGCGTGGCTTTGCCGGTCTGTTGATCAGTCCCAACAAGGGGCTGCTGTGGTTCTGTCCGCTGGTGTGGGTGGCGGCGTTCGCGTGGCGCCGGTTCGACCGCGAGCACGCCTTTCTGGCGCGCATGCTGCTGGCCGCGGCCGTGTTTCGGATGCTGTTCATCGCCAGCCGCAGCGACTGGTCGGGCGGTTTCTCGCTCGGCCCGCGCTTTCTGGTGCTGCTCATGCCGTACGCATGTTTCCCGGTTGCGTTGCTGGCGCGCGACGCGCTGCGCGCAGGGAAGCAATCATGGCGGATACTGATCGCGGTGGGTTGTCTTCTGATCGCGCAGCAGTACTACTTTTCGCTGGGAGAGATCTTCTCGTTCTATTATCAGGAAGGATGGCGGGTGACCAGTACGGGAGTCACCAACCTTCCGGGCGACTGGCTCTACTGGACCTGGGGACACAGCTCGCTCGTCAAGCTTCTGCCCGGATTCATCGGGAGTTTTGCGCTGCAGCAGACGCACCTGGGCGCCTGGACGCTGTTCATCGCCGGCTGCGTGGTGATTGCGCTGGTGGGCGTGGTGCTGGCGCAACGGGTTCGCATCACGCCGCCAGCCGCTCCGGGCGCGTGAGCGCGGGTTCATACTCACTCGAGGTGATCAACATGGAAATGAAGCAGTATCTGACCACCACGTTTCGCTGGAATGACCGCGCCAACCGGCAGGTGCTGGGAAAAATCCGCGAACTCCCCGACCAGGAACAGTCGATCAAGTTCTTCAGCCATCTCATCAACTCGCAGAACAAGTGGCTCAAGCGCATCGAGGCATTTCCCAACGACCCCGGGATGAGCTGGTGGAAGCCTGTGTATGCGCTCGATCAGCTCGAGGCCGAATGGGAAAAGAGCGTGGGGGCGTGGCTTGCGCTGATCGAGAGCAAGAGCGAGCAGGAACTGTTCAATGAGGTGAAGTGGGTGGGCTTCGACGGCGCGCACTGGACCGCGCCGCTCAAGGACATCGCGCTTCAACTCAACTACCACTCCATCCACCACCGCGCGCAGATTCAGACCATCATCCGCGCCCAGGGACTCGAACCGGATTTCGTGGACTATATCGGTACCGTGTATCGAAAGATCGATTAGTTGGCGCGAATCACCTACCGGGCAATCACCATCTTCTTCGTCACAACGTCGGCGCCCGCATGCACGCGGTAGAAGTACACGCCGCTGGGGAGCAACCGGCCTTCGTTGTCGCGCGCAGAGATACGCAACGTACCCCAACCCTTCTCCTGGCTCGGCACAAGAACGTTGCGGACGCGCCTTCCCGCCACGTCGAAGATCTCGACGCGCACGTCGCTCCTCGCGGGCAACCCCACTTCGAGTTGGGTCTCGCCGCCGAACGGGTTGGGGTGGTTCTGCAGGACGGTGAGCGCCGTCACCGGCGGCAGGTTGCCCGCACCGGTGTTGCCGCTGACCGCGGCTTCATTCGACGGCGCGCTCTGATTGCCGTGCACGTCGTTGGCGGTGACGATGTAGTAAAGCGCACTGGTGGGTGCGTTCGGATCGACCAGCACCGTGTCCGTGTTGTCCGCGAGGAAGTTGGTCGGAATCGGCGTCACGCCCGACGATGTGCCCCGAAACACGGAGTAGTTCTTGAGATCATTCACGCGCACCCGGTTCCACTTCAGGTGAACATCAACGCCGGCGCGGTTCGCCGTCAGAAATAGCGGTGCCGCCGGGGCGAGGTTGTCCACCGAGTGGCCTGCAATCACGTTCGAGGGCCAGTTGATGTACTGATTGAAGTACGCGTGTGCGACGATCTGGAACTGGGTCGTGGCCGGCCCGGTCGCGGTCGAGTCGTAGTTTGTCGGCGCCGTAAACGAGTATGCGGTCCGGTAGGTGGCGTTCTGATTCCCGACCAGTTCCCAGAAGTAGTCGGTCGTCGCCGTCTTTTCTTCGCGGATGGCGGGACCGGTGAACTCAGCGCCGACATCGCGGAGCTGCACGCGCGGCACGCCGGAAAGCGACGCGGACTGGGCCGCCGCCGCGTTGGTCGCGCGCCAGATGGTGTAGTAGGCGATGAACTGCTGGTTGAGCTGGTCGCGGCCGCTTGCGTACCAGTCGACGCGGACCTTGCCACCCTGATCAGCCGGAACATCCGTGACCGCATTCAATGTGGGCTCGGGGCGGCCCCAGTAGCCGTAGCGTCCCTCGACCCGCTGCGCGTAGACGTCGCTGGTTCCGCTGCGGTAGTCGAGCCACGCGACCAGCGCGTTCCCGGATGCATCCGGCACGATTACCGGTAACGTCTGTGAACCGCCGTTCGCCGCCGCCAGCAGCATTCCATCGGTGTCCCACTGCGGGGCGCCCAGCGCGCTCACGCGCTGCGCGTAGATATGGTAGGTGGCACCGTCGTAGCGATTGTCCTGCCAGGTCACGATTGCTCCGGCCGATCCATCCGCAATGATCGCCAGGCCGTTCTGGTCGCTGGCGGCCGTACACAGCGGAGTGCCGTTGGCGGTCCAGGTGACATTGCCGTTCGGGGTGACGTGTTGTGCGTAGATGTCGCCGCTGCCCGAGCGCTGGTCCGTCCACGCAATGATTGCGCCCCCCGCAGCGTCGGAAACGATGTGAGGTGCAGTCTGATCGCTCAGCGCCGTGCAGAGGGGAACGCCGTCGCCCTGCCATTGCACGGCGCCGGCCGCGTTCACACGTTGAGCGTAAATGTCATAACCAATACCGCGAGCATCCTGCCAGGTGACAATCGCTCCCGCCGCGCCGTCGGAAACGAGGTTGGGAAAGACCTGCTGGCCCGATGCGCCGCACAGCACCACGCCGTTGGCCGTCCACACCGATCCTCCGGAAGCGTTGATTCTTTGCGCGTAGATGTCATCACCGGAGATGCGGGTGTCTTCCCAGGTAATGACGGCGCCACCGGCCCCATCGGGAACGATCATCGGCGCATCCTGTCCGAAGTTCGCATTGCAGACCACCACGCCATCCGTGGTCCATTGCACGACTCCGGACCCGTTCACGCGCTGCGCATAGATGTCATTGAATGTGCCGCTCCTCAGATCGGTCCATGCGATGATGGCACCCCCCGCGCCATCCACATTGATGACGGGACCGACCTGTGTATTCGTTGCCGCGCAGACGGCGACGCCGTTGGCGGTCCACTGGGCAACGCCCGCGGAATTCAGCCGCTGCGCGTAAATGTCGGTGACTCCGGTGCGCGCATCCTGCCACGTGATGAACACGCCCCCGGAGCCGTCCGCAACCGCCGTCGGATACTGCTGCTGGTTGGCCGCGGTGCAAACGGCTGCGCCGTCCGCGGTCCACTGGACGACTCCGTTCGCATCGATCCGTTGCGCGTAGATGTCATAATTCGAGCCATTCCGGAAATCGGCCCAGACGACAATCATTCCTCCCGCGCCGTCCGAGACGGCCTGGTCGGTCGCAGAGCTGTTCTTGGAAAGACAGACCGGGGTGCCGTCCGGGTACCACTGCGCGAGGGCGGCGACTGGAAAGATGATCGAGAGGGACAGCAGCGACAGCGCAAGCGCGGACCGGAGCTTCATGATGCGGCCTCCAGATGATAACGATGCGGCGCCGGCGAATTGCCGATTCGATGGAGGGACACCCGGCCGACGTACTGGGGTGTCGACGACCAGGCGGGAGTCCGCGTTACTCTGGGGCTCTCGCGCTACCAAAAAGTCTAGCACCCGGCTATGGCCTCGTCTACGGGCACCGCGCATCCCGCCGGCTACCGGGCAATCACCATCTTCTTCGTCACGACGTCGGCACCCGCATGCACGCGGTAGAAGTAGACACCGCTGGGGAGTGCGTGGGCGTGATCGTCGCGGCCGTCGAAGGTGAGCCGGGTGACACCGGCGTCCAGACGTCCGGCGTTCAGTGTGCGCACCCGGTGCCCCGCCACGTCGAACACGTCGATGCTGACGGCGGCGGCCCGGTCGAGTGTCACGTCGACGGCCATTCCATCGCTGAACGGATTGGGCCGGCTCTCACCGACCACGACGTGCGCCGCGGGAACCGACCCGCCGACGGCGGTGATCAGTTGTCCGCTTCCGTCGACATGTTGGCCGTAGACGTCGTCGTCGGATCCCGAGCGCCGGTCTGTCCATGTAATGAAGGCGCCGTGATTGCCGTCGGAGGCCACGATCGGTGCACGTTGCGCGTCGGGTGCGGTCGAAATCGGAATGCCGCCGGGTGTCCACTGAGCCGTTCCCGAACCGTCGACTCGTTGCGCGTAGATATCCCAGTACTGGGACGTCTGACCGGTGCGGTAGTCCTGCCATGAGATGATGGCGCCGCCGGCATTGTCACTCGCGATGTCGGGAGCTTCCTGATCGCCACCGGCCATGCACACCGGAATGCCGTCCGTCTGCCATTGCATCGCGCCGTTGGCGTCCACACGCTGCGCGTAGATGTCGAACCACACGTTGCGCAGATCATCCCACGTCACAATCGCACCGCCGGCGCCGTCGCTGACGATCCGGGGACTGAACTGGCCGGTGGCCGCCTCGCACAGTGGGACGCCGTTCGCCGTCCACAGCGGTGTTCCCGACCCGTCCAGACATTGCGCGTAGATATGATAGGCACTGGTGCCGTTGATGGTTCGACTTGCATCCCAGGCGATAATCGCGCCACCGTTCCCGCACGGGATGACGGACTGGTTCTCAGCCCCGCCAATGGAACTCACGATCACGCCGCTCGCTGTCCACGCTGGATTTCCGGACGCGTCCACGCGCTGTGCATACAGGTTGCTCCACGTGACAATCGCGCCGCCCGATCCGTCCGGTACCACCGCGGTATTACCCCAGGCGTCGCATCCGTCGCACGGACTCACGCCGTTCTCCGTCCACTGTGCCTGCCCCGACGCATTGATATGCTGCATGTAGAGACGCGGGATGGGCCACTGCCACTCCGGACCGTTGCGGTCGTCGCCCCAGGTGATGAACGCGCCGCCCGCGCCGTCGGATGTGATGCGCGCACCCTGCTGGCCGTAGTCGGCGGTGCATATCGCGACGCCGTCGGTTGCCCACAGGACGTTGCCGTTGGCATCGATGCGTTGTGCATAAATGTCAGGAGACGGCCAGTTGACGTCGAACCACTCGCCGGCGCGCATGTCATTCCACACAATAATCGCGCCACCCGCAGCGTCGGAAACCAGCTCGGGCCCGGTCTGATCATTGACCGCGGTGCAAATCGGAACGCCGTTCAGCGGCCACAGCATGTCGCCCGCGGCGTTCATGCGCTGCGCGTAGATGTCCGCGTCGGGTCCCCGGTGGTCCGACCACACGACAATGGTGCCGCCAACCCCGTCGGGAATTGCCATCGAGAGCGATTGTGCGCCGGGTTCGACACAGACGGGGCGGTTGTAGGGAGCCGCGTGCGCCAGCACCGGCAGGGAAACTATGGCAAGGAGCGCCAGGAAGGTCCGGTGCGTTTTCATTACGTCCTCCGGATGGGCGATAGCGGAAATGGCCAGCAGTCCAGAGACGGGCCGGCGTCGGTTGCGCCGGCGGGTCGATACATGGGTATTTTACCACCACCGCAACGATCGGGAAGGGGCGAAATGGGCAGGGTCGTGGTTGGCCGGGGTTGGCGCCGGCGCCACAGACGGTCTTTGCGTCATCAGGTATCAGGTGTACAATGAAATCCCCGCAGCTATCATCGAGGCCCCACCTGGAAAGAGAGCGTCCAATGCATTCGCGCTTCCGGCGCTTCGGTGCGCTTCTCGCCCTGCTGATCTTCGGCTGCAGCAACGACAATTCCACTGCACCAGGGTCGCCAACGCCGACTGGATGCGCCGACTACGCCACCACCATGAAGGCCCTGATCGGGTACACGCCGCCGTGGACCCACTGGCTCTCGTCCGCGTTCGACCTTGCACTCATGCAGGACTATGCGGTGGTCGCGGATGGTCAGTACGGGCTCGAAATTCTCTCGGTGGCGAATCCCTCGCAACCCGTGCATATCGGTCACGTCGATCTGGGCGACTGGGCCGACGATGTCGCCGTGTCGGGAAACTACGCCTACGTGGCGAACTCCACTCAGGGGCTCGCGGTGGTCGACGTGTCCAATCCGTATTCGCCCACGGTGGTTGGTACAGCGCATTTCCCGGGTGCTGCCTACCGGGTTGCGGTCTCCGGGCCGCGCGCGTTTGTAGCGGCGGGCGACGGGGGACTGAAGGCAATCGATATTTCCAACCCGGCGTCGCCCACCGTGACCGGCAGCACTACCGGGAGTGAACAGAACATGGTGGATGTGGCGCTCGCCGGCGACTACGCGGTGGTGGCCAATTCCTATTACGGCGTCGCGATGGTCGATATCTCAGGTCCCACGCCCGGCGTGGTGGCGACGCTGAGTGTTCCAAGCTTCGTTAACAGGGTCGCGGCGGATGGAAACTACGCCTACGTGGCGGCCGGCGCGGAAACCCACGTGATCGATATCACCGATCCCTTACACCCCGCCCTCGTCGCGGGGGTCGCCGCTCGTCGCGGAGCGAGGTATGTGACGGTTCACGACGGGCGCCTGTACGTATCCGACATTGCTGCCGGTGTGCAGGTGGTCGACGTGTCGACGCCTGCTGACCCGCACGAACTCGGCTATCTGGACGTGCCGCCGCTTCCCGATACGCGCG
>DASRYI010000012.1:0-9425 GCA_035687255.1 Candidatus Krumholzibacteriia bacterium | reverse complement strand
GAGCACGGTTCCGCACAGCCGTGGTGGCGGGCTGGAACCGACATTCAGGGGAAGCGAAGCAGGTAAAAGTGCCGCAACGGTAATGAGCAGCACTGGAGTGAACCGTTTCATGCGGTTGCCTCCGGGGCAAAAGTGCACAGCATTCAAACGAATTGCGGGAGCGTGTCGAAAACACGCGCGGTCATGGTATCATCCGACCGTTGGGGTGTAAACCAAAGAATGATAAGGAGCGAAATAACAGTGGTTAGTCTGGTACTTGCCGGTCTGCTGGCAACCGCCTGCGGCGCGGGAAATTCGCAGGATGTAAAGATCACGGTAAGATGTGATCGTCATCTGGGGATCACCGAGGCCATGAAAACGCGCGGTGACTGGGGCGGGACCAGCCAATGGGGTGCCGTGGTCCGGGGCGACACACTGGTGCTTTCGAGACGCGGCTCCTGCGGCGACGAGTGCCGCTATAAGGAAGAAATCGTGCTTCTCGCGGGAGATCGCATGTGCCCGCAGCTGGTGAGTGCCACCAAAACGCGCACTGACGCCGGATCTGTCGCACCCGCGCCGCGCATTGACACCGCCACGCACGGTACGCTGGACGTCCAGGACTGGCATCCCGGTGGTGGAGTGGTGAGCGGGCGGCTCAAAGCCGAGTTCACGCTGACATTCTATGTGCAAACACCGACGCCAGCGTCTCGGGCGCCGTAACCGCTACCGCTTCGCGACAAAACCGCGCCGCATCAGCTCCGAAACCAGCTCGCCGCATACTTCCTGCTGCAGTTTCCTGGGGTCGGTGGGCTTGATGGGTGTGGTGCTCCCGGTCCACATGAGTGTGCCGCCGCCCGTCGCATTGGCCAGATCAATCTGGTAGCTGGCTTTGTCGTCGTAGTTGGTGGCCACGAATTCGGTGGCGAGCATGTAGTTGGTGAAGTACCAGCCGCGCCAGTACTCGCCGGCGCCGCTGGGCGCGGTCTTGGAGTAGGAGTTGTCGAACCTCCCCGTTTCCGTGACCGCGAGGCGATGCGTGACCACCACGCCGTCGTACCGGTCACGATGTGCCACCGTGACCACCTGCTGCGTGTCCGGGGGCGCCGTGGGAAACAGAGTATGCGAGGGACGGGCCATCACGCCGTTGGCCTGAAACTCGGCCGCGATCGCGTCTTCCCACAGGGTGCGCACGTCGTTGTCGCGCTCCAGCGAAATCACCAGCAGGTTTCCCAGCGGGGCCGCGCCGTCGTCCGCTCGCCACAGATTGGTGAGACTGGTCTTGGCGCAACCGGCCAGCGTGGCGGTGACGATTCCGGCCACGGCGACACGGCGCCAGAGATTGAGTGCACGCATGGGGATCCTCCTCTTATAGAAGACGGGCTACATCCCGGTATTCCGGAATCTCCGGATGCCACCCGAGGTGGCGCTCGATGTGTTTGCGAAACGCGTCCGCTGCGGGCGGCTCACCGTGAGTGAGAAACATCCGCTTCGGTTTGACCTTCACGCTCTTGAGCCAGTCGATCAGTTCCACGTAGTCGGCGTGGGCGGACATTGAATCCAGCTCCACCACCTCGGCGCGCACGGGCACGTACTCGCCGAATATCTTGACCTCCCCGGCGCCGTGCTGCAACGCCTCGCCGCGTGTACCCGGCGCCTGGAATCCCGCCAGCAGCACGGTGTTTCTGGGATCGGGGAGCAACGTGCGCAGATGGTGCACCACGCGACCGCCCGTGGCCATGCCCGATCCGGCCAGAATGATGGCGGAACCGCCCGTGGTATTGAGCGCGCGCGACGCTTCTTCGCTGCGGATGAACTCCGCCACGCTGAACATCTCGCGGCACGCCGCCTGATCGAGGCGGTGTTCGCCGGCATGCGCGGCGTAGATCTCGGTGGCGTCGATGCCCAGCGGACTGTTGAGGTACACGGGCATGTCGGGAATGTCGCCCTGCTTCTTGAGCTCCGAGATCAGATGCAGCAACGCCTGCGTGCGTCCCACCGCAAACGCCGGAACCACCACCGTGCCGCCGCGCTTGAAGGTGCGCCGGATCACCCCACCCAGCTGGTTGTAGGGATTGTCGGGAGGATGGATGCGGTTGCCGTAGGTGGATTCGCAGATCAGCACGTCGGCGTGCGTGATGGGAACCGGCGCCTTCATGATGGGATCGACGGGACGCCCCACGTCACCCGAGAACACCACGCGAAATCCATTCTTGAGGAACGTGACCCACGCGGAACCGAGAATGTGACCGGCGGGCGTGAAACGAAAGCGCACACCGCCACCGAGGTCGAAATCCGTGTCGAACGGCAGCGGCTTGAGCAGCTTGAGCGTGGCCTCGGCGTCGGCGCGCGTGTAGAGCGGCAGGGCGGGGTCGTGCCGCGCCATCTTGTGGCGAGTCAGGTAACCCGCTTCTTCTTCCTGCAGATGGCCCGAGTCGGGAAGCAGAATGCCGCACAACTGCGCGGTGGCTTCGGTGCAGTACACCGGCCCCTTGTATCCCTGCTTCATCAGGACGGGAAGGTATCCGCTGTGATCGATGTGGGCATGCGTCAGGATGACCGCATCGATGCTCTTCAGGTCGAAGGGTGGCGCTTCCCAGTTGCGCTGGCGGAGATTCTTCAGACCCTGAAACAGGCCGCAATCGACCAGGTAGTTGCGGTCTTCGATCCGCAACACGTACTTCGAACCGGTGACAGTGCCCGCGGCACCCAGAAATGAAAGAAACATGCTCCTCCGTGAGTGCGTAGTGACCGGCGGATTGTAATGCCGGGCACCCCGAATACTCAACGACGTTGAATGGCCATGCGTCCGCGGATACAATGGCGGCGTTCCGGAGGTCACCGCAGGATTTTCGAGAGGATGATTCCATCATGAACAGACGCATATCGGTGGTCGCACTGGCAGCGCTGGCGCTTTCCATCGCGTCGCAGGCCGCGCTCGGCGGATCGATTCCGTCCTACTACGAACATCTCAATTTCAATCTCACCAGCCCGACGGCGTTCACCGAAGCGAGCGGCGGATTCATCAATCCCTCGGTGTATCCCATGATGCCCGGCGGCGAGGCCGAGTTCTACTGGTCCAACTTCGACGAATCGGGCCTGGACCAGTGGGGACTGTTTACCAGCGCCCAGAACCTCGGATTCGGCGCGGTGCACACCAAACGGGGACTCCCCTCGGGTGAGGTCAGCGTGACGGACTACCGCATCGCGCTGGCGGGCGGCAACCGCGATATCACCACGGGACTGGCCTACGGGTGGTCGGGAGGCGACACCGACCAGTTCGATCGCGAGGGCGTGCTGCAACTGGGCCTGACGTGGCGCCTCAATCACTACGTATCCCTGGGGGGCGTGGAGCAGTGGGGCATGCAGGCCGGCGACCGCCGCGAAGTGTTCGACGTGGCCGTGCGTCCCATCGGCAACGACAAGCTCACGCTGTTCGGTGACCTCGAAACGCACGTGGTGGGCGGCAGCTATGACAGCAACGTTCCCTGGAGCGCGGGTGCCATGGTCGAAGTTCCCGCGGGACTCAAGCTGATCGGACGCGTGGCGGATTCGAAGGACACCGAGAGCACCTTCAGTATCGCGCTGGCGTACTCGTTCGGCGCCGGATTCCACCAGGGTGTGCTGCGCGGGTCCGCACAACAGCACTACGATCAAAACAACCACGGCGACGTTACCACGTGGGGCGTGCGTCTTGGCTATCCCGAGCGTTCCGGCCTGACGCTGCCGTGGCATCGCAACAGCGGCTACCTGCAGATGCATCCCATGGGACCGATTGCGTACGCACGTTACCGGTTCTTCGACGATCGTCCCTCGCTGGAAAACATTCTCTCTGCCATCGACGACGCGCGCAACGACTCGCGCATTGCGGGCATTGCGCTCAACCTCAGCGGGTCGCGGTTCACGCGCGGGCAGGCCTGGGAAATCCGCCAGCGTCTGGCGGAGTTCCGCGCCACCGGCAGGAAGGTGGTTGTGTTCATCGACGAGGCGTCGCAGTCGACGTACTACCTGGCGAGCGTCGCCGACTACGTGATGATCGATCCCGAGGGCATGGTGGTGCTGCCCGGTTACGTGATGGGGCGCACCTACATCGCGAACATGCTGGAGAAGCTGGGCATCGGGTTCGAGGAGTTCCGCTTTCTCAAGTACAAGAGCGCGGTGGAATCGCTGGCCCGGCACAACATGAGCGACGCCGATCGGGAACAGCGCCAGGCGCTGGTGGACCAGTACTACACCACGTTTCGCGACGACGTGTCGGCCAGCCGCAATGTCAGCGCGGCCACGGTGGATCACTGGATCAACGAGCAGGGAATCTTCACCGCGCAGACCGCACTCGATAACAAGCTGGTCGATGGGACCGGGCGCTGGGACGACATGAAAGAGCGGATCGGCAAACTGGAGGGCCGGCGCAAGGCGATGGTGGGCGTGTCCGCCCTGGCGGATCGCTGGTATCCGCCCAAGCAATGGGGCGAGCGCGACAAGATCGCCGTGGTGTACGCCATCGGCGCGTGCGACATGGACACCGGCATCAACGCGCGCCGTCTCGAGAGAATGCTGCGCGACGTCAAGAATCGCGGCGACGTGAAAGCCGTGGTGCTGCGAGTCGATTCTCCGGGCGGCAGCCCGATGGCCTCCGACGTGGTGGCGGGACAGTTGCGCGCCATCATGAAGACCAAGCCGGTGGTGGTGTCGCAGGGCGACGTGGCTGCGTCGGGAGGGTACTGGCTGTCGATGTGCTCCAACTCCATTGTCTCCGAGCCCACCACGATCACCGGTTCGATTGGTGTGATTGCGGGCTGGGTGTGGGACAACGGACTGGGCAAGAAGACCGGAATGGAAGGCGACTTTGTGAAGCGCGGTGATCACGCCGATGTGTTCTTCCAGTTGCGGCCGCCTTATCTGCCCATTCCGCTCGCCATTCCGCACCGCGCCGTCGACGACAAGGAGCGTGAGGTTGTGCTGGGCACCATGAAGGAGCTCTACGCGCGTTTCGTGGATGACGTGGCGGCCAACCGCAGGATGGAACGTGAAAAGGTGGAGTCGCTGGCGCAGGGCCGCGTGTGGACGGGAATGGATGCGAAGAAGAACGGTCTGGTGGACCGGATCGGCGGACTGCAGGACGCCATCATGATGGCGCGCGAGATGGCGAAGATCGGTCCCAATGACGAGGCCGAAGTGATCGAGTTCGCGCCCCGCGGGCTGTTCAAGTTTGATTTTCCGATTCCGGGCATGGGCGCATCCCTGTCGTCGTTGCTGTGGAACCGGCTGTCTGACGGCAATGCCACCGCAGCACCGGAGGACAATGCCGACGAAGACTACGGCATCACATACATCCGTCACCTGGTCCAGTACAACGGCCGCGCGCAGTGCATCGTTCCGCCCGACATGCTCCCGCGCGAGGGCGGCGAATAGCCCGCGTGGGTGTGGTATTGGCGATTGTCGGATCGCGCGAAGATGGATATAGTTCAGGCAACCGCGAAAGCGGTTCATGCAAGGGCAAGGGAATGGTTCGCCGGGTTGAACGATCCAGCGGGCCGTTTTCCGGGCTAGGCGCGCACTACGGGGGTACCCGTCGTGCGCGCCGATTCTTGTAAACCCTCACAATTCAACCCGGTCGGGAAACATGGAAACTCACAAGCGGTCGATGATGAAATCCATCACGTGGCGAATCGTCGGCGTGGTCATGTTGAGCGTGATCACGTGGCTGGTGACCCACGACTGGAAGGAATCCACCATTATCACGCTGGTGTTTCACACCATTCGTATGGTGCTGTACTACTTCCACGAACGCATCTGGCTGCGCGTGAAGTGGGGGAAGATTCCCCATCCGCTGGAGTCTCTGGAAGTGAGAGGAAAACTCTCGCCGGAAGATCTGGATGAGATTCGCGCGCAACTGCGCGCCATGGGCTACATCGACTGAGTGTCGCCCGCACGAAGAGGAGCCGCTCGAGGGTGCGACTCCTCTTCGCCTGGAGGACGATGCACATCGGATGCGCGCCGGTCCGTTCGTGCTGTGCAGTCCACCCTTCCACGGAGGCCTCGAACGGCCGGCGCGCGAATCAGTAGTAAATCCCTCCCCCAGGAGGAACCCACGGTTGCCTGGCGATCCTACTGAATCGATTTCCTGTGTTGCCACGATCCACTGACAACACCATCCGCCGATTCGTTTCGAACCGCCCTGCATCGCCTTCGCAGTTTGGTCGATGTCCTCCTTTCGACCTCGTCCGCGCTTCGACGCGTGTCCGACAACTCCGGGTGTCGGGATAGCGTCCGGCTCAACGCGCCGAAGCGCATACCTTGCCCCTCGCGTGATCCAAACAGAGATCTCGCGTCCACTACGCTTCGTCTGTTGTTGGGAGGTCGGCGTTGGTGAACCGAAGCGAGTGGCGTCCAGTCCCAAACGACACTTGATAAACTATTCGGTAAACGTGATCTGTCAAGGGCCGCGGCGCACATTTTCTTGTGCGACGGGAGGTTGTGAAGAGAAGAACACGGACTGGCAGAAGAATGACCGGGCGCGGCGCAGCGGCTCGCGCCCGGTCACGGGCGTCAGCTCCTGGGATCGATGGTGATCGTCAGCAGTTTGTCACGATCGACCTTGGCGACAGTAGCGCGGAACTGGTCGGGAGTAATTGCCTCGATCTCCGCAGTGAACTCATCCAGCGTCTTGCCGTTGAGAAGCATGCTCTTGAGCGCCACCATGAGTGCTTCCTGGCCGATGACCTGGAAGTGCAGCATCGGGTAGTCGGGCTGGTCAGGCTTGAGACCGCTGGAGGTGAGGAAGCTGACCATTCCGGTCTTGATGAGTTCCACCTGGCGGTCGTCTTCCAACGCTTTTACGGCCTGGTCATAGCGCCCAAACAGGGACGGCACCACCTTGTCCGTGGTGAAGCCCTCGCTCGCCTGGACGAACACGAAGAAGGGAAGGCGTCCCACCGGATACGACTGGTTGGACGTATAGACCGCCTGGCAGTTTGAATACACGTCGGCCGAATTCTGGAACAGCTGCTGCACGAACGACCCGAACATGGTGAGGATGAGACGGTCCGTCGGATCCGTAAACGGGCCCGGCGCGACGAAATACTCCACGTGGGCGGGAACATCCCACGTAGCGCGCACCGAGTGCTTCAGCGTGATGACCGGTTCGGGCGGCGCAGGGCGTGACGGGATTGCCTCGAAGTGCTTGCGCACCAGCGCCTCGGCATCCGCCTTCTTGAAATTGCCGATCAGCACCAGAATCATGTCGTCGGGGCGGTAGTAGGTGTCATGAAACTTGCGCACGTCTTCGAGCGTGTATTTCGACAGACTGGCTTCCATGGGGATGAAGGTGTCCCCGTAGTAGATGATGTGTGAGAGCGCGCCCAGCGAGAGGCGGCCCAGATTTGCGCGCGGAGCCGCGAGCGTCCGGCCGAACTCATCCACCACGTCTTTGGCCTGCGCTTTCAACGTTTCCTCGTCGCAGGAGAGTTCTTTCAACCGCGACGCCTCGATGGCCAGCGTTTCGTCCAACCGGTCCGCATCCACCACGTAGTCGACGTGAATGAAGTCCGCCACCGCCTCTGCGGAAATCATACCCTTGTGGTCTTTGACCACGCTCATGGTTTCGCCGGTCTTGTACGGGCCGCTGGCACACCTCATGAGCATGTGCTCCACCAGATGTGCCAGCTGCACCTGTCCCTTCGGGTCGCGCGAATAGCCGGCGCGGTACACGGCGCAGACTGCCACCTGATGATCGGTGCGTTCTTCCTGCAGGTACACGGTGGCCCCGTTGGACAGCTTGAACGAGGAGAGATCCGACATGTCGCGGTGGAAGGTCTCGTCGGACGCCTTGTTGAAATGCTGGGAGTATTCCTCGTTTTTGTGACAGGAGAGCGCAGGGAGCAGACAGGCGGCGAGCACGACGACAGCAGAACGAATCGGAATACGCATGAGAGTCCTTTCCAGCACGAAAAAGCGGTGGCGACGGGGCGCCGTCGATGATCGGACCATTATAGACGAGAACGCCCGCAGTTGGAACGTTCCCTATTGCACCCGCTCGAGTTCGTGGAAGCGCTGGAGGTCGACTTCGACCACGCCGTCGTCCCCCAACGTCAGCACGGTGGCGAAGCGGGAGCCGAACTCGATTTCGGCGTGGGTGTACGAGGTGCGGGCGTGCACGGTCTGGGAGAAGGTCTCGTCCATGGCGGTCACCAGCACCAGCAGCTCGGCGGAGCCGCGCGCCATGTCCTCCCGGGAGAGTCCGTGCAGGGGGCTCGCCGCGGTGATGGGATGCACCACGGTCAGGTGGAGCGGAATGAAAGCCACGCGCTCGCGCTCCAGATCGAGTTGGAAATAGCGGCGTGCGGGCTCACCGCCGACTACCTCGAGCATGCTGAAAAGCACCTTTACCTGAACTTCCACCAGCTGGTTCTTGCGGGTATTCGCGAAGCGGAACATGAGCGCGGTGGCATCGCCGTAGGGTGCGACCACGGCGCGGTCGCTGAAGACGATCTTCGCCATGGGCCGCGAGAAACGCGCAAACGCCAGGCCCGCCGCGATGGCATACATCAGAAAGCCGAAGAACATCTCCACCACGGCAATGATGTTGGCAGCGGTCGATGCCGGAGCCAGATGCCCGTAGCCCACCGTGGACAGGGTTTGCGCGCTGAGAAAGAAGCACTCCAGCAGACGGGAGCCGAAGGTGCTGGCGTTGGGGCCGCTGATGGCGCCGGGGCCGCACAGTGCGAAGGCCAGCGCGAACACCAGGTTCAGCCCCAGAAACAGGCCGACCACCGCGAGGGTGAACCGGCTCCACGACATGTTGAGGAGATCGTGGTAGGGACTCCACGTCTGCGTTGAGCGCACGCCGCGCCGCCGCGCATTGAAGGTGCCGTCGCGGTTGAGCAACCGCTGGCCGCTGGCTGCGGAAACTTTGGCGCCGAATCCCGGGTCGGCGGGATCTTCGGTAACGCGTCTGCGAAAGACGTCGGTCTTCACGGCGCGGGCGTTGCTCCCGGCGATACCGATCCCGCCGCTTTCAGGTTGCGGTCGAAGAACTCCGTCATCTTGCGGAACAGAAACACGCGGTCCTTGCTGCCGGCGATGCCGTGTTCTTTGCCGGGGAACACCATGTAGTCAAAGTCGCGGCCGTTGTCGATGAGCTTGCGCACCAGCGACACTGCATTCTGCATGTGCACGTTGTTGTCGCCGTCGCCGTGCATGAGCAGAAGATGTCCCTGGTAGCCGGCGACGTCGTTGAGCGGCGCGGAGGCGTTGTACCCCTCTTCGTTGTCCTTCGGAAGCTTCATGTAACGCTCGGTGTAGATCGAGTCGTACAGGCGCCAGTCGGTGACCGGGGCCACCGAGACGCCCACCTTGAACACGTCACCGGCGTTGAAGAGGGCTTCCAGCGTCATGTACCCGCCGTAGCTCCAGCCCCAGATGCCGATACGGTCAGCGTCGACGTAGGG
>DASRYI010000011.1:0-7953 GCA_035687255.1 Candidatus Krumholzibacteriia bacterium | reverse complement strand
TACCACCCCTGCGGCCATGGACATCCACATTGCACTGCGCTTGTTCATCATATCTCTCCTGGTTGTCAGTCGATGGCGCCCTTGCGCTTCACCGGCGGCGCCGTGGTGGGCGCCGCGTCTTCGCGCATCTGCTCCACGTCGATCTTCATTAGGACGCCCTCGCGGCTCACACGGTTGCGAATGATCTGCACGGCGGCGAGGTCTTTCTGATTTTCCATGTTGGCGATCTCACGCAGAATCAGCTGCAGTTCCGTGACCAGGTCGCGGAGACGGCGATTGTCGCTCCCGGGGAGGTCGTCGTGCAGCACGGCGGCCTCCCGCACCAGCGCGCCCGCGCGCTGGCGCTGCAGATCGTAGTCGATGGCGGTGGTATCGTCGGTGGCGTTGACGAGCGCCAGCAACAACACCTGCGAGCGCTCGATGTAGTCGCGCGCACGAACGTCCGCCGATGCAAGCTGCACGTTACCGCCGCCCGTGGTTTCGGGGCCGCGGGAGGCCGGGCCGTTGATGGCGTCACGGACGGTTCCGCCACCCTGTGTGGCCGGTGTGTGCGTGTTGTCTTGCGCGGGCAGGCTCCCCGGCGTGGTCGTGTCGGTGGCAGTATGCGGTTGCGTCAGGGCCACCACGGGTTTCGATTCTCCCGGGGCGTGCGGCAGGCTGGACCGTCCGATCCACACCCCGGCGGCAAGAACGGCAACGGCGGCGGCCACACGGTATCCCCACGACACATAGGACCGCCGCCGCGCCGATCTGTGAACCGAATCGATGGCCGGCTGCTCCCGCTGCATGCGCGCCTCGAGACGCGCGTAGTACGTTTCCCAGTATTCCTCTCCCGGATCGGGCCGCGTGCGTTCGCGCATGGCGGCGCCGGTGGCGCGCAGCTCTTCCAGCAACGCGGCGCAGGCCGCACACGTCGCGAGATGTTGTTCGAACTCGCGCGCGGCGACGGCCTCCAGCTCGCCATAGAGCGCATCCACCATCATTTCCTGCGCGCGTTCGCACGTCATGCCGAATCACCCGCCTCTTCGCGATATTGCGACAGGCGGTCGCGGAGTTTGCGGATCGAACGAAACAACATGCTCTTCACGGTTCCCTCCGCCAGCGAGAGCGACGCGGAGATTTCCCGGATGGGCATGTCGTGATAGTGCCGCATCACGAACACCGATCGTTCCTGCGCGGAGAGCACGTCGAGGGCGCGGTCCACGTCGTCGCGCACGCGGGCCGAGTGCGTCACCCGATCGGGGCCGGCGGTCGGGGCCGGCACATCGACCGGGTGATCGTCACCCGACGACGAGTCGAAGGGCGCGTGCAGGCTCACGATTTGAACCGGCTTGCGGCGGCGTGAGTCGAGAAAGGCGTTCATGGTGATCCGGTACAACCAGCTGCCCGGCTTCGCGTCGGCACGAAACGAACCGATCGCCCGGTGCACTTTGATGAAAACTTCCTGCGACAGATCCTCGGCGTCATGATGATTCCCGCACAGGTCATAGGCCAGGCCATACACCTCGCGCTGGTAGCGCTCTACGAACTGGCGGAAGGCGGACGCTTCCCCCGCCTGTACTCGCCGCACCAGCTCCTTTTCGTCATGCATGCGCGCCGACACCGCCGGTTCGTTGCCCGCTCCACATCACACCTCCACCCGTTCGATCACGCGGGACCTGTCGTCGTGCTACTCGCGATTCTTCGTCCCGCTGTCTCCCTCACGCTGAATCCGAATACTGCCATTGACGGTATTCAGATCGACCTTCATCCCGCCCTTGCCGATGGTGCCGTGCATGGAGCTACCGGTAAAGCTGGTTGCTTCCACATCCATCCCCTCGACCGCGGTGATATTGCCGTGCAGCGTGCCGGCTTCGATGCGCGCATCGAACTTCTTCGGGAGTGTGAGCATGACATCGCCGTTGACCGAGTGCAGGCGAATGGCCCCGGCGTCGGCGGTCGCAACCAGCTCGACCCGCCCATTCACCGTCGAGAGATTGATGTCGCCGCCCAGTTTCTCGCCGGAGACGGTCCCGTTCACGGACGACGCTTCCACGTCGCCCGTGACGTTGGTGATTTCGACGTCGCCGTTCACCAGGCTCATCCCGGAAATCCGGGTACCGCGCGGCACGTGAATGGTGAACTCGACGTTCGGCCCTTCCTCGTGATGCGACCAGTGGTGGTCGCTGTCGATGTCGACGCCGATACGGAGATAGTCATGATCCATGTCGAACTTGACATCGAGATCGTCGAGACGATCCTGCGACGACGCGCTCTTTACCGCCGTCACCTCGATACGGTTCTTGTCCCATCCCTCGATGGTGGCATCCCCGTTGATGTTCCTGAGACTGAGGCGCGGGTGATCGCTGGTGTCGTACACCTGGTTCACGGTCTCGTGGGCGCGTGCGGATGCCAGAGTTGAGGCGGAGGCAACCAGCGCAAACACGGCCGGTGCCAGGGTGATCCATCGACGGGTTTTCATGAGGGGTCTCCTCTCGGGTTCGTGGTTAGGGGTTCGGTACCGCCTCAGGGATGAGACGCAAAAACCGGCCGGAAGGTTTACCTCCCGGCCGCGATTTGACAGCCGAACTGCGTTCCTCTACAGTCGCCTCCCAGTGGTCGGCCGCCACCACGGCCGTGCAACACGCGAATGCCCAATCGATTAGCCTGATTCATTCCAGCCGAAAGAGATGTCCTATGCGTGCGACCCTGCTTGCCGGTCTCACCGGCCTCCTGTTGGCACTCTGCCCATCCAGCACGCCCGCCGGGGTCGACCCGCAGGCCATGCGCGTCAGTCCGGACCCGGGCGCGGGCGACTACACCGCGCCCTTCTGGCCCGGGGGGACGTACCGCGAGGACGTCAAGTCGCCCTCCGACTTCCTGGGCTACCCGGTGGGGTCGAAGCCGGCGTCCAATCCGGAGATTCTGAGCTACTTCGAGTATCTCGACGGGTTCCCCAACGTGGAACTGCACACCTACGGCGAGACCTATGAGGGACGCCGGCTGGTGTATCTGATCATCGCCTCTGACGCGAACGCGGGACGCCTGGACGAGATCAAGGCCAACTGCCAGAAGCTCGCCGACCCGCGTACGCTGGGCGGCGCGGATCCGAAGAAGATCATCGACACCACGCCGGTGGTGGCGTGGATGGCCTACGGCATTCACGGCGACGAACTGTCCAGCTGCGACGCCGCCATGCAACTCGCCTATCAACTGGTTGCGGGAACCGACGACGCCACGAAGCAGATTCTCGACAACTGCGTGGTGTCCATTGATCCGTCCGAGAACCCCGACGGCCGCACGCGCTGGCTCGCCCAGCTCGCGTCGTGGAACAGCGTCATCCCGAGCCACGATGTGCAGAGCATCTCGCATACGGGAATGTGGCCTTACGGTCGTACCAATCACTACCTGTTCGATCTCAACCGTGACTGGTTCGCGCAGGTGCACCCCGAGACCCGGGGAAAGACGCGCGCCATGATGGAGTGGATGCCGCACTACGTGCTCGACTGCCACGAGATGGGACCGTACGACCAGTATCTGATGTCTCCGCCGCGCGAGCCGTTCAATCCATACCTGACCAGTTACATCCACAAGTGGTGGGACCGCGTGGCGAAGGCGCACGCCGATGCCTTCGACAAATTCGGCTGGAGTTACTACACGCGCGAGTGGAACGAGGAGATGTATCCCGGCTACGGGAGCTCATACGGGTGCTATCTCGGCGCGGTGGGAATGCTGTTCGAGCAGGCGGGCGTGGATGGATCGCAGGTGAAACGCCCCGACGGAACCATCATGACGTTCCGCGAGACGGTGCACCACCAGTTCATCGCTTCCATGGCAAATATCGCGGCGATAGCCGCGAATCGAAAGGAGCTGCTGAACGACTACTTCGCCCAGAAACAAGCAAACCTGAGATCGAAACCCCAGACGTTCGTGCTCATACGCGGAAGCAATCAGACGCGTTTGGACCGGCTTGTCGAGAAACTCGAGGCGCAGCACATTGAAGTCGAACGCACAACCAGAGAAGCCACACTTTCGAAAACGCGGGCGTGGGATGGTACCAACTCCGCAAGTGTGAAGGTTCCCGCCGGCAGCGCCATCGTGCGCACCAACCAGCCGCTGCGGCAGCTGGTCGAAGCCATCCTGGCATTCGACATCCGCCTGCCGACGGCGTTTCTGAAGACGGAGAAACGGGAGATTCTCGCGCGCGATGATTCGCGGCTGTACGACACCACCGGGTGGTCCATGCCGCTCGCGTACGGGATTCCCGCTTACCAGGTGGACGGCGTTCCGGGGGTCGCGACCGAGAAATACGTCATCGGCGAACGCCGCGGATCGCTCACCAACGAGAACGCGAAGGTGGGCTTCGTGTTCGACGGCGTCGATGACCGCGCCTTCGAACTGCTGGCGCGTCTGTTCGAGCATCACGTGAACGTGTGGTGTGCACGCAAGCCGTTTCGCGCCGCCGGCCGTGACTATGCGCGCGGCAGCTACCTGATCCGCCGCGCGGGCAACGAGACGCTCGACGTCGCCATGCTGCGTTCACTCGCCGAAAACGCCGGCGTGGATCTGGTGGGCGTGGACGAAGGGCTGAACAAGGGCATCTATGCGGACCTCGGCGGCAATGATTTCATCCTTCTCAAGGCGCCGCGCATCGCGCTGGTGGCGGGCTCGCGGATCAACGGCTACGACTTCGGCGCCATCTGGCATCTGCTCGACAGCCGCATGCGCGTGCGCGTCTCCACACTGGATGTGGTGAACGTGGCGGCTGACGACCTATCGAAGTACAACGTCATCGTGCTTCCCGACAACGACGGAGGCGCCGCCGGATACAAGGGGTTGCTGGGGGACGCGGGCGTCGAGAATCTGCGTTCGTTTGCAAAGGCGGGCGGCACGCTGATCGGCGAAGGCGGCGGTGCCGCGTTTCTCGCCGACTCGTCGGTGGCGATTTCCTCCGCGCGTCCGCGCGAGCAGGTGCTCAAGGACCTGGACAGGTACACGCGTGCCACGCAGCAAGCAGCCATCGCCTTCGCGCCCGAGGTTGACAGCCTGTCGGTATGGGAGGGAAAGGCGCCGGCCGGAAAGAAGCGGTCCGGGACCGGTGAAAAGAACACGGAGAAGCCGGAATCACCGTCACTCGACGCCCTCAAGCGCGACGACGAGACCGCGCGCAAACTCTATCCGCATGGAGCGATTGTGGCCGTCGACCTGAACCAGGAGGACTGGCTCGCGTTCGGATGTGGAAAGGTGGTGCCCGCGCTGCTCAACAACCCGCTCGCGCTCGTCACCGACAATGTCGACGTGCCGGCGCGGCTGGCACCCGCCGACCACCTGCGTCTGTCGGGGCTCATGTGGGAGGAGGCACGTGCGCGCTGGGGTGAAACCGTGTACGCCATGCGCGACGCGTGCGGGGACGGACAGGCCATCGTTTTCGACGCCCTGCCCGACTTTCGCGGCTACTATCATGGGGCGGAACGACTGCTGCTCAACGCCCTTTTCCTCGGGCCCGGCTTCGGAACCGCGACGCGCGTCTCCTGGTGACCCGGGTGCGGCCGGGGGCGCGGCGGCATCTGAGGTTTCCGCGGCGGCGGGGTTGGTGTATAATGAGACGATCGCTGCCCCGAGACGCGATCCTGATTCCCATGCAGTACCGTCGCGCGTTCATTATCCTCGGCACCGCCATCCTGATCGCCCTGCAGGCTACCCGTGTGCCGGCGCAAACCACGGCCCCGGCTCAAACGACTCCGTCTGCGGAGCCGGCGCAGCCGGTTGCCAGGCTTCAGAACTTCGGAACCCTGGTATCGTTCCTGAACCTGGCCTCGGGTGCGGTGCGTGTGGTGGCCATTCTCAAGCCCTCCGATCCCTCGAGCGAGGCAATGATCGGCGCGCTTCAGTCAATTCTCTCCGGAAATGCCAGCCCGCGTCTGCGCGCCTATGTGGTCTGGACACGCCTCGGCCCGGAGGATACCGAGCTTCGCGCTGCGGCCGCCTGCAGCCGGGTACGTGACCGTCGCCTGGTGTATTTCTGGGATTCGGAGGCGTTCGTCGCCAACGCATTTCGCGGCGCCGTGGTGTCCAAAGACACTCCCGCCACCGGTGTGCTGCTTCTCTACGACACCGACGCACGTCTCTCCATCGATCCGCCCGCGCCCACGCTGTGGATGAGCGCCAATCCCGACATCCCCGGCGACGCGCTGGACGCGAAACGCCTGGGCGAGGGGGTCAATGCCATGGTGCACCGGGTCGAGGAGAAAGTCAGCGATGGGGCCGGGGCCGGGAAGAAGTAGGGTTCGCGCGCGCGGCGACGCCACCGGCGCAGTGATCCTCGCTCTGTGTCTGCTGGCGGTCGGCCACGGCTCCGCACACGCCGCCTTCGGCGACATCACCCTGGTGGGCCACCTCAGCTTTCCCACCACACACCGCATCACCAACGTCTGGGGTTACTACGATCACAAGACACACAAGGAGTACGCTCTCGTGGGCGACGACGTGGGCGGGGTCTTCATCGTCGACGTGTCCAATCCCAGCCTTCCGGTGGAGATCAGCAAGGTCACGACGGTCCCCGGACGCGACATGAAGCCCTTCGGGCATTACATGTACTCGTGCGACGGCACCGGCAGCGGCTCCAACTCACGCGTCACCGATATCTCCAACCCCGCCAGCCCGGTGGTTCTGCCTGACAAGTTTCACTCATCGCACACCATTACTATTTCGCCGCGCGGCAACCTGTACGCGCAGTATGTGGGTGTGACGATCTACGACCTCGTCAACGATCCCACCCACCCGGACTCGTTGTACAAGATCGACAACTTCGGTCACGATTCCACCTGGCGCCACGACCGGCTGTATGACTTCAACTGGACCGCACTCTACATCTGGGACGTGTCCCAACCCTGGCTTCCCGCTTTTGTGGGCAGCAACGACGATTCCACCATCATGTCGTACCACAGCGGCGACGAGTCCGCGGATGGGCGCTATCTGTATGTGTGTGATGAGCTGGCGGTCACGCCGACGCCCGACATAGACGTCTTTGACATCAGCGATCCCGCCGCGCCGCTGCGCGTCAATTCCATCAACGACCCCACGTCGCGCGTTCACCAGCTCTACGTGGTGGGCGATCTGATGTTCGTGGGCTATTACACCGCGGGCTTCAAGGTGTTTGACATTTCCAATCCGGCTTCGCCCGTGCTTGCCGACGCCTACGACACATCACCGTACCAGGACGAAACCGGGAGCAACATCTACAACGGTGCATGGAACGCATATCCGTTTGCGCCGTCGGGCATCGTGTACGTGTCCGATCATCCCACCGGGCTCTATCTGTTCTCCGTTGAAGGGCACACCGGTCCGGCGACAGCGGTGAGTGACGATTCTCCGGAAACACCCTTTTCACTGGGCCAGAACCATCCCAATCCATTCAACCCATCCACGACGATTGCCTTTGAGATATCCCGGCGCATGCACGCGCGGCTTGCCATCTACGACGTGCGTGGCACGCGCGTGCGCACCCTGCTCGATGGTGATCTCGCGCCCGGCGCGCACACCGCACAGTGGGACGGGAATGACGACCACGGGGTGGGAGTCGCCTCGGGTGTGTACTACTACCGGCTCGAGAGCGGTTCGTCGTCGGCCGCGCGGCGGATGGTACTGCTGAAATAGACAGACCGCCCGCGATGGGCGGAACCGCGTCCGTCATTCTCCTTGCCGCCGGGGACCATCGACTGTATCCTCACGCCCCATGATTGAAGTTCACGACGTCTTCAAGACATTCAAACTTTCCAAACAGCAGAAGCGCGAAATGGGCCACCTTTTCAAGGGCGACTCCGTCGATGCAGTGGCCGGTATTTCGTTCACATGCCAGCCCGGGCGCGTGTTCGGACTGCTCGGCCCCAACGGGGCGGGCAAGACCACCACGCTGCGCATGATTGCCACCACGCTGCGTCCCAGCCGGGGGAAGATCGTGGTGGCCGGTCACGA
>DASRYI010000010.1:0-14164 GCA_035687255.1 Candidatus Krumholzibacteriia bacterium | reverse complement strand
TCAACCGCGATGCACTGTCGTACTTTGCCCACGATATCCACCCGCTGCTGGCCTCGATCGAGGGCATTCGCTTCACAGTGGTCGGGGGAGCGTTGCCAGCGTCGCTGGAGTTCTTCGGCGCACTGCGGCACGTGGACGTGCCCGGCCACACCGCCGACGTGACGCCGTACCTGGATCGCTGCGCGTGCCTGGTGGTGCCGCTGCGCTACGGGGGAGGGCTGAGGATCCGGATTCTGGAAGCCCTGGCGCGCGGGGTACCGGTGGTGGCGTCCCCGGTGGCGATCGACGGGATGGGGCTCGAAGCGGGGCGCCACCTGCTCGTCGCCGGCACTCCCGGTGAGTACAGAAGTCACATTGAGAGAATCGTTTCCGATCCTTCCTTTGCGTTCTCTCTGAGCCGTGAGGGCCGGGCGTTCGTACACGCCCGCTACGGCCCGCAGGCACGCGGCGAGGGCATCCGGAACGCCGTAGCGGCCCTGCTGCAGCCGGCGTCCACCTGACGCAGTACGGGACCCGTATGTCCGCATCCCGACGCGGAAAAACGTGTGGAAGCGCGGCGCGTAACTGTGCTAAAATCAACTGGCTCGCGTCAGGGGCCAGTACGTAACTGTAAGGAAAATTCCGGGTGTCATCGATGGGGCAGAAGCAACGGGTCCCTTTCCTGGACCTAACGCTGCAACACCGAGAGCTTCAGGCTGAGATCTCATCCGTCGTCGGGGAAACGCTGGCACGGGGCGATTTCATCCTGGGTGCCTCGCTTGAGGAGTTCGAGCGCGAGTTCGCGCGCTACTGCGATTGTGAATTCGCGGTGGGGTTGAACTCGGGCACGGCTGCGTTGCATGTGGCGTTGCTTGCGGTGGGCGTGGGCGCGGGGGACGAAGTCATCACGGTCCCCAACTCGTTCATCGCGACGGTCGAATCCATCATGTACACGGGCGCGACCCCGGTGCTGGTGGATGTCGATCCCGCCTCCTTCTGCATGGACCCGCAGCGTCTGGAAGCTGCCATCACGCCGCGGACCAGAGCCATCATCCCGGTTCACCTGTACGGACAGCCCTGCGACATGGATGCCATCATGACGATCGCGAAACGGCACGGGATCGCGGTCGTCGAAGACGCCTGCCAGGCGCACGGGGCAACCCTGTCGGGACGCAAGACCGGTTCGCTCGGCGATGCCGCCGCGTTTTCGTTCTATCCGACCAAGAATCTGGGAACGATCGGCGATGGTGGTGCGTTGACGACGAACAATCCGGAAATCGCCGCGAAGGCGCGCGCGCTGCGGCACCACGGCCAGTACCAGCCCAACGTGTTCCCGGAACTGGGATACAACTACCGGCTGGACACCATCAAGGCGGCCGTGTTGCGCGTCAAGCTCGCTCACCTGGATCGCTGGAACGCACGCCGGCGCTCCATTGCGCAGCGGTACCGGACGCGCTTGCAGGGAACGGAGTTCATGTTCCAGGCGCGCGTGGCCGGTTCAGAACCCGTGTTTCACATTCTGGCAGTCTCGCATCCGCGCCAGCGCGCGGTGCAGGACGCGCTTTCAGCGGCGGGGATCGGTTGGGGCAAGCATATCGTTCCCCCCGCGCACCGGCATCCGGGATACACGCAGTTCGCTCGCACGGCGGATGCGTTCCCGGTCAGTGAAGCGCTCGCCGGCCAGTTGGTCTCGCTTCCGGTGTTCCCGGAACTGACGGACGAACAGGTCGACCTTGTCGCCGATGTTTTGTCTCGAGTCGAAGTATCCGTTTGAATTGCACCCACCAGATTCGAGGTCAGCAGCCGTGAAGAAGAATCTTGCAGCGTTCAGATACTCCGATCAGAAAGTCATTCCGCTGTACGCGGCGGACGCGGTCCGCGGCGCATCCCAGTTGATTCCCATGGGGGATCGGGTGCGCGGCGGTGGCATCGTCAAGCGCGCATTCGACATCCTGTTTGCCCTCGTCGTCGGCGTGCTGGGGCTGCCGTTCTACCTGCTGATAGCCGTGTTCATCAAGTTGACGTCCGAAGGGCCGGTGCTGTTCGTTCAGGACCGGGTCGGACAGGATGGCCGCACGTTCAAGTTCTACAAGTTTCGCACCATGCTGGTGGACAACAACGACCACCAGCACCGGAGCTTTGCGGAGGATTTCATCAAGGGACGCCTGATGAATGCCGAGGAAGGTGACCGCCGGGTGTTCAAACTCCAGAACGACCCGCGCGTGACGTCCATCGGACGCTTCCTGCGCAAGACCAGCCTCGACGAGCTCCCACAGTTCATCAACGTGCTGCGCGGCGAAATGACGCTGGTTGGCCCGCGGCCCCCGTTGGCATACGAGCTGGCGCATTACAAAGAATGGCACCGCGGACGTCTGGCCGTGAAGCCCGGCCTCACGGGCCTGTGGCAGGTCAGCGGACGCAGCACCGTGCCGTTCGATGAGATGGTCATGCTCGACCTTTACTACATCGAAAACTGGTCCATGGCCCTCGATATGAAGATCATCCTGCGCACGGTACCGGTGATGCTCTTCGGTCTCGGCGGCTATTGATCGTTTCCATCACACACAAGAGGAGTTTCCCTTGATTCGCATCGGTGTGATCGGCTGTGGCTATTGGGGGCCAAATCTGATCCGGAATTTTTCCCACCTGAAAGGGTCCGAGGTATTGATCTGCTCGGACCTGAGTGAAGAGCGGCTGGGCCACATGCGCAGCCTCTATCCCAAGATCGAAACCACCACCGACTACAAACGCATCCTGGCGCACAAGGACGTGGATGCCGTGGTGGTGGCCACGCCTCCGGAGACCCATTGCCACCTCGCCACCGAGGCGCTGCGCGCCGGCAAACACGTGTTCGTGGAAAAGCCGCTGGCGTTGTCGAGTGCGGAGGGCGCCAGTATGGTCGCGGAGGCGGAGAAGGCGGGCCGCGTGCTGCTGGCCGGCCACACCTTCGTGTACACGGCCGCGGTCAACAAGATCAAGGAAGTCGTCGATTCCGGCGAGCTGGGAGAGATCTTTTACGTCAGCACCACGCGCGTGAACCTCGGCATCTTTCAGGAACACGTCAACGTGGTCTGGGATCTGGCGCCGCACGACGTCTCGATTCTGAACTATATTCTCGACCGCATGCCCGAGTCGGTGGCGACGCAGGCCAGCTGCTGCATTCGCAAGAACGTGGAAGACGTGGCCTTCATGACCATGCGCTATCCCGGCAATGTGCTTGCGCACGTCCACGTGAGCTGGCTCAATCCCAACAAGATTCGCTCCACCACCGTGGTGGGGAGCCGCAAGATGCTGGTGTATGACGACATCAGCGCGCTGGAAAAGATTCGCATCTATGACAAGGGCGTCACGGTGACGCCCCACTACGATACCTTCGGAGAGTTCCAACTCTCGTACCGATACGGCGACATCCTGATTCCGCGCCTGGACGACGCCGAACCCCTCAAGGTTGCCTGCCAGCACTTCATCGACTGCGTCGAAAAGGGCGCGCGTCCCCGCAGTTCAGGCGCACACGGTCTCGACGTGGTGCGCGTGCTGGAAGCGGCCGTGGCCTCGATTCGCGAAGGCGGTCGCGTCATCGACGTGGAGCCCGTCGGCAGCCGCGGAGGCTCGTAACGCGCGGTGGAGAAGCGCAGGATTGCCCTGGTCGCCTCGACCTTCGGTGTCGGTGGCGCCGAGATTGTCACCGGCAATGTCCTGCGACGCCTTCCGCGCGACCGGTACGACATCCGTCTCTACTTTCTGCACGACGCGGGCCCCATCGGGGCGGATCTGCGCGCGTCCGGTCTGGAGACCCGGGAACATCTGTGCCGGCACCGCCGCGATGTTGCCGGCGCGTGGCGCCTCGAGCGCTGCCTGCGTTCCTTCCGGCCGGGTCTGGTGTGGTGCATGGATCACATGGACGCCATGTGGCTGGGGCGTTCCGCGGCGCTGGTCGCGGGAGTCCCCGACGCCATCATCGCGTCGCACTCCACCGGGCTGCTCGATTCCGACGGCCGCATGCGTCCCAGCTTCGGCCGTCGTGAGCGCGTGCTCACGGAGTTCGTGTCGCGGGTGGTGGCAGTTTCGGCGACCCACGCGCGCTACCTGCGAACGACCAGCGGTCTCTCGCCGGCGCAGATTGCGATCATCGAGAATGGCATCGACGTGTCGCAGTGGCCGGTGGTGACGGCGGAGCGGCGTGCCGATGCGCGCAGCGCTCTGGGAATCGACGGCGGCGACGCGGTCGTCACCATGATTGCGGCCATGCGCCCGGAAAAGGCCCACGACGTGCTGCTGGAGTCGGTGGCCGCGTTGCGACGCGAGGGGCGCCGGGTGCGCGTGCTGATGGCCGGCGACGGACCGCGACGCGGCGTTCTGGAGGAACACGCGCAACATCTGGGCATTCGCGACCGCGTCGAATTTCTGGGAATCCGCCGCGACGTGGCGCGGTTGCTGCATGCCAGCGACGCGGTGGTGTTGCCCTCGCGGGCCGTGGTGGAGACACTGCCGTTGTCGGTGCTGGAGACCATGGCCTGCGGCATCCCGGTGATCGCGTCCCGGGTGGGGTCGGTGCCCGAGGTCGTCGTGGACGGCGAAACCGGCCGTCTGATACCGCCCGGCGATGCCCCGGCGCTTGCGCGCGCCATCGTGGCGACGTTAGATGATGGGGGACCGGCCCGCGGGCTGGCGCGCAACGCGCGCACCCGGGTGGAGGAGCGGTACCGCATCGAAGACACGGCAGCGGGCTACCAGGCCCTGTTCGACGAACTGATGACGCATTGAGACGCACATGATCGAGAACTCACGCCAGACTTCCGTGCCCGAACCCGCGGCCGAGCCCGCGCCCGGGTACCCGACCGACGCCATCATTGCGCTTACCTACCGGTGCGACGCGCGCTGCGAGATGTGCAACATCTGGCAGCTCAAACCGCAGGAATTCCTTTCCATCGACGACTACGCCAAGGTGCCGTCGTCGCTCAAGGACATCAACGTCTCCGGCGGTGAAGCGTTCATGCGCAGCGATGTGGTCGACATCGTCAAGGTGATCCACGCCAGGTGCGACGACCCCCGCATCGTGGTTTCGACCAACGGATTCCGCACGCAGCAGATCGTTGCGGGCATGGAGGAACTGCGCAAGACCATTCCCAATATTGGTATCGGCGTGTCGCTCGACGGCATCGGCGAGACGCACAACCGCATCCGGGGCGTCAAACACGCGTGGGAAAACGCGACCGCGACGCTGAAGCAGCTGCGCGAGCGTGGCTTCACCAATATTCGTATCGGCTTCACGGCCATGAACGAGAACATCCACGAGATGCGCCAGGTGTACGATTTCGCCAACCAGATCGGCGTGCAGTTTACGACCGCGGTGGCGCAGAACTCCGACATCTACTTCTCCACCCAGGTCAACCAGGACGTGACCAACGAGACGCTGTATGACGCACTCGGCTACGTGATGAAGCACGAGCTGCGCAGTTATCACCCCAAGCGCTGGCTGCGCGCCTATTTCGAATCGGGAACACTGGTGTTCAATCAGGAGAAGAAGCGCATCCTGGATTGCCGCGCGGGCATCGATTTCTTCTATCTGGCACCCGAGGGCGTGGTGTATCCCTGTCTCACGATTCCGTCCCCGATGGGCGACCTGCGGGGGGCGAGTTTCGAGTCGGTGTGGGAATCGGGCCAGGCGGCGCAGGTGCGGCGCGAGATCGCCGGGTGCGAACAGTGCTGGATGATCTGCACCGCCCGTTCGGAATTGAAGAAGAACCTGCCGCGCGCGCTGGGATGGATTGCACGCGAGAAAGTCAAATCCCATCTGTCGCACTAGTGCGCCGGTGCAGTCGGGCCGGACGCTCCGTGATTATTCTTCAGGCCAACAAATTTCTCTACGAAAAGGGCGGTAGCGAGCGCTATCTGTTTGCGCTCTCGCGCGTGCTGGAAGAACGCGGCCACCGCGTGGTGCACTTCGGCATGGCCCATCCGCGCAATCACCCGTCCCCATACAGCCGCCATTTCGTATCCCGGCGCGAGTATGACGGGCCCGCGTCAACGACGCGATCGGCCCGCGCCGTGCGCGAGTTCATCCGCTCGCGCGAAGCGGCCGCGCGTCTTTCCGGGCTGCTGGATGAAGTGAGGCCGGACGTGGCCCATCTGCACAACATCTACCACCAGCTCACTCCCTCGATCATCGACGTGCTGGCGCGGCGGCACGTGCCCATGGTCATGACGTTGCACGACTACAAGCTGGTATGTCCGAGCTACGCGCTGTTTGCGCGCGGGGACTTGTGCTATCGCTGCCGGGGCGGGCGCTTCTACCGTGCTCCCATGGTGGGCTGCGCGGGATCGCGGACGCGTTCGGGACTGCTCGCGCTGGAATCCTACTGGCAGCGCTGGACACGGGTGTACGACCGGGTGGACCGGCTGGTGGCGCCCAGCCAGTACCTGCGCGGCGTGATGGTTGACGCGGGCATCGACGCCGGACGCGTCGTGTACGTTGCACCACTCAATCCCTCGTCGGGCGAGGCACCGGCAGGCGCGGAGGATCGCGCGCTGCTCGACGCATTGCCGGAGCGTTTCGTGGCGTACGTGGGACGCCTGAGCGCCGAGAAGGGTGTGCGCGTGCTGGTCGACGCCATGGCGTACGCGCCGGCGGTTCCACTGGTCATCTTCGGAGAAGGTCCTGACGAGGCGGGGTTGCGGGAGCGTGCCGGGCGGGATGCGGGGGAGCGCGTGCACTTTGCCGGACACGTGACGCGCGCGACGCTGAACGCGGCCCTGCGCCGAACCGTGGCCGTGGTGTTGCCGACACTGAGTCCGGAAAACGCTCCCATGACCATTCTCGAAGCCGCCGACGCGGGCGTTCCCGTGATTGTTTCCGACCGAGGCGGGCTGCCGGAGCTGGCGGCCCGCGTGGGCGGCACGGTGGTACCCGCGCACGCTACCGCGGCGCTCGCAGACGCAATACGAACCGTGTGGGACCATCGCGAGGAGGCGACCCGGCGGGCACACGCGGCCTGGCAGGAAGCGCGTGACACCTTCAATGCAGATACCCACGCGCGCACCCTTGAGAATCTCTACGCAGAAGTGTGCAGCACCCGGAGGATGGCCGCGTGACGCGACTGACCGGAATGCGCCCGCTGCGCATCGCCATGATCGGGCAGAAGGGGATTCCCGCGCGCTACGGTGGCGTGGAGACCCACGTCGAAGCCGTGGCCACGCGCCTCGCGGAACGTGGGCACCAGGTGTGGGTCTACTGCCGCACGCGCATGCGCCCGGGGAGGAACGGAGACCCGGTTCCGGGCGGCTACGTGCCCCGGGGCGCGGACGCTGAGTTCCGGGGTGTGCGCCTTGCGTACCGTCCCAGCCTGAACACCAAGCACACCGATGCCGCCAGCCACACGTTGCTGTGTGCGCTCGAGGCGTCGTGCGCGCACGGATTCGACATCGTTCATCTGCATGGAATCGGTCCGGCGTCGTGCGCACCCGTGGCGCACATGTGGGGCCGGCCCGTGATATCCACGTTCCATGCGCTCGACTGGCGGCAGGTGAAGTGGGGAAGTCGCGCGCGCAGCATGTTGCACCGGGGCGAAGCCATCGGGGCGCAACACAGTGATGCTGTCATTGCGGTATCGCGTCTCATGCAGGCACACGTCCAGTCCACCCACGGTGTCAGCGCGGAGTACATTCCCAACGGCGCGTCGCCGCATCCGATGCCGCCCGATCCCGCACCGCTTGCCGCCTGGGGACTGCGTCCGGGCGGCTACATTCTCACCGTGGGCCGGATCATCCCCGACCGCGAATTGCACACGCTGGTGGAAGCGTTCAACCAGTTTCCGACCACGTTGCGCCTGGTGATTGTTGGGTCGGAAACGCCGCGCACGGCCTATTCGGACAGACTGGAGCGCGCGGCGGGCGACCGCGTGCTGTTTACCGGGGACGTGTTCGGCGAACGGCTGCAGGCGCTGTACGGTCACGCACTCTTCTACGTGCTGGCCTCGCGCGTGGAAGGACTGCCGATTACCGTGTGCGAAGCCATGGCGCACGGCAAGGCGCTGGTGCTGAGCGACATTCCCGAGAACGTGGAAGTGGGCGGACCGGCCGCGCGTTACTTCAAATGCGGTGACGTCAACGCGCTGCTGGAAACGCTCATGGAACTGGCATCGGATGCCGCGGTGCGCGAGCAACTGGGCGCGCAGGCACGTGCGCGGTGTGAGCAGACCTACAACTGGGATCTGATCACAGACCAGATCGAGGCGTTGTATTATCGTGTGCTCTCGCGCCCCCGTTGATTTTTGTTCGCGCCATCGACAGGCCGGTGATATGTTTCGGTCAATGCGTTACCAGTGGGTGCGATACTTTGCGGCCGCCGCGCTGCTGGTGTGGATGGCGGCATGCGGGGCCACGTCTCCGCCCAAACAATCCACCGGGCGCGTGGAACCGGCTCCGCAGGGAACCTACGATTTCCGTTCCGAGGGAAAGATTCCGCCGCCGGCCGGGGGCGCCGCCCAACCCGAAGCCGATGTCGAAGAGATGGCGGTTTCCGACAGCAGCGTGGAAGGGACCGACGTGGAAGCCCCTCCCGATACCCTCGCGAAGGCACCGGCGACGGCCGATTCGGTTGTCACCGTGGATGGATTCCGCATCCAGGTCTTCGCGTCCGCGGATCGCGACGTCGCCCAGAATGCACGCGCCGTGGCCGCGGAGCGCCTCGGTGTCCCCGCCTACCTCGACCTCGAGGGTGGCGTCTACAAGGTGCGGGTGGGGGACTACGTGAAGCGTGGCGATGCCGACGCGGTGTTGCCCACCGTCCGCAGCCACTACTACCCGGACGCCTGGATCGTGCCGGCCAAGGTCAACGTTCCCCGGGGCCGCTAGGCCCGGGGTACACCGTTGACAACGGCCCCGGAATTTCTATAATAGCTGCTTCAACAACGAGTTTTCGGAGCGGGAATAGCTCAGTGGTAGAGCTCCACCTTGCCAAGGTGGATGTCGCGGGTTCGAATCCCGTTTCCCGCTCCATCTTCTTTTTCTTCACTCCGTGATTCCGGATCACGAGCCGCAGATTCCGGAGGCGGCATAGCCAAGTGGTAAGGCGACGGTCTGCAAAACCGTTATTCTCCGGTTCGAATCCGGATGCCGCCTCCAATCTTTCTTCCAGCAATTGTGTGACTTAGGCGCCCGTCGCGGCGGGGCCATACCGGCCTCGACCGGGTCAAGTGCTGCAGACGTGAAGTGCACAGGGGAATCGAGCCGGGAAACGGCCCGTTGCCTGGCTTCCGGCGTGGGGTGCGAATAGCGGACCGTAGAACGTGCTCAATCACAAGATGAGGATTTGGAAGGTCATTCCTGGTCGTTATCAGGTCGCGGGACTTGACCGAGGTTGAAAATGCCTTATTGGCGCTGTCGAGTGGGGGCGCCGTGGCTGTCTTGCTGGCTCAGCCACCATGCCTTCCATGCAGCGACATCGTCCGGGATTCCATCCTCGCGCCGCAGGGACATGCCCAGGGGGTCGGCGATGCCTCGAAGCAATGCAAAACAGTTCTCCCTGATACGTTCGCTGGCGGGCGTGTGATCATTTTCCAGTCGCTCAAGCGTATCAAGAAGCAGTGGTACATTCTTCGGGTCATGGCGGGAGCTGAAACGAATCGGCGGAGAAATCAGCTTCTCGACCGCAAACAACACGTCCCACTCGGTGTCCTGCAATGCGTTCGTCAGGGACTCGGGCCCTCTGATTTTCGACAACGGTTCCAGTATGCCCTTGACCAAGGCCGAGGCCAATGGGGGTTCTATCAGGTAGGGCACGGGTGCTTCGTAAGTGCTTTGCACCGAGATCCAGGGGCCGTCCCCTGAACGAATTGCGGCCGGAATGCTTGTTTCGAACGGCTTGAACTCTTCAAAGTCTGTGTCAATCCAGGCGTCACCGTCTTGAAGGCGAATCGTCCCGGTTGCCTCGGCGCCGGTGAATTGCTTTTTGGCAATCAGGCCCCGACTGGTGTCTATTACTCCTGGCACATAGACTGCCGCAAGTGGGCGGGTGTGGACCTTGACAAACGCCCGCGCGCCGCTGGTCGAGTCTACTGTTATCCCCGCATATCCCAGAAGGCGTGCGGCAACGTCACGCACGTTCCACTTCGGCTGTATGTCCTCAGCTGTAAGATCGACGTCAAGGCGCATCGATCTAGTGTGTCGAAGACGTTGAGCAGTCATGGAATCGATTCGTACGACGGCGGTCGAATCATATGCGAGAAGCCGCTCGAACGAGGCAGAATTGGGTGGGCCCACGATCTGGCGCCATTCTGAGCGAAAGTCCCGATACCCGGTTATTGTGTCCAATGAATCAGCGCGGGCGATATAGAGGGTTGCCAATCGCATCCGTGCCTCGTCCAGGTGTTTGTCGTTGTGCTCTACATAGTGTTGGTAGGCTTGAATTGTTCCTGCCGTCTCTGCGACGCGCCAGGGATCAACAGAGGAAGCACAGCCGAAACATGTGAGAGCGACGAATAGAAGGGAGGTTCCGAGAGGATGGCAGGATGGCAACCTCGGGTACATTCCAGGAGCTTATGGCACACAAATGTGAATAATCAATATTCTCCGGTTCGAATTCGGATGCCGCCTCCAGTTATATGTCCCCTGGATCAACCCTGCCGGGGAGACGCAAAAAAGGCCCGTCGCCGAAGCGACGGGCCTTTTGGTTGCAATGCCCTGGGATGGTCTAGCGGTACAGCGACTTGACCGAACCCCAGGTGGTCTGCCTCGCGGGCACGGTGCCGCAATGGCCCGGGCCGGTAATGCCGTTGTTGTAATCATCGAGCGTCTGCGTGAGCATGCTCGTGATCGAGGGATCCAGGTAGCCCGAACCGATCGGCGGAACCACCAGCGAGCCGATCAGCGCGTCGGCCGCCGCAATCGCCGCGGAGACCGCTGTCGGATCGGCACCCTGTGCGATGTTCAGCTTGGCGGCGATCAACTGGTGCGCCAGGCTGACCAGACCGTTGCCTTCGACCGACGTGTTGAGGATCGAGAGCAGGTCGGTCTTCGAGTACAGCACGCTGCCCAGCATCAGCGACGACACCGGCCACGCGTTGGGGTGGTTCTTCCAGTAGCCCTGCGTGTACGTGCAGTTGTCCGACGTCGTGGTGAGGTCGTTTACGATGATGCTGAGGTTGCTGGCGGGGTCACCGTTGGAATCGTTGACATAGGCCGCGAAGTAGTAACGCGTCCCCGAGTCCAGCTCGCTCAGTGTCCCCGCAACACCCGTCTCGTCGCCCAGGTCACCGATCTCAAGACGGATCGTCTGGTTGGGCCCGAGTTCGAAGGTGGTGTACTCGCCGCCGAAGGTGTTCAGCGTCGGCGTCCCGGTGAAGCTCGCCGAGCTCTCGTCGAGTGAGGGCGTCGAGCTGAACTGGCCGCCGTTGGCAAGGTACGTGGCCTGGTCCATCCAGCGAATCGTGAAACCGTACGGCGCGCCGCTCGGTCCCGCGGTCAGATAGATGGTCTGCTTCGCGTGGCCACTCGTTCCCGTCGAAAGAGACGGAGTGTCAAGCGCGGCCAACGCCACCGAAGCAGTAAACATGAAAATCACAGATGTAAAAAAGAGAAGTCGATGCCAGTGTTTCATTGTGTGCCCTCCAGGGCGATAATCGAACGTGCACTTCCTGCATTTCGATGTGAGACCGCCTTGAACTGCCGGCTCGCCACTCACACCCGCCCAACATGCTGCATAACTTTTTCCCCGGAATTCGCCGATGGGCATATTTCGAGTTGAAGCAAGAGCTTAACACGTCAGTTTGCTGATTTACAAGCAAATAGTTCTAAAGGCAGACGCGTGGTTTTCGGTTTCTGAAAGTCCCTGGAATCTGCGAGAATCGCCGCGATGTCCATGGACGTTGCAGTCATCGGAGGCGGCCCGGCCGGGCTCTACGTGGCCATCCAGATGGCGCTGCGGGATCCAGACATCAATATCCGAATTGTGGAGCGCAACTCGCGCGGCAGCACATTTGGTTGGGGTGTGGTGTTTTCCGACGGAACCCTGGGGCGGCTGCGGGATGCAGACCCGGTCTCGTACCACGAAATCACCGCGCATTTCGTCCACTGGGACGACATCGAGGTGTACTACCGGGACCGGGTCATCCGCTCCGGCGGGCATGGATTCTGCGGCATCGCCCGGCAGCAGCTGCTGGACATCCTCACGGACCGGGCCCTGGCCCTGGGCGCCCGCATCGAATTCGGCCGGGAAGTGCCCGATGAGACCCCCTTCGCGGACGCGGACCTCATCATTGCCGCGGACGGCATCAACAGTTTCATCCGGCGAAAATACGCGGATCATTTTCAACCCGACCTCGACCTGCGCGCGTGCAAGTACATCTGGCTGGGCACGCGGCGCCCCTTCGACGCATTTACCTTCTATTTCGTCGAGAGTGAGCACGGCTGGTACCAGGCGCACTGCTATCCGTTCGCCGAGGGCTGGAGCACCTTCATCATCGAAACCACGGAAGACACATGGCGTGCCGATGGTCTCGAGCGCGCGTCGGGCGCCGAAACCGTGGCGTTCTGTGAGCGTCTCTTCGCGGCCCACCTCGACGGACACCGGCTGGTGTCGAACGCCGGGCACCTGCGGGGATCGGCGGCATGGTTGAACTTTCCGCGCGTGAGCTGCGCGCACTGGCGGCGCGACCGCCTGGTGCTTCTGGGCGACGCCGCGGCGACGGCGCATTTCTCGGTGGGGTCGGGGACGCGGCTCGCCATGGAAAGCGCGGTGTCACTCGCGAACGCGGTGTGCGGCGCGACGTCCGCAACCCTCGAGACCCGCCTCGACGCGTATGAGGAGGAGCGGCGCATCGAGGTGCTTCGCCTCCAGAACGCCGCGCGCAACAGCACGGAGTGGTTCGAACAGGTGGCGCTCAAGTCCCATCTCGCCCCCGAGCAATTCGCGTACAGCCTGGTGACGCGCAGCCAGCGCGTGAGCCACGAGTCGTTGCGCGCGCGCGACCGCGCTTATCTGGAAGGGTTTGAGCGCTGGCTGTGCTCGCAGGCGACTGACGGTGCGCGCGACGAGAAGATTCCGCCCATGTTTCTGCCGCTCTCGCGTAACGGCCTCGTGCTGCGCAACCGTGTGGCGGTCTCGCCCATGGCCATGTACAGCGCGGTGGACGGCGTCGTGAATGATTTTCACCTCATGCATCTGGGCGCCCGTGCGCTGGGTGGCGCGGGGTTGATCTTCACGGAGATGACGTGCGTCTCGCCGAAGGGGCGCATCAGCCCCGCGTGCGCGGGGCTCTACAATGACGAGCAGATGCACGCCTACCGCCGGATTGTCGATTTCGTGCACACATACAGTCCGGCCACGTTCGCGCTGCAACTGGGCCACTCCGGGTGCAAGGGATCGACGCGGCGCATGTGGGAGGGGGAGAACGAGCCGCTTCCCGAAGGTAACTGGCCGGTGATGTCGGCATCGGCGATACCGTGGACGCCGCACAACCAGGTCCCGAGGGCCATGACGCGCGACGACATGGAGCGCGTGCGCGACGAATTCGTGGCCGCGGCGCAGCGCGGCGTCCAGGCGGGATTCGATGTGCTCGAGCTGCACGCCGCGCACGGCTATCTCCTCTCGAGTTTCATTTCACCCATCACCAATCAGCGTGAAGACGACTACGGTGGATCGCTGGCCAACCGTCTGCGCTATCCGCTGGAGGTATTCGCGGCGTTGCGCGCGGTGTGGCCGTCGGAACGGCCCGTCGGAGTTCGCATCTCCGCCACCGACTGGATCGAGGGCGGCATTCGCGTGGAGGATAGCGTGGAAATCGCGCGCGCGTTCCGCGACGCGGGAGCCGCATTCATCGACGTCTCGGCGGGACAGGTGACAGCGGAGCAGCAGCCCGTGTACGGGCGCATGTTCCAGGTACCGTTCGCCGAGCGCATCCGGCTGGAACTGGGCATGGTGACCCTTGCGGTCGGCAACATCTACGAACCCGACCACGTCAACAGCATTGTCGCGGCGGGACGCGCGGACGTGTGTCTGATGGCCCGCCCGCATCTGTGGGATCCCATGTGGACGCTGCGCGCCGCCGCGCAACTGGGATACGAGGACGTTACCTGGCCCGACCAGTACCTGTCGGGAAAACGGCAGATCGAACGACTGATGCAACGCGCGCGGGAAGCGACCGATCCGATTTGACCCCCCCGACAGTGCGCGCTACCGACTTCGATG
>DASRYI010000009.1:0-3395 GCA_035687255.1 Candidatus Krumholzibacteriia bacterium | reverse complement strand
AATGACGGCCAGATACGCGGCCGCTGCGCGGCGAGCCAGCTTGACACCCCCGCGCAGGGCGTTGTATTGAAAAACCGGCCGGGTTCCCCGGCCAACTAGGAGTACCGTGCGATCCATCAGCTCCCGGCGACCGTGGCGGTTTTTCGCCGCGGCGCTTGTCGCGACCGTCATCTGCTGCGGTGCCGAGGAGAAACCCTCGAACACCCCCCTTACCCCCGACGAGAGCTATCTCGTCGACGCGTACGTCCGCGTGCGTCGCGCGGGCGGCATGCTCACGTTCCAGCCTGAAGTGGGCGACAGTGTGCTGGCCCATCTGGCCGGCGAAGTCGACACGCTGCGCGTGGCGCGGACCATCGCGACCCTCAATGCGACCCCGGAACGCTGGACCTTCATCATGCAAAAGATCGAGGAAAAGCTGGGCGAACACCCCGACGACTCAGAACCCTCCCGGCCCGGACCCCGAACATCTGGTTAGATCCAGCACCAGCACGAACGCCATCAGCAGGATGACCAGCACGAACCCGCCCTGGGTCACCCACTCGCGCACACGCCGGTTGACCGGACGCCGCGCAATTCCCTCGTACGCCAGCATGGCCAGATGACCGCCGTCGAAGGGCGGAATCGGCATCAAGTTGAACACGCACAGATTGATGTTGAAGAACGCGAGGAACAGCAGCAGGTAGTCGAAGCCCCAGTTGGCGACGTCTCCCGCCATCTGGTACACCATCAATGGTCCGCCCAGGGTGCGCACGCCCACGCGCCCGGTGAAGAGCTGCCACAGGTAGTCAACGATCTGCACGATCATCCGGTTGGCGGCGCCGAAACCGCTCGTGATCCCTTCGACGAGGCCCTCGCGGCGCCGCTCCGAGTAGGGGCCGATGCCGATCACGCCCACCGTCTCGAATTCGGATGTCGACCCTTCCTTCAGCACCTGCTTCGGCTCGGGGATGATGGTGTCCGCGTGCGCGAGTCCATCCTGGGTCCAGCGCACGTAGATGGGCTGTTTGGGGTGCGCATTCACGATGCGACGGATGTCGTCGTATGACGTCACCACCGTGTCGTTGATGGCCTCGATCACCGCGCCGGCGCGGATGCCGGCGTGATACGCGGGTTTGCCGTGCTGCACGCGGCCGATCTTCGAAGACACCCACGGGTAGAGCCCCAGCGTCACCTGCGATCCATTGGTCTTCGCCTGAAACGTGACGTCGTGATCGGCGCCGTCGTGGCGCAGCGTGATGGTCTTGGCCTGCGCGGGTTTGTCGAGCAGCAGGTCTTCGACGTCGGACCAGTGCTCCACGGGCTTCCCGGAAATGGTCAGGATCGTGTCCCCGGGCACGATGCCCGCCGCCTGCGCGGGGCCGTCGGCCAGCACGTCGCCCACGCGCGTGGTGGGAATCACCACCACGCCCTGAAACAGAAACACGCCGATGTAGAGCACGATCGCGAGCAGGTAGTTCATGAAGGGGCCCGCCACCAGCACGGCCGCGCGCACCTTCTTGCTCTGGGTGGTGTAGTAGCGCGAACGCGGAATCTCGCTGTCGGGCACTTCGTCCAGGGGCCCGCGCGGCGCCACCGGCTGCGGGTCGCCGGGGTCGGCGAGTTCCGACTCGCCCGCGAATTTCACATACCCGCCGAACGGCAGCGCGGCGAGGGCGTACACCGTGTCACCGTGGCGGTGGCGCAGCAGCTTCTTGCCGAATCCGATCGAGAACACCTTGACGTACACGCCCGCGAGCTTCGCCACAATGAAGTGGCCGAACTCGTGGACGATGACAACCACGCCGAGAACGAAGGCACCCGCAATGAGTGTGGTGAGCATGAAATCCTTACTGCCGGCCGCTCCGGGCCGCCGGGGTGTCGTGGTGTTCGCGGATCCAGCGCCGCGTGGCGCGGTCCGCCTCCATCACGTCGTCAAGCGACGTCGCGCTGCGAACCGGAATCGCGTCGAGGGCGGCGGCGATCACGCCGGGAATCGCTCCAAATGAAAGCTTGCCGTCCAGGAACGCGGCCACAGCAATCTCATTGGCCGCACTCAATACGGTGGGGGCGGTGCCGCCCGCGCGCGCGGCCTGAACCGCCAGGCGATAGCACGGGTAGCGCTGGTCGTCGACGGGCGCAAACGAGAGCGAAGGAAACTCCAGCAGACTCGCTCCCAGGTCCGACTTGATGCGTTCCGGGTACGACAGCGCATACAAAATGGGAAGCCGCATGTCGGGCTTCCCCATTTGCGCCAGCATCGACCCGTCCACGAACCGCACCACGGAGTGGACGATGGACTGCGGGTGGATGACAACCTCAATTCTCGAATACGGCAACCCGAACAACCAGTGGGCTTCGATGATCTCGAGTCCCTTGTTCATCAGGGTGGCGCTGTCCACCGTGATCTTGGCGCCCATGTTCCATGTGGGATGCGCCAGCACCGCTTCCAGCGGCGCGTTATACAGATCATCCGCCTTGCGGTCGCGCAGTGACCCTCCCGACGCGGTCAGGATCACGCGGTCCACGTCTTCCAGGCGCGCCCCCTGCAGGCACTGCGCAATCGCCACGTGTTCGCTGTCGATGGGAACCACCGCCGCGCCGGATGCCCGCGCCGCGCGCAGCATCACTTCTCCGCCCGCCACGATGGATTCCTTGTTGGCCACCGCCACCGGAATCCCCGCGGTCAGCGCCGCCAGCGTGGGCTGAAGTCCCACGAAGCCGACCAGCGCGTTGACAATCAGATCGGCGTCACTGCCCACCGCGAGGTCGGGCAGCGCGGCTTCCGAGAATCCAATACACCGCTGGCGCAGAGATGGTTCGGCCTCGACCGTGGCCCGGCAGGATTCATCCGTCACCACCACGCGCGCGTGCGGGTGCTCCGCGCACTGGGCGCGAAGCAGGTCCAGATTTCGATGCGCGGCCAGACCGACCACCTCGAACGCCTCCGGGTGGCGGTTTACCACCTCGAGCACGTTGCGACCGATGGAGCCGGTCGACCCCAGGACGACGACCCTTTTCATGCTGCGGTTCAACCCGAGATCGGACACGTAAACTACTGAAAAATCACGAACTTGAGGAAGTAGTATATGAGAGGAACGGTGAAGAGTAAACTGTCAAATCGGTCCAAAACGCCTCCGTGGCCGGGGATGATCCGGGAGGTGTCCTTGATCTCGGCGTCGCGCTTGAGCATCGACTCGAAGAGGTCGCCGAGCAGCCCGATCATCGAGCACAGCACCCCCAGTACCAGCGCCCATCCGGGGTGCAGAAACCGGGCGAAGGTGATGGCCGAGAGCCAGCCCGCCAGCGCCGCAAACACCACCCCACCCAGCGCACCCTCCCATGTCTTGCTGCGCGAGACGCGCGGCAACAGCGGCTTGCGCAGCAAGACAGGGGAGGGGGCGCTGGGTGGGGGGGTG
>DASRYI010000008.1:0-4082 GCA_035687255.1 Candidatus Krumholzibacteriia bacterium | reverse complement strand
GAGGCGGCGTATGTGAAGCCCACGACGCATGAAGTATTCCCGGACCATCATCGCTACACCGTGAAGGACATCGCCTACCTGGCCGCGGTGGTTCGACACGCGGGAGCATCGTGCGTGGTGACGACCGAGAAGGACTGGATGAAGCTGCGGGAGTTCGAGTTGCCGTTCGGCGTGTGGGTGGCGCGTCTCGATGTTTCCGTGACCGGTGACGAGCTTCCCGTCTGAAAAAAAGGGCGCCGCGGAGTTGGTCCGCGGCGCCCTCGCCCATTCGGGAGGTAAGGCAGCGTACTAGTTCGTGAAGATGACCGTGAAACTGGTCGAGAACTTGATCTCGGAGTCAGTTCCCATTTCGCGCGCATTGAAATCAATGTGCGCCGTCATGGTGACCGGCGGGCCGGCCAGCGACGGATCGGTTTTCTCGGACGCGGTGACCACGCGAACGCCGGCGGTCACGAGCGTATACACCGGGACGAAGATCGACGTGTTCTCCTCGCGCGAGGGAAGAACGCCGCTGCCGGCGCTGTCGCGCGTCCAGGTAATGCGATAGTGCTCGATGACGATGTCGCCGTGGGGCGTCGTCTCGGGCGTGTCCATGAGCGTGTTGTTGTAGGGCCTCCAGCGGAACTCCATGGGGATGTTGTCGTCGGCCGCGATCGACACGCTGCTGCTGACGGGCTCGCCGCCGTTGATCATGGAAACATCGGCGATGGCCCGGCCCGTCGAGGGCGAGTCACTGCAGGCGACGGCCATAAGGGCCGTCACGGCCAGTGCGGCGAGAACAAGATGACGCTTGAACATGGAAACCTACCTCCTCGAATGATCTTTCGGATGATGTGGACGATGTTTCCGACACTCGTCCGGCCCGGCATTCGCAATCAATGTGCCAGCCGGGCGCCCCTCTCCGGGGTCGCAAAGGCAAGCGGGAAAAGGTATTATCCGGGGGAGTCGGAGGGAGGGTGGCGCGCGGGGTGCCGCAGGCCGCCCGGCGTGCTGCAAACTGCGCGCCGCGGGGCGTTCGGTGTTGCAATGCCGGAGACGCGTTTTCCGGCAGGAGCGAAGAATCTGCCGTGTGCGCGGCAAATCCCACCACTATGTGTCAAACCGGCCGTACCATCGCGTGATCCAGTCTGATTTCCTCATCATTGGCTCCGGTGTCGCAGGACTCTCGCTGGCCCTCAACCTGGCCCGGGAGGGCCGTGTGGCCCTGGTCACCAAGAAGGAGCTCACCGATTCCAACACCAACTACGCCCAGGGTGGGGTGGCGGCGGTCATGGGTATCGACGACGATCCGGCCCTGCACATCGCCGATACCCTCGCAGCGGGTGCCGGATTGTGCCGCCCGGAGGTGGTGGAGCTGGTGGTGCGCGAGGGTCCCGATCGCATCCGCGAACTGCTCGAGCTGGGCGTCGCGTTCACGACCGACGGGGGAACGCTGGCGCTGGGACTGGAGGGCGGGCATTCGCGTAAGCGGATCGTGCATGCGCGCGACCACACCGGACGCGAGATCGAAACCCGTCTGCTGGATGCGGTGCTCGACCATCCCAACATCGAGGTGCACCCGTATCACACCGCCGTCGATCTCATCGTCGATCGGCATCTCGATGCGTCCACCGGGACGCCCGGCGTGTGGGGTGCGTACGTGCTCGACGTGCGCGCCGGGGGGGTGCAGCCGTTCGTCGCCCGGCGGACCATTCTGGCCACGGGCGGCGCGGGCAAGGTGTATCTCTACACCACCAACCCCGACATCGCGACCGGGGATGGAATCGCCATCGCGTACCGCGCCGGGGCGCGCATCGCCAACCTCGAGTTCGTCCAGTTTCACCCCACGTGTCTGTACCATCCGCGTGCCAAGTCGTTTCTGCTCAGTGAAGCGCTGCGTGGCGAGGGCGGACGGCTGGTGCACGCGGATGGTAGCCGCTTCATGGACCGCTACGATCCGCGCGCCGAACTGGCGCCGCGCGACATCGTGGCGCGGGCGATTGATTCGGAGCTCAAGCGCACCGGCGCCCCGTGCGTGTTCCTGGACGTCACCCGTCTTGCACCGGAATTCATCGAGCGGCGTTTCCCATCCATCCTGCAGCACTGTCTCGAGCTCGACCTCGACATCCGCACCACGCCGATTCCGGTGGTGCCGGCCACGCATTACTTCTGCGGCGGCGTGGACGTGGATACCGACGGCCGCACCTCGCTTGCCAACCTGTACGCCATCGGCGAAGTCAGCCACACCGGCCTGCACGGTGCCAACCGGCTGGCCAGCAATTCGCTGCTGGAAGCGCTGGTGTTTGCGCGGCGCACGTTCGCGGCGGCGCGCGCGGGCCTGGATAAAGGCCGGGCATTGCCGGGAGTGCGGCCATGGCAGGAACCGGGCGGATCGGGCGCACCCGACCCCGTGGTGCTGGAACACGATTGGGACGAGGCCCGCCGTGTCATGTGGGACTACGTGGGCATCGTGCGCAGTGACGCGCGTCTCGAAATCGCCCGGCGGCGCATGCGCGTTCTCTCGGAGACCGTGAACGGCGTGTACTGGCGAAGCCGGGTCACGCAGGACCTGCTGGAGTTGCGCAACATCGTGGCGGTGGGCGAACTGGTGATCGAATCGGCGCGCCAGCGCAGGGAGAGTCGCGGGCTGCATTACACCGAGAGCCATCCTCAGCGCGACGACACCGGCTTCTGTCGCGATACCGTCGTGCAGGTGCAGGAGTCATGAACAAGGAATGGTACAGGGTCGCGTTCGGGGAGGTGTATCCGCTGGTGTATCCGCACCGTGACGTGGCGGAAGCCGTGCGCGTCGCGTCACGGCTGGTGCCGATGATCCGCCGGGAGCGTCCCACCCTCGACGTGGGGTGCGGAAACGGGCGCTACATGTCGGCGCTTGCCGCCGAGGGCGTCGACGTGTACGGTGTCGATCTCTCCGAGTTCCTGCTGGCGGAAGCGGCGGGCAACCCGGACCTGTCGGGGCGGCTGGTGTGCGGCGACATGCGCCGGCTGCCGTTCGTGCCGGGAGCGTTTGGCTCCGCCATCAACATGTTCACGAGTTTCGGCTACTTTGACAGCGATGAGGATAACGCCCGCGTGCTCGGCGAAGTCGCGCGCGTGGTGGAGAGCGGCGGTGCCTTCGTTCTCGATTTCATCAACTCGGGGCGCGTGCGTCACTCGGTGCGCGCGGCCTCCCGCCGTGCGCAGGATGGGGTCGACGTGGAGGAGTTTCGTGAGCTGTCCCATGACGGGCGCGTGCTGGTAAAGCGTGTGCGCGTGAACTGTGAGGGACGCGAGACGGTGGAGTATGCCGAGCGCCTGCGCCTCTACGACCGGGATGAACTGGTTGCCATGCTGGGTGACGCCGGTTTCCGGACGGAAGAGGTTCACGGCGATTATGATCTGGGACCATTTGACACGGCCCTCTCGCCGCGCCTGATTTGTATCTGCCGCCGATCATGAACATCCACGCCCGCATCCCCGCCGCCGGCCGACCCGGGAACACCCGCCTGTACGACGACTTTGTCGGACCGGCCGGCGCACCCATTCATCGCTGGTTGCCGTCGTTCGTCCGGGATGATGCCGCCTGGAAGGCATGTCTCGCCGCACCCGCCAGCGTCGCGGTGGCGGTCGTTGACCAGATGCGTGCGTACAACGAGTCGCTGGGTGTGTGTTCGAGCGTATGCGAGCGCCTGACGGGCCTGGGAACGGGCGCGGTCCGGACGGTGGTCACGGGTCAGCAGCCGGGTGTCATGGGCGGGCCCCTGATGAGCGTATACAAGGCGGCCGCCGCCGTCGCGGTGGCGGCGCGGATCGAAGCGGTGTCGGGACAGGCGTGCGTTCCGGTTTTCTGGCTGGGTGCGGACGACGACGACTTCAACGAGATCCGCGAACTGAGCGTGCTCGCGCGCGACGGTTCACGCGTGGACGTGGCGGTGGAGGCGGCGGCATTCCGGCCCGGCCTGCGTGTGGGAGACATTCCCGCCACGGCGGTGCGCTCGCTGTGGAGTGCGGTTGCGCCGGTGTTGCCTGAGGGCGCGTTCCGGGATCACATGTCCGCGGTGGCCGACGCCGCCGGCGACTTTGCCGACGCTGCGGCGCGCGCA
>DASRYI010000007.1:0-3308 GCA_035687255.1 Candidatus Krumholzibacteriia bacterium | reverse complement strand
CGGTTGGCTACCATGGCGCCCATCCGGCCGACCGAGGTTCTCATGAACGTACGTATGTGCAAAGGTGTATCCGCCAGTGCGCTGTTGGCGTTGATTGTCTGCATGATTGGTGCGGACACGTGCCGCGCCCAGGATATTCATCGCAACGCGTGGGGCTTCTATGCCGCGCCCACGCTGTACGGAATTGCGAAGGGCACGGAATACCAGGTGTCCGGTTCGGGCGGGGGATTGGACATTGCGGTCTACTACGCGCGGGTTCTTTCGCCGAGTTTCAGTGCACGCATCGAAGCGCGCGCGGATGGACGCAACCTGGACGACGTTGCGTGGAGTGATTCGCTGCAGACCTACCTTTACTTCCGTCTGCGCGAGTCGATCCTCGAGGTTCCTCTCATGCTGCAGGCGGACCACCGCGTCGACGTGGGCGGCCACACGTTGCGCGTGTCGGCGGGAGCGGGAGTCTCGTGGAAGTTCGTCCTCGACCAGAAGCTGTTGTTTCCATCGGGTGAGACCCACTACCTGACGGCGGCGGATTCCTACCAGAAACTGGGGGTGCTGGTGGACGGCGGCGTCGCGTTCGATGTCGACAGCCGCACCGCCATCTTCGCGCGCCTGCGCCTCGACATGGACGTGAGCACGTTCGGTGAACCGGCGGATGCCAGCGTCATCCGGCGCCTCTGGGCCACCGGCCTCTATGTGGGCTACGAAGCCGCTTTCTAGCCGGGCCGCCGGGAGCTTGCGAAGGCGGCGCCGGTTTGGCTAAACTGCGATTGCAGGGAAGTTCTATGCAGATCGTCGAACCCTACAGACCCAAACACAACGTTCGTATCGTCACGGCGGCATCGCTGTTCGACGGGCACGACGCGGCCATCAACATCATGCGCCGCATCATCCAGTCGACGGGCTGCGAAGTGATCCACCTCGGGCACGACCGCAGCGTGCAGGAAGTGGTGGAGGCCGCGATCCAGGAGGACGCGCAGGCCATCGCCATGACGTCCTACCAGGGCGGCCACATGGAGTACTTCAAATTCATGAAGGACCTCCTGGACCAGCGCGGCGCGTCCCACATCAAGATTTTCGGCGGCGGTGGCGGTGTCATTCTGCCCGCTGAGATCGAAGAACTGCATCGCTACGGCATCGCGCGCATCTACTCGCCCGACGACGGCCGCGCCCTGGGACTGCAGGGGATGATCAACGACGTGGTCGAGAAATCGGACTACGCGGTGGGCGCGTCGCTCAACGGCGCGGTGGACGGGGCGCTCAAGCGCGACTTCGGCTCCATTGCGCGCGTGATTTCCGCCGCCGAGAACTACCCCGACCAGGTGGCGCAGAGTCTGGCCGATGTGCGCGCGCGCGCGCAGCAGTCCACGACGCCCGTGCTCGGCATCACCGGCACGGGCGGCGCCGGCAAGTCGTCGCTCGTGGACGAACTGGTGCGCCGCTTCCTGATCGATTTCCCCGACAAGACGGTGGGTGTGCTGTGCGTCGATCCATCCAAGCGCAAGACGGGCGGGGCGCTGCTGGGCGACCGCATCCGCATGAACTCGATCCGCAATCCGCGCGTGTACGTGCGCTCGCTGGCCACACGCCAGGCCAACCTGGCGCTTTCCGCCTACGTCAAGGACGCGCTGGATATTCTCAAGGTCTCCAACTTCGACCTCATCATTCTGGAGACGTCGGGCATCGGACAGTCCGATACCGAGATCGTCGATCATTCCGATGTGAGCCTGTACGTGATGACGCCCGAGTACGGCGCCGCGTCGCAGCTCGAGAAGATCGACATGCTGGACTTTGCCGACCTGATCGCGCTCAACAAGTTCGACAAGCGCGGTGCCCTGGATGCGCTGCGTGATGTGCGCAAGCAGTACAAGCGCGCACACCAGAAGTTCGACCTCGATGACGACAAGACTCCGGTGTTCGGAACCATTGCGTCGCAGTTCAACGACCCGGGCACGAACAATCTCTACCGGGCGCTCATCGACACGCTGGTGCACAAGTGCTCGCTGCCGGCGAAGGCGTGGAAATCGAGCCTCGAGATGACGGACGAGATGTCCGAGAAGGTGTACATCATCCCGCCCAACCGCACGCGGTATCTCTCGGAGATCGCGGAAACCTGCCGCGGCTATGACCGGTGGGTGCAGGAGCAGTCGGACATCGCGCAGAAACTGTACGCGCTGCACGTTTCCATGGATGCGGTGCGGGCGTCAAAGGCGGCTGACAAGGACCGCATTCTCAAGGATCTCGAAGCCACGCGCCGGGAACTGGCGCGCGGTCTCGCGGTGGAGAATATCGACCTGCTGGACGGCTGGGCGGCCAAGTGCGAGAAGTTCGCGGCTCCCACGTACACCTACCAGGTGCGCGGGCGCGATGTGTCGGTGGAAACCCACACCGAGAGCCTGTCGCACACCATGGTCCCCAAGATCGCATTGCCGCACTACCGGGCGTGGGGCGACATCCTGCGCTGGAGCCTTTCCGAAAACGTGCCCGGCGAATTCCCGTACGCCGCGGGCATCTATCCCTTCAAGCGCGAGGGCGAAGATCCCACGCGCATGTTCGCGGGTGAGGGCGCGCCCGAACGCACCAATCGCCGCTTCCACTACGTGAGCCTGCATATGCCGGCGCGGCGTCTTTCGACGGCCTTCGATTCGGTGACGTTGTACGGCCGCGACCCCGACACGCGCCCCGATATCTACGGGAAGATTGGGAACTCGGGCGTGTCGGTGTGCTGTCTGGATGACGCGAAGAAACTTTATTCGGGGTTCAACCTGGTCGATCCCAAGACGTCGGTATCGATGACGATCAACGGCCCGGCCCCGATGATCCTGGCCTACTTCCTCAATGCGGCCATCGACCAGCAGTGCGAGGTCTACATCAAACAGAACGGCCTCGAGGCGCAGGTGGAGAAGAAGATCGCCGCCATCTACAAGGGCCGCGAGCAACTGCGCCCGCGCTACGCCGGCGACCTGCCCGAAGGCAACGACGGCCTGGGCCTCATGCTGCTGGGTGTGACCGGCGACCAGGTGCTGCCGCGCGAGGTGTACGAGAAGATCAAGGCTGACACGCTGCGCGTGGTGCGCGGCACCGTGCAGGCCGACATCCTCAAGGAAGACCAGGCTCAGAACACCTGCATTTTCTCCACTGAGTTCGCGCTGCGGCTGATGGGCGACGTTCAGGCGCACTTCATCCGCAACGGCGTGCGCAATTTCTATTCGGTGTCGATCTCGGGGTATCACATTGCCGAGGCGGGGGCGAACCCCATCTCGCAGCTGGCCTTCACGCTGGCCAACGGGTTCACCTACGTCGAGTACTAC
>DASRYI010000006.1:0-9938 GCA_035687255.1 Candidatus Krumholzibacteriia bacterium | reverse complement strand
GCCATGATGCTCATGGCGTCGGCATCGGCGTTGTAGATGCCCGACATCAGCGGTTCGGCGATCTTGTCGAGCGCTTCGTCGCCCAGCCGGCGCCGCACAAACTGCGAAAGGGTTTCATCTTCGTCATCACGCCGCGGGGGGATCAGCAGATCCATTCCCATGCGCAGCTTTCCGCGCAACGAAAACAGACGCGACGCAATGAACGGCCGCAGGCGGGTGGGTACGACCAGCAGCACGCCGTCGGGCATGACCACCGGGCGGCCGTGATCGAGCACATAGATTCCGGTGGTGCGGTCGTTGATGGGAATCAGGCGGTCCCCGATTCCCAGCTCGCGCGCCAGTTCCAGGGCCCAGGGCTTCTGCGTGATGAACGCGTCCGGACCCGCCTCCACCACGAATGCGGTGTCGTCATCGCCGGGCACGACTTCGGTGAGAATCTTTCCGCCCCAGCGCGGCGCCGATTCCAGCAGCGTGTACTGCAGATCGATGTTGTGCGCGGCCGCCTGCGTCTCCAGATACCAGGCCGCGCTCAGTCCCGAAATCCCGCCGCCCACAATGACCACGTGGCGCGCACCGGGGGTCCGCGCCGCATGCGAATGGGACGATGCCGGGACAGTACTCATGCGTGTTTCCGGGAAAGCAGGGAACGGCTGTGTTCGTGGACGAAATCCACCAGACGGCGAACGTTGTCGACGGGAGTTTCCGGAAGGATGCCGTGGCCCAGGTTGAAGATGTGCCCCGGCCGGCCCGCCACGCGGTCCAGCACGTGCGCGGTGCGCGCACGCAGATCGTCCCACTCCGCGAACAACGCCACCGGATCGAGGTTGCCCTGCACGGCTACGTCGTGACCGATCTCCTGCCAGGCATCGGCGATGTCCGTGCGCCAGTCGACGCCGATCACGTCGCCGCCCGCCGATTTGATGAGCGGAAGCATACCGCTGGTGTTGGTTCCGAAATGGATGAGGGGAACGCCCGCGCGGCCCGCGATCTCGAGAGCACGCCGGCTGTACGGAAGCACGCGCATTTCGTAGTCTTGCGGGCTCAGTTCGCCCACCCAACTGTCGAAGAGCTGCAGCGCATGCGCACCCGCACGCGCCTGCGCCAGCAGATAGTTGCCCGCGACATCCGCGAGTTTCGACATGAGCGCGTCCCACAGCGCGGGTTCGCTCATCATCATGCGTTTCACCGCCACGCGGTTCTTGCTGCCGCCGCCTTCGATGGCGTAACTCGCCAGCGTAAAGGGAGCGCCGCTGAAACCGATCAGCGGAATACCGCGCGCATCCAGCTCGCCGCGCACCAGCTCAATGGCCCGCAGCGTGAACGCCAGCGCGTCCTCCGCGGGCAGGACGCGCAACCGGTCGATGTCGGCGGCGCTGCGCACCGGGTTGTGAATCACGGGGCCTTCGCCCTTCACGAACTCGAGCGACAGTCCCATGCCTTCGAGCGGCGGCAGAATGTCGGCAAAGATGATGGCCGCGTCCAGGTCGAAGGCCTGGATGGGTTGCAGGGTGACCTCGCACGCCAGCTCCGGCGTCTTGATCATCTCCAGGATGCTGTAACGCTCACGCAGCTTGCGGTATTCCGCCATGTAGCGGCCCGCCTGGCGCATGAGCCACACCGGGGTCGCGTCCACGCGCTCGCGACGGCACGCGCGCAGAAAACGGCTGGCCGCGATGCGCGCCGTCACGTCGTCGCTGGCCGGATTCATCGTTGGTTGAGCCACGTCGACGCGTCTTTCGCAAAGTAGGTGAGGATCATGTCCGCGCCGGCGCGCTTGATGCCGGTCAGCGCTTCCAGCGCGCAGCGGCGCAGGTCCAGCCATCCGTTGTTGGCCGCGGCGTGGATCATGGCAAACTCACCGCTCACCTGGTACGCCGCCACCGGAAGGTCCCACGTGCGGCGCACAGCGCTCACCATGTCGAGATAGGGCATGGCCGGCTTGACCATCAGCATGTCGGCACCCTGCGCCACGTCGAGCGCCACTTCCTTCATGGCTTCGCGCGCGTTGGCGGGATCCATCTGATATTCGCTGCGGTCGCCGAACTGCGGCGGGCTCTCGGCGGCGTCACGGAAGGGACCGTAGAAGCCGCTGGCGTACTTGGCGGCGTAGCTCATGATGGCGATGTGCTCGAACCCGCTGTGGTCGAGACCGGAGCGGATCGCACCCACCATGCCGTCGATCATCCCGGAGGGCGCGATGACATCGGCGCCGGCCTCGGCGTGCACGATGGATGCGCGCGTCAGGATTTCCAGCGTGGGGTCATTGAGCAGATAGCCCTCGGGGAGGTGCGGGTCATAGTGCACGTCGCCGGGCGTGTTGATGATGCCGCAGTGACCGTGGTCGGTGTATTCGCAGAAGCACATGTCCGAGATGACCATCATGTCGGGCACGGCGTCCTTGATGGCGCGAATGGAGCGCGGCACGATGCCGTCGGGGGCGTAGTTCTCGCTGCCGCACGCGTCCTTGGCCTCGGGAATGCCGAAGAGAATCACGGCCGGGACGCCGAGGGCGTGCGCGGCCTTCGCTTCCGAGATCACACGGTCCACCGACCACTGAAACTGGCCGGGCATCGACTTGATGGGCTGCTGGATGTCCCGTCCGTGGCGGATGAACAGCGGATAGATGAAGTCATCCGGCGTCAGGTGCGTTTCGCGCACCATGCGGCGCAACGCCGACGTGCGGCGCAGGCGGCGCGGACGGAGCGATGTCTCGGGGGTTGCGGGGGTGGTTTTCACATCTTTTTCGCCAATCATGACTGTGCCTCTCGTGTGAAATGGTGACAGAAGAAATCGTCAAGCGCATCGGCCAGCGCGGCAATCGTGTATTTCTCGGGCGTCACGATGCGCGTGAAACCCGCGTTGTGGGCGGTGTCGGCCGTAATCGGCCCGATGCAGGCGGCGCAAACCGGCAGGGCGTCCTGCACGCGTCCGCCTTCGTGCTGTACGCGTTCGATGAAATTCGTGACCGTGGACGTGCTGGTAAATGTGATGGCGTCCACCTCGCCGCGCGTCAGCATTCCCGGCACATCGACGCCGCCGCGCCCGCGCACCGTGTGGTACGCCGGGATGACGGTGACATCCGCGCCGCGTTCGCGCAGCAGCTGCGCCAGCGTGGGCCGCGCGATTTCCGACTCCGGCAGCAGCACGCGTTCGCCGGGCAGCACCGGGAGACTTCCACCCAGCGACTCGGCCACGTACTCCTCGGACAGCAACTCCGCGGCTACCTGCAACCGTTCCCGGGCGGCATCGCACGTGGAGGGACCGATGGCCGCGGTGCGAAAGGCGGCACCCGCCAGGCTGATGCGCAGGGCCTGCAACCGTTGTTCGGTGGCGATCACGGTGTTGCTGCTGGTGAGCGCGAGCCAGTGATAGCGTCCGGCGGCGAGGTCGCGCAACGCGGCGTCGAAATCACGCGTGTCAGCGACGGGTTCGATGGCGATACACGGATAGGCCAGCGGCATCGCGCCGTGCGCGCGCAGGATTTCGTCGAATGCACCCGCCTGATGGGCGGCACGCGTGTTCACCACGCGGCGGTTTTCCAGCCCGGGGTTCACGTCCTCAGTCCCAGCAGCGCTCCGGCGCCGCGCGTGAGCGCCTCCCGGGCCAGGTTCATGCCCAGCTCCCGCGCTGCTTCCATGTTGTGAACCGTTTCGACCAGGTGAACATCGATATTCTGGGTTCCATCGGGAGACGAGACACGGCCGCGCACTCCCAGATCCCACCCGGTCCACGTGGCAAACGCGGACACGGGAACCGAACAGCCGCCACCCAGTCCCTCGAGAAACGCGCGTTCCGCGGTCACGGCCATGGTGGTGGGCGCGTGGTGAATGGGCATCAATATTTCCGCAAGCGCGGCTTCGTCGCGCGCCTGTACCGCAATCGCACCCTGGCCGGGTGCGGGCAACATCTGGTCGGCGGGAATCACCTGGCTGATGACGTGGGCGTGACCGAGACGCTCCAGTCCCGCGCGCGCGAGCACGATGGCATCGTATTGCGAATCCGGAGCCATCGCCTTGCGCACACGCGTGTCCACGTTGCCACGCAGATCGATGATCGAGAGGTCGGGACGGATCTTGAGGAGCTGTGCGCGGCGGCGCGGGCTGGACGTTCCCACACGCGCGCCCTGCGGAAGCGTGGCAAGCGTGTACTTGTTCCGGCTCACCACGACATCCTCGACGTGTGAGCGCGGCGGCATGGCGGCCACGGTCAGTCCGCACGTGTTTTCGGTGGGAAGGTCCTTGAGGCTGTGCACCGCGCAATCGATGCGGCCGCCCAGCAGCGCGGCTTCGAGTTCCTCGGTGAAAACGCCCTTGCCGCCGATCATCGGCAGCGGGGTATCCAGTATCTGGTCGCCGCGTGTGGAAATGACCTCGCACTCGATATGCATATGCGGGTGCGCTGCGCGCAGCAGAGCAATGACATGGTCGGTCTGCCAGCGTGCGAGTGCGGAACCACGGGTTCCGAAGGTCAGGGTTGCGGCCTGCTTGTTCAAGATTCCTGGGCCTCCAGCGAGCGCGCGAGGCACTCGCAGTTGCATGCGGCCCCGGGGGGTGCGTCGGGGGTGGGGCACCCGTCGCGATCGCGCGGGCAGTCCATCTTGAGGTCGTCGAGCGCGAACAACTCGCGGATGGCGTGTGCGTAACCGTATCCGTTGCCATCGGCGGCCTGCATGCGCAGACGGGTGGTGGGTTCGTGCAGGAGGCGGTTGATCAGCCGGTGCGCCAGCCGTCCCACCGCCTGTCGCGTGCGATCGTCGGCGTCCGGAATGCGCTTCATCGCCTGTTCCAGTTCCTGGGCGGCGACGTGTTCGGCCCATTCGCGCAGGTTGCGAATGACCGGCGTCACCTGGCGGCCGCCCAGCCACTCGTTGAACTGCTCGACGCCTTCGCCCACCACGACTTCCACGTCGGGAATGGCGGCGCGGCGCAGTTCCATGTGCGCATCGAGCACGCTCTGCAGATTGTCGATGTCGTAGTAGATCAGGCCGGGAAGGTCGCGCGCCAGATCCTCGATGTCACGCGGCACGGAGAGATCCACCGCGACCAGGGAGCGCGACCCGCGCGCCGCCAGCACCGGAACCAGATCCTGCCGGTAGATGATGGTGTGCGGCGCGCCGGTGGCGGTGATCAACGCGTCGGCCCACAACAGGCCCTCTTCCAACTGGTGCCAGGCCAGCGCGCGCCCGTTGAAGTCGTTGGCCATGGCTTCGGCGCGGTTGAAGGTGCGGTTGATGAACGCCAGTTCCACCGCGCCGGAACGCTGCAGCACTTCGGCCGCCAGCGAGGCCATTTCGCCGGCACCGACCACCAGCACGCGGATGTCGCGTTCCCGGCCGAATTCGTCCAGCACCTTCTGGGCGCCCACGTGGGCCACCGACGTGGTATGGCGCGCGATGCCGGTTTCGGTACGCGCGCGCTTGCCAACGTGAATGGCCTGCGCAAACAGATGCGAGATAATCGGCCCCGTCGCACCCGCGGTGCGCGCGTCTTCATAGGCCTGCGTGACCTGTCCCAGGATCTGTGGTTCGCCGAGGATCATGGAATCCAGTCCGCTCGCCACGCGCATCAGGTGCGTGATGGCAGCGTCGCCTTCGTGCGAATAGAGATGCGGTTCCAGGGTCTCGTCAGCAATGTTCTGCAATCCGCCGATGAAACGCTTCAGTGTTGCGACGCCTTCTTCGGCACCGTGCACCGACGCGTAGACTTCCAGACGATTGCAGGTGGAGAGCACGACCGCCTCGCTGATGGACTGTTTCTCCACCGTGCGCGACATGTCGCGAAGATCTTCCAGTGCCATGGTCAGCGAGCATCCGGCCAGCGCGAGTTTCTCGCGCAGCTGCACGGGTGCCGTCCGGTGATTCAAACCAACCAGTACGATGGACACAGTTGCCTCCAGATAACTTATGCCTCCGCCGGATGGCGGCGATAATCAGGCTGGTACGCGCAGAAAGGTTCTTCAGCCAGATAATTTCCTGTTACACCGAAGGAGCGCGCGCGACACCCGCTGCACACCTTCTTGAACTGGCAGTAGCCACATTTGCCTTCGAGGAGGTCCGGGTCGCGCATTTCCGCGAAGAGGGGACTATCTTGCCACACATCGCCAAACGCCTGCCAGCGCAGGTTACCCGCCTCCACGGGAAGATAACCGCAGGGGAACACCTCGCCCCGATGGGAAACGAAGCAGACACCCGTCCCGGCCAGGCATCCCTTGGTGGCGGCGTGCATCTGGCCCTGCGGGTGATGCACTTGCCGGTCATAACTCGCTGGTAAATCGTGTTTTACGCCGTTTCGGCGTTCCTGGGCCCGGCGTGAATGCATGATGCGGAAATAATGCGGGGCGCAGGTGGCCTTGAGCTGCAGGGTGGGCTCAGCCATCTCCATGTCGTACAGCCAGTTGAGGACGCGTTCGTACTCCTGGGCGTTGATCATCTGCTCCTCGGCGATCTCCACGCCGCATCCCACCGGGACCAGCAGGAAGAGGTGAAGGCCGATGGCGTCCAGGTCCCTGGCCATGCTCACCATGCTGTCGAGCTGCTGCTTGTTGTGGTTGGCCACGGTGGTGTTGATCTGCACGGGGATGCCCACCTTGCGCAACGCGCGAAAGCCCCGGGTCGCAGCGTCGAAAGAACCGCTCAACCCGCGGAAGGCGTCGTGCGTGGTGGCGTCGGCGCCGTCGAACGAGATGCTGACGCGCTGCACGCCGCTGTCGCGAATACGCTCGGCCACGGCGTCGTCGATCAGAGTGCCGTTGGTGGCCAGAGCCACGGGAAGGCCCGCGTCGGTGGCGTGGCGGGCAATGTCATAGATGTCGGGACGAAACAGCGGTTCGCCTCCGGAGAGGACGAACACAGGACGGCCCACGTTCGCGATCTCGTCGATCATGCGGAACGCTTCGTCTGTGGAGAGATCCTGGGGCAACAACTGGTCCGACACGGTAACGCGACGGCAGTGTATGCACCGAAGATTGCAGCCCGCAGTTGTCTCCCAGAAAATCAGGCGGGGTGCCGGATAGTTCACGTTGCGGCCTCCTTAGCTATAGTCACAGGTCAGGTAACGCTGACCCCGGAAGTATAGATACGGACTAGATGGTCTGCAATACTTTATTTTTTGTGAATATAGTTACTTTGTTTGTTTTCAGCAACTTAAAATAATAGCCGGGCCGCCCCCGGAAGAGCGACCCGGCCTGCCGGGCCCCGGTCGGAGAGCCCCCCTCCTAGCGGATACCCACCTCGCCCGTTCGCGACGCCAGCAGCGACCCCGCTGTCTCGGCCAGGCTCACGAATTCCGCGCGATACCCGTGCTCGTCCTCGCCGCGCGCTCCGCGCGCAATGGCAACCACATCGCGCATGGTAGCGTCGCCCTTCTCGCTCGAGTCGCGCAGGATCATTCCGAACTCCGCCACCGCCGCGGAGAAGCGGAAGTTGTCGGACGCGCGGCTGAAGCGCGTGTCGCGATCGTTGACCACCACCGACAGCAGCCGGCTCTCGCTTTCGGTGGGACGCTTGTAGCGGAACGACACCGTGAGCAGTTCGGAACTGGCGTGCGCATCGTCGCGCACGATGACCTTCGAGTAGCGATGCGGCTGGCTGTGGTCGTTCTCGTCACCGGCCAGCGCGATTTCGTACAGCGCCGTCACGGAATGTCCCGCGCCGATCTCGCCCGCATCTTTGGTATCGTCGTCGAAGTCGCGGTCCTGCAGCATGCGGTTCTCGTAGCCGACCAGGCGATAGGACGCCACGCGCGCGGGATTGAACTCGACCTGAAGCTTCACGTCCTTCGCAATGGTGAGCAGCGTGGCGCCCATCTCGTTGACGAACACCTTGCGGCCTTCCACCAGGTTGTCGATGTAGGCGTAGTGGCCGTTGCCGGCGTCGGCGATCTTCTCCATCTTGGAATCCTTGAGGTTGCCCTGGCCGAATCCCAGCACGGTGAGAAACACGCCGCTCTTACGCTGGTCTTCGATCAGCCGCACCATCTCGCCGTCACTGGTGGTGCCGACATTGAAGTCGCCGTCGGTGGCCAGAATGACGCGGTTGTTTCCGCCGCGCAGGAAGTTCTCCCGCGCCACCTGGTAGGCCAGCCGGATGCCGGCCGCGCCCGCGGTGGATCCGCCGGCCTCGAGACGGTCGATGGCGCACAGAATCTGGTCCCTGCGATCACCGCGCGTCGACGGCAGCACCAGGCCGGCCGCGCCCGCGTACACCACGATGGCCACGCGGTCTTCCGAACGCAGCTGGTCGACGAGCATGCGGAACGACGCCTTGAGCAACGGCAGCTTGTCGGGCTGGTTCATCGAACCCGACACGTCGATCAGGAACACCAGGTTGCTGGGCGGAAGACTCTCCACGTCCATGCGCTTTCCCTGCAGTCCGATGTGCACCAGTTTGTGATTGTGATTCCACGGACACTCGGCCACTTCGGTGGTAATCGAGAAGGGATGCGGTCCGCGCGGATCCGGGTAGTCGTAGTCGAAGTAATTGATGAGCTCTTCGATGCGCACCGCGTCGGCCGGCGGCAGCGTGCCTTCGGTGAGAAAGCGGCGCACGTTGCTGTACGAGGCCGCATCCACGTCGACGGAGAACGTCGACAGCGGCCGTTCCAGCGCCGAGAACCATTCGTTCTCCCGGATGTAGTCGTAGGCTTCCTGGTCGGCCGGCGCCCAGCCAACGGGCGGGACCTGGCAGTAGGCGCGGTAGTCGCTGCGACCTGCCTGCGACTGGGGAGCCGAGAGCATCAGAAAAGACTCCGCACTCCCGGCGCGGACTTTTCCTTCGTCTTTCTTGAGCGGTGCATTCACCACACGTGCCAACTGAAAATCCGCGGTGGTGGTGCGGCCCGCAGTCACACTGACGCGCTGCATGACGGACGACATGCCGCTTCCGTCCACCCTCAGCACGTACGTGCCCTCCGGCACGTTGACGATGAAATAGGTTCCGTCGTTGCGCGTGGTGGTTGTGAGCGGCGTGCCCTGAACGGTCACGGTGGCGCCGGCAACCGGCGCCCGGGTGGCCGCGTCCACGACGCGTCCTTTGATTTGTCCCGTATTCACGGCGCCGGAATGCGCGGCGAGCAATATGCCCGCGACCATGACGCCGGTCCAGATGGTGAGCTTCATCGCGGTTCTCCTTTCAAGAAGCGTCGAGAAGTCACCCCTGCGGCGACTCTCGATGACACCCCTGAGTCGCCGCGGCGTGGAATTTGGTTTGGAGAAATCAGCGGGGTGTTTCGTCGGCCAGGCGGATGCGGATGATTCCGTCGGAAGTGTAGATGAGGAGCACACGTCCCTGGGCGTCCTGGATGACGCGCACGCTGTCGGGGGCGTCGACGATGAAGGCGGTACCGTTGATGACAAACGAATGCTGGCCGACGGTGGTGGATTGCATGGACTCGGTGGGCTGCATTGCGCGCAGTGCCGGCGCGGGCGCCGGCATCATGGCCGTGGTCTGCTTCTTTTCCATGGTGGCCACGTTGCCTGCTTCCACCTTGCCGGCCGCCAGCGCGCCCGACGCAGCCGGTGATTGCGGTACATCGCTTTTGCGCGGCGCTTCCGCATCTTTCGACGCCCGCGCCGAGATCTCGGCGCGGTCGGTGAAACTTTCCGTGATGGCCGAGTTGCTCGCGGAGGAAACGGGCTGCGCAACGCCGCCGGCGGGTTTCTGCGCGGCCGGCTCGTTGTCGGCGGGAGCCGTCTTCAGTTCATCGAGGCGGGGCGCCGCGATGCCGGGCCGTTCTTCGACGACGTGGAGCGGCTGGCGTTGCGGTTCCACCACGCCCCGCAGCACCGGATTCTCTCCGTGGCGCACTCCGATGGTGTATGCGCCCACCATCAGCACGATGCACGCCGCCAGCAATCCGGCCACGCGGCTGCTGGTGAGGTGTACGAGACGTCCGCGCGCCGCGCGCGTTCCCGCGGGTGCGATAAAGCCGCGCTCGCGCATG
>DASRYI010000005.1:0-9050 GCA_035687255.1 Candidatus Krumholzibacteriia bacterium | reverse complement strand
GTGGTGCTGTTGCACGACGTGCCCAGCGTCTCGGTGGATGGTGGAGTGGTCAGCGGACACGCACGCTACGTGGATCACTTCGGCAACGTGCTCACGGACATACCCGAAGAGGTGATTCGTCGTGTGCTCGGTGACCCCGCGCGCGTCTCGGTGCGCGTCGCGGGACGCGACATCGGTCCGCTGCGTCGCACCTACGCGGACGGGGCCCCGGGGCAGGTGATTGCGTTGCTCAACAGCTGGGGGCTGGTGGAAGCCGCCGTCAACGGCGGCCGGGCGGCTGATCATCTGAACGCAGAGCCGCCGGTCCCGCGTTTCGAACTGCGCGCGGGCGGCTGATGGTGAGGCATGCACATCGAATCCAAATCACCATTCGTATGGGATATCGCGCGCGAGGGCCGTATGCACGTGCCCGGGCGGGTGCTGGCCAGCAAAGCGCTCATGCAGGACCTGCGCGACGACGTGACGCTGGATCAGGTGGTGAACGTGGCGCACCTTCCGGGGATCGTCGGTTATTCGTGGGCCATGCCGGATGCGCACATGGGCTACGGTTTTCCCATCGGCGGTGTCGCCGCCACCGTGCCCGAGCAGGGAGGCGTGATTTCGCCGGGCGGCGTGGGATACGACATCAACTGTGGCGTGCGTCTGTGCGCGGTCGGGCTCACGCGCGACGAACTCATGCCACGCATCGAGCGTCTGGTCGCACGCCTGTTCGAGACGGTGCCGTGCGGACCGCATCCACATCAGTCCGGTTTCGGCGAGCTCGGTTCCGCGGACATGCGCCGCGTACTGCGCGACGGCGCCGGGTTTGCGGTGCAGCGCGGATTCGGGACGCCGGACGACCTCGAACATTGCGAGGAAGAAGGGGCGATGGAGGGCGCCGATCCCGCGGAAGTGAGCGACGCAGCGGTCGAGCGCGGACGCCGTCAACTCGGCTCGGTCGGATCCGGGAACCACTTTGTGGAAGTGGGGCATGTGAGCCGCGTGTTCGACGCCGGCGCCGCCGCCGCGCTGGGGCTTGCGGAGAACGGCATCACCGTGCTCATCCACTGCGGATCGCGCGGGCTCGGCCACCAGGTGTGCACCGACTTCCTGCGCGAGATGGGTGCGGTCAAGTTGCCGTTCAAGCTCCCGGACCGGCAGCTGGCGTGCGCTCTGCTGGAATCGGAACTCGGGCGCCGGTATCTGGGCGCCATGAGTGCGGCCGCCAACTACGCGTGGGCCAACCGCCAGGTGCTGATGGTGCTGGTCGCGAAGGCCTTCGCGCACGTATTCGGTGCGCCGCCCGACCGGCTGGGATTCCGGCTGGTTTACGACATCTCGCACAACATCGCAAAAATGGAGACGCACGACGTGGAGGGAAAACCGCGGCGTGTGTGCGTGCATCGCAAGGGTGCCACGCGTGCGCTTCCTCCCGGGGATGCGCGGGTTCCGCCGCGCTACCGCGAGGTCGGGCAACCGGTGTTGATTCCCGGAGACATGGGACGTGCGTCCTACGTGTGCGTGGGATCACGGTTCGACGGTGTGCACCCGTTTCATTCCAGCTGTCACGGCGCGGGCCGCAGGCTCTCGCGGCGCGCCGCCATCCGGGCCGGCGGCGGACGGTCGATCGTGGCGGAGTTGCGCAACCGCGGCGTGGTGGTGATGGCGAAGGACCGGCGCACGCTGGCGGAAGAGATGCCGGAGGCCTACAAGGACGTGGCTGAGGTGGTGAACGTGCTCCACCAGGTGGGGCTCATCCGGCGGGTGGCGGAGATCAAGCCGCTGGGCGTTATCAAGGGCTGAGCCGGGCCCCCGCAAGGGCGGCTTTTTACCCTTCAAGCGCGGCGGATGATAGGCTATGATCCGCCACGGAACGGACGTCCCTACCACGCAATTGAAATCGTTGCCAGACCTTCCCGTCACTACCGCATCGGCGGACCGGCACGCATCGCGCGACTCCGCCGGATCGTCCCCGGGGCACGGTACAGGCGGGCGGCGAGAGGTACGAACTCAGGAATAGATTCAACAGGAGACGAAGTATGAGGCGTGCGGTTTTGTGGTTGGCTCTCATCGCAATTTGCGTCGCGGTTGTGCCGGCGTCGGCCCAGTTCGGCACCGAAGAGCAGGAAGTGAAATACCTTCAGGTGCCGCACCGCTTTCAGATCTTCGTGGACGGCGGCATCGCGCTCCCGAGTCTTCCCGGGTTGTTCAAGGACTACTGGAACACCGCGTTCAATTTCGGCATGGGATTCGGCGTCGTAGTCTTCCCGTGGCTCGAAGTCAACGGGACCTTGAACAGCATCTCTTTCAACAATAACGACATCAAGTCGAAGTCCAAGCTGGGTTATCAGGGTGTGAAGGGCCTGGAAGGCGGCGCCATCCATACCAGGATGTTCTACGGGTCGGCGCGCTTCATCGCGGTGCCGCATGCGCGCACCAATCCCTACGTCGAGATCGGCGTCGGTGGGTTCAAGACCAAGGCGGATGACCTCTCGATTGAAAATGTGGTGCAGAACTCCATGGAGAACGTGAGCGGAATCTGTGTTGTGCCATCCGTCGGCATCCAGTACGCCATGAATGAGCGCTGGAGCGCGTATTCCAAGGTCACGTATGCGGTCAACCTCAATTCCGATTTTGCCCCCGGTGATCTGCTGATCCCCGTGGGAAGCACCCAGAAGACGATCGGCGGCAATCAGGTCATCTCCTCGATCGTCGTCGGTGTCATGATCAAGTTCTAGCATCGCGATGTCTCACGGGCTGCGGCGTGGACTCGTAGTTGCGGCGCTGGCGCTGGCCGCGCGGCCGGTGGATGCAGGAGCTGCCGAGCACACTCGTAACGGCGTGTGCGCCGGTGTGGGCTTCGGCATCGAGTCGGTTTCATGGACCCAGGAAGGTGACCGGCGTCCAGCCGAGGGCTCGGGCACGCTCACGGCACGTGTTGGTTTCGCCGTGAAGCCTGACCTGGTACTGGGTGTCGAGTTCTGGGGATGGTCCCAGGACCACGAGCTCAGCACTCCCACCCTGCCGGTTCCCGTCAACGTGAAGCTCACAGCCACCAACGCCTGCGCGAGTTTCTTTCCCGGCAACACCGGTGTGTTCTTGCGGTTTGGCCTCGGGCTTGCGTACGGCCGGGTCAAGCAGGAGCCGCCGCCGTCTGTCACCAACGTGCCCGCCGTGACCGAAAGCAGGACCGGCGTCGCCTTCAATTTTTCGCCCGGGTACGAGTGGCGGGTCGCACCGCGGCTGGCACTCGGCGCGCAGGGAGATATCGTGTATCTCGGTCTCGGCGACGTTCTGAAGAATGCGTTCGGATACGGCCTGAGCGCGCAGTTCAACTGGTACTGGTAGGTACCCACCCCACGACGAGGTCATCATGGCAGAAATCACCAAGACTCCCGGTTCCGGTGTTATTACCATCGAACGCCATATTCTGCGCGAGCAGGAGAGTTTTCCCGACGCGTCCGGCGCCCTCACCAACCTTCTGTATGACATCGCGCTGGCCGGCAAGCTGATTGCCAGCCGAACCCAGCGCGCCGGCCTGGCGGACATCCTCGGCTCCGCGGGGCACGAGAACGTGCAGGGCGAAGAGGTGCAAAAACTCGACGTGTACGCGCAACGCACGCTCTACCAGCTCAACGATCACACCGGGCGCTTGTGTTGCATGGCGTCCGAGGAAGAGAAAGACATCATTCCGATTCCGGAGCCGTATCCCAACGGCGATTACGTGCTGGTGTTCGATCCACTCGATGGCTCCACCAACATCGACTTCAACGTGGCCGTGGGAACCATCTTCGCCATCTTCCGGCGCCGGTCGGCGTCGGGGCCGGGACGCATGGAAGACGTGCTGCAGAACGGCCGGCAGATCGTGGCGGGCGGGTACCTGGTGTACGGGTCGGCCACCATGCTGGTGTACACCACCGGCCACGGCGTAAACGGCTTCACGCTCGATCCCAGCATCGGCGAGTTTCTGCTCTCGCATCCCAACGTTCGCCTTCCCGAGAAGCCGAAGTACTACAGCGCCAACCAGGGACACGAGAAATACTGGACGGAAGGTGTGCGCCGCTACACGCGCTGGCTGCAGGGCGAGGAGGGAAGTCCGATGTCGCTCTCGCTGCGTTACATCGGTTCCATGGTGGCGGACGTGCACCGCACGCTCTTCGGGGGCGGCGTCTTTTACTATCCCGCGGACACCAAGGATCCGAAGAAGCCGCACGGCAAGCTGCGCCTGCTGTACGAGGCCATGCCCATGGCGTATCTGATCGAACAGGCGGGCGGGTATGGATCCACCGGGCGCGGTCCCATCCTCGACGTTACCCCCGGGTCACTGCACGAACGGACGCCGGTCTACGTCGGCAATCGTGAGATCGTGGAGAAGGCCGAGCAGTTCATCACCCAGTACGACCGCTGACGCCCGCGGGGCGCGCGCTGTCAGCGCACGAACTGATCGACGAAGTGATCGGGCGCGAGCGCGTGGCCGGTCGAGCGGCGCACGAGTTCGTCCCAGTGGAAGCGCTTGCCGGCCGCGAAGACGTGATCGCGAAGAAACATCCCCACCGCCTTCTGTCCCACCATCGACCGCCGCCCGCCCTGCGCGCCCAGTGCGCGTTGCTGGATGGCGTGGTCGAGCTGCGACGCGAACAACTCCCCGAGCATGTAGTTGTGGTAATAGACCGGCGCCGACACGATGTGGATCTTGGCGGCCCAGTCGGGTTCGTCGCGGCCCGCGGGGCGCGACACAAACTGATAGCGTTCCACCAGGTCCCACCACAGGTGGTTCAGATCCTGTTCCGGAGCGGCGTACAGTGCGCGCTCGAAACGCATCATCACCTGGCACCAGCGCGCGAAGATGATCTGCGACAGGCGTGAGCTGTGCCGCGATGAAGCCGCCAGCGCGCTCCGCTCGTTCGCGGGAAGCCCCAGCATCTCCTCGATCCACTGCGCATCCTTGGAAAGGCGGCCGAAGAGCATGGCAATGGCCTCGGTGGCGAATACGTGCGCGTGTTCGCGCAGCAGAAACGGGAGCGCCGGATCGACGTGGCTGTCGTACACGGCGTGACCGAGCTCGTGCAGCATGGTGCCGGTCCAGTTTTCGTCGTTCTTCACATTTGCCAGGACGCGAACGTCTCCGCGCCGGTCGATGTCGAGACAGTAGGCGTGCTGTTCCTTGCCCGGTTTCTCATAGAGGTCGCTGCGCGCGATGATGTCGTTCACGTCGAGCCCGATGCCGGCGTAGAACGCGCGCGCCAGTTCGACCACGTCGCGCTCGCGGTAGTAACCGTCGAAATCCACGGCGAAGATGCGCGGGGCTTCCTGGAAGAAGGGATCCTCGTAGTGCCACGGACGGATGGCATTGACGTCGACGCCGTAGCGCGCGGCCAGTGCTTCGTCGATCTCGCGCTTGGCGGCGCGGAAGGGTTCCGCCGTCAGCCCGTCGAGCCGGTCGAACAACGCCACGATGCTCTCGGTGCTCTGTTCGGCCAGTTCCAGCGACATCGTGTAGTAGTCCGCGAATCCGAGGTCGGTGGCGATGCGGTTGCGCAGTCGCACCAGCTCGAGCAGGTCGGAAAGCACCTCGCGCCCGACCGCCTTGTCCGCCTCCCATACCGCCTGCCGGTAGGATGAATCGGTGCTGGTCTTGAGTGTGGTGCGCACGTCGTTGCCCGTGAGTTCGCGGCCGTCGACACGCGCGCGGTAGGTTCCGAAGGCGCGCACGATCTGGCTGGACATTCGCGTGGTGGACTCGATCAGCGCCGGGTCCACCTGATTGCGCAGATAGGCGCGATACAGCAGGTCGAGCTGGCGCACCACGATGGCGTCCGATTCGCGTCCGGCGTCGTGCCATCCCTTGAGGAGCGCGAATTCATCGCGGTCCGCGTAGACGTTCTGGAGCTCCACTTCCAGCGCCGCATAGCGGTCGAAATCGGCCGCCTGCCCCGAGATGGTGGCCGTCCAGTAGGCAAGGTTGACCTCGCGTGCGAGCGGCTCGACGCGGGCAATGTGGGCTTCGGCGAAGGATCGAAAGTCGGTCATGGGATCGATGAATGCCCGGGTGGGGCCGGAAACCGCACGGTAACGCAGGTTCCCACGCGGGGTAAACCCCAAATCCAATCCTTTGGGTGGCATGCAGTTGGCCCATCGTCGTAAGATGCGCGCGCCGGACCGTGAATAACCGCAGGGGCCTCGTGTAGGGAGCGCAACATGAATGCGCCCAACCCCTCGGTGGCGGCGGTCGCGGTCGCGGTGGAGCACGACGTGGCCATCGACCCCGAACAGGAACTGATCCAACGTTGGAAGCGCGGCGACAAGCGGGCCTTTGAGACGCTGGTGCGCCGCCACATGACCGACGCCTTCTACGTGGCCTACGGCTTCGTGGGCAATGCCGAAGACGCCCGCGACCTGTCGCAGGAAGCGTTCGTAAAGGCCTATCAGGCGCGGGCCCGTTTTGACGAGACCCGTCCCTTCTATCCCTGGCTGTACCGTATTCTCAAGAACCACTGTCTGAACTTTGTAACGCGCGGCCGTCGTCACATCTCGCTGGATGACGAGAATGAGCACCGGGAAATTGCCAGCAACGCCGCCTCGCCCCTGGAAACCATGGAGGAGCGGGAGACATGCCGCCTGGTGCGGGCCGCGCTCGACCGCCTTTCCGAAGACCATCGGGAGATCATTGTGTTGAAGAACTTCCAGGAGCATTCCTACAGGGAGATCGCGGACATTCTCGGTATTCCCATTGGGACCGTGATGTCGCGCCTCTTCTATGCGCGCCAGGCACTGCGCGCCGTGATCGAAGACATGGAGCGTGAGGGAGCCCGGGCGCCGGGAACGGGGGAGGTGGCGTAGCATGGAATGCACGCGCTATCAAACCGACGGCATGCGTCTGCTCGACGACGAACTTTCGCTCGACGAACGTCGCGAGTACGAGTCCCACGTGCGCGAGTGCGACACGTGCCGTCGTGAACTCGCGGCGCTGGGCCGTGTGGTCGGGTTGACGAACCGGTTGAAGCTCCGGGTTTCCGACGACGCCTTCTGGGAGACGTACTGGCAGGGGGTGTATCGACGCACCGAGCGGCGCGCCGGTTTTATCTTTCTGATCGGCGGTGTGATCGCGTTGCTGCTCTATCTCCTGTATCGTGCGCTGCGCTCACCGCAACTGTGGACGTTCGAAGGCATCAGTGTCGCCGTCATTCTGCTGGGTCTTGTGGTACTCTTCATCTCCGTGGCGCGCGAGCGTTATCACGAGCACAAGAGTGACCCCTACCGGGAGGTCGAGCGGTGATTCTGGTAACCACTGATGAAGTCCCAGGCCGTCGCGTGACCCGCGTGCTGGGCCTGGTGCAGGGCAGCAGCGTGCGTGCGCGCCACATCGGCCAGGACATCACGGCGTTCCTCAAGAACATCACCGGCGGCGAAATCCGCCAGTACACCAAACTGCTGGCGGAAGCGCGCGAGCAGTGTCTGGATCGCATGCGCGAAGAGGCCACGAGTCTCGGCGCCAACGCCATCACCGGCGTGCGTTTCTCGTCGACGGATATTTCCGAAGGCGCATCCGAGCTGCTGGTCTACGGCACCGCAGTCGTGATCGAGTAGTCCGGCCGTGCGCGTGCACGATTTGGCGCTCGCGCGGCTGCGTGCTATAGTCGCTCCCATGCAACCCATGCAATTCGGTGAATGGAAAGTGCGCTCCTGCGTGGCGGGACGCTTCGGGCTGGACGGCGGCGCCATGTTCGGCGTGGTACCCCGCACCATGTGGGGGCGCGTGCTGCCTCCCGACGAACTCAATCGCGTGCCCATGGTGATGCGCGTCCTGCTGGTCGAGGGGCACGGCCGCCGCATCATTGTCGACGTCGGCGCGGGCGGCGGACACAGCGAAAAGAACCGCCAGATCTACGCGTTCGAAGACACCGACCACCTGCTCGATGTGATTCGCGATGCGGGCATGGACCCGGCTGCCATCACCGACGTCATGCTCACGCATCTGCACTTCGACCACGGTGCCGGTGTGGCCGAACCGCACGGTGACGGGTGGAGACTTCTGTTCCCGCAGGCGCGCCATCATGTGCAGCGCACGCAGTGGGAGCATGCGCTTCGTCCCAATGCGCGCGACCGCGCCAGCTACTATGAAGAGCGCATTCGCATTCTGGAAACCGAACGCGTGCTGGATCTGCACGACGGGGAGTGGTCGCTGGGCCCGGGCTTCGACCTGCTGGTGTTCAACGGCCACACACCCGGGCAACAACTGCCATTGATTCGCGGACCGCAGGGCGCCCTGTTCTTCTGCGGAGACCTGTTTCCGTTTCACCATCACCTCCCACCGCCCTGGGTCATGAGCTACGATCTGCTGCCGGTGACCGCCATGGAGGAAAAAAGCGGCATTCTCGAGCGGGCCGCCGACGAGGGCTGGACCTTCTTCTTCGAACACGACGCGTACATGCAGAGTTGCCGTATCGTGCGTGATGGCCGCAGGTTCGCGGCGGCGGAAACGGTTGCCGGATAGCATCGCCGACGCTGTGCGGGCGCGGGGACGGACGCCGCCTCCCCGGTGTACAACCCCGCAGGCTTGACGCCGGCTGTCCGGTGTTCGATTATAGAGAAGATTCGGCCCGTACCACCCACAAGGAGCACCCATCATGATTCGCAAGCTCTGGATTTTCGGAATCGTCGCCATTTTCGGCCTGTCGGCCGCGGTCGCCGGAGTGCGCAGCACGCGCACGGCGAACGCCTGCGACGACAACGCCAAAACCGCATCGGTCACCCATTCGTGTTGCGCCCAGGGGAATGCGTCGGAAGCCTCTGTGGACGCCAAAACCGTGCACAAGAACGTCGTCAGATCGGCGATGTTTGCGCCGGGGGCGTCGCCGGCGCTGAACGTGGCGGCCTTTGCCGGAATGACGGCGGGCTCGAACCACACGGGCTGTGAGTGGTGCCCGGAGGGAGCCATGACCGCGGGTTGTTCTGCTCACATGAGTTCCGCGGACTGTGCGGCCCAGATGAGTTCGGCCGAGTGCGCCAGCAAGATGAGCGGTGCGAGTCAGTGTCCGTTCATGGCGCAGCAAACCGGCATGAGCGCCGAC
>DASRYI010000004.1:0-10945 GCA_035687255.1 Candidatus Krumholzibacteriia bacterium | reverse complement strand
ACGGCGACGTCCTGCACGCGGACGCAGTGCTGATGACCACGCCCGCGTACACCACGGCCGATCTGCTGCGCGGCTTCGCGCCCGACGCCGCAGCCCTGCTGGATGAAATCCGCTACGTGGGAACGGGCACCGTGTCGCTGGCGTTTCGCGAGTCCGACGTGACGCGGCCCATCCACGGACTCGGCCTGGTGGTCCCGAAGAGCGAACGCCGGCCCATCAATGCCATCACGATTTCGTCCACCAAGTTCGCGCACCGCGCGCCCGAACGGCACGTGCTGCTGCGGGTCTTCTTCGGCGGGTCGCGCAGTCCCGCCAGCATGGACCAGAACGACGACACGCTGCTCGCCATGGTGCAGGGAGAGTTGCGTGACATTCTCGGAATCAACGCCGCGCCGTTGTTCCACCGTATCTATCGCTGGCCACGCGCCAATCCGCAGTACGACGTGGGCCACATGCAGCGCGTGGACCGCATTGAGGCGGCGTTGCCAGGCAGCCTGTACGTGACCGGCGGCGCATATCGCGGCGTGGGCATGCCCGACTGCGTGTACCAGGCGCGTGAGACGGTGGACCGCGTGTTGAACGAACTTGCCGCCGTGGAGGTGGCCGGATGAACACCCGCAAGTCGGATGCGCTTTTCGCGCGCGCACAGCAACTGATTCCCGGCGGCGTCAACAGCCCGGTGCGGGCCGCGCGCAGCGTGGGCGGCAACCCGCGTTTCATCGAACGCGGACAGGGCGCATATCTCTTTGACGTGGACGGCAACCGCTACGTCGACTACGTGCTCTCGTGGGGACCGCTGGTAATGGGACACGCCGCCGAACCGGTGGTGCGAGCCATCGCGGACGCCGCGGCGCGGGGAACGAGTTACGGCGCGCCCACCGCGCTGGAGAACGAACTCGCCGAACTGGTGATCGACACCGTCCCGTCGCTCGAAATGATCCGCTTCGTGAACAGCGGCACCGAAGCCACCATGAGTGCGCTGCGTCTGGCGCGCGCGTTCACGGGCCGCGACAAGATCATCAAATTCAGCGGTGGCTATCACGGCCACGCCGACATGCTGCTGGTGCAGGCGGGAAGCGGCGTGGCCACACTCGGGCTGCCCGATTCGCCGGGTGTGCCGGCGGCCGTGACGGCGGATACGCTGACGGTTCCTTACAATGATCTCGCCGGTGTGCGCACGCTGTTCGACACCTATCCCGGCCAGATTGCGGCGGTGATCGTGGAGCCCATCGGATCCAACATGGGCTTCGTGATGCCTGAGTCCGGATTCCTCCCGGGAATCCAGGAACTGTGCCGCCGGCATGGCGCGGTGTTCATACTCGACGAAGTCATGACGGGTTTTCGCGTGGCCCGCGGCGGCGCGCAGGAGAAGTGGGGACTCGACCCCGACCTCACCTGTCTGGGCAAAGTCATCGGCGGCGGACTTCCGGTGGGAGCATATGCCGGCAAGCGCGCCATCATGGAGTGGGTGGCACCCGCGGGCAAGATGTACCAGGCGGGCACGCTGTCGGGAAATCCCCTGGCCATGGCGGCGGGACTGGCCACCCTGCGCGCCCTCTTCGCACCCGGTGTCCTTGAACGCATGGAGCGAATCACGGCGACGCTGGTGGACGGCATTGCCGCTGCGGCGCGCGACGCCGAAATTGCGCTGCAGCCGGCATACGCGGGGTCGATGTTCGGCTTCTACTTCCTCAAACAACCGGGCGCACGCATCCGCGATTACGAAAGCGCCCGGGCCCATGCCGATACCGAACGTTTTGCGCGCTTCTTTCATGCCATGCTGCAGCGCGGTTTCTACTTTGCGCCCAGTCAGTTCGAAGCGGGATTCACGAGCAGCGCACACAGCGACGACGATATTCACAGCACCATCGCGGCCACGCGCGATGCCTTCGCGGAGGTCGTGGCGGTTTGACCCTCCAGGGCGCCACCACCGCGGATGCGGCACGTGTCGACGCGACGCCGCATCACTACGACGCGTTGCTGGTCATGTCGTTCGGTGGCCCCGAAGGTCACGACGACGTGATGCCCTTCCTGCGCAACGTGGCCAGCGGCCACGGCATTCCCGAAGCACGACTGGCGACCGTGGCCGACCACTACCACCATTTCGGCGGCGTGAGCCCCATCAACCAGCAGAACCGCGCACTGATTGGCGCCCTGCGCGCCGAGTTCGACGCCCACGGGCTGAACCTTCCCGTGTACTTCGGCAACCGCAACTGGCAGCCGTACGTGGCCGACACCATCCGCGAGATGCGCGCACACGGTGTCAAACGCGCGCTGGTGTTTGTGACCTCCATCTTTTCCTCCTATTCGGGGTGCCGGCAGTACCGCGAGGACATCCTGAAGGCATGCGCGTCACTGGGTGAGGGCGTCCCCGTCTTCGACAAGTTGCGCTCGGCCTACAACCACCCCGGGTTCATCGCGGCCATGGGCGACCGCGTGCGCGACGCGCTGGACGCATTTCCCGCAGGTGAGCGTGACTCGGTGCAGCTGGTGTTCACGGCGCACAGCATTCCCATGTCGCAGGCCCTCGGAAGCGACTACGTGGCGCAGCTGAATGAAGCATGCCGGCTGGTGACCGAATCGCTGGGCAGGAGCGAGTACCGGCTGGTGTACCAGAGCCGCAGCGGATCTCCGCACACGCCCTGGCTCGAGCCCGATATTCTCGACGTCCTTCCATCCATGCACGACGCCGGTGTAGCGCGTCTGGTGGTGGCGCCCATTGGATTCATGTCGGATCACATGGAAGTGATCTACGACCTCGACACGCAGGCAAAGGAACTGGCGGAGAAACTCGGCATGCACATGGTGCGCGCGGGAACGCCGGGAACGCATCCTGCGTTCGTGAGCGCCATCCGGGAGATGATCATGGAACGCACCACCGCGGGCACGCCGCGTCTTTCGCTGGGGACACGCGGCCCGTCCCACGACATCTGCCCCATGGACTGCTGCCGCAAAGGCGAATCGGGCCGGCCGCACGCCTGACACCCGCTTCGGACCGGCGCGCCACGCGGCACCTCCGGATCGCGTGGTATACTTTCCCCTCGCCCTTCACGTTCACGGTTCACCGTGCGAGCGAAACATGGCCGGTAAGCGGAGCCGCACCCCGAAACGACAATCAGGCAGGCCGACCGCACCCCGCACCCCTTCTGCGGACGGCCGCGTGTTCCTGATTGCAATCGTGCTGCTCGCGCTGGCATGCCTGGTCGTGCACATGACGGCGTCCCGCCCCTCGCTCGGCTGGATGTGGGGCGCACACTTCTACGGATTCTTTCCCCGCGCCATTCTCTACGTCGCAACTCTGTTGCTCGCGGCATCCATGGCACTTCTGGTTTCCGGATACGGTGACCGCGCCACCGCACGGGTGGCCCGCATGCTTTCGGGCCGCAGGTTCTACATCACGGCGGGCGCACTCGTCGCCGCCGGCACGGCGTGTTTCTGGATCTTCCGCATCTGCCACACCTATCTTGGCGACGGCAACGTCATCGTGACGGAAATCGATACGAAGCAGGAAGTGCTGCCGCGCGAACCCCTCACCAGCCTTCTGCAGTACGTTGTCTACGGAATCACGAAACCATGGTTCTACGCGCCGGAGCGCGACATCCGCGATGTCGCGCAGGACGCGGTGGCGGTGGGAAGCGTTGCGGCGGGGTTTCTTTTTCTGGTGGTGTTGTGGTTTCTGGCCGATGAGCTGGCGCGCCTGCGCCCGAATACGGAAACGGACACCACCCGGCGTCCGGTGACGCTGCTGGTGTGGCTGTGTCTCGCGGCCCAGGGATACATGCAGTTGTTCTTCGGATACGTGGAGAACTACTCCTTCTATGCCGTGGGGATCGTGGTGTTTCTGTGGCTGTCGCTGCGCTGTCTGCGCGGAGCATGCGGTCTGTGGCTTCCGCTGGCCGCCCTTGCCCTGTGCTTTGCGCTGCACCTTTCGTCGACGGTGCTGGTGCCGCCGTTTCTGGCGGTGGCGGTCATTGTGCTGAAGGATCCCGCCCGCCGTAACGGCGCGCTGCGCGATCTGTCCACGGGAGTCGTCGCGGTCGCGGCTGCGAACGTGTGGCTCTCGCACCGTGGTTACAATCCGCTCTCCACCGTGCTTTCCATGATCCACACCGCGTTCACCGACCAGCGCACTCACGGATACATGTTCTCGTCCCCCCACTACCGCGACTTCTTCAACGAACAGATTCTCATCGGGCCCCTGGGCCTGTTCCTCTTTCTGGCTGCGGCCGTCACCGTATGGCGCACGAGAATCACGGGATCCACGGCATTTCTGCTGATCGGGGGGATTGTATTCGCGGGGGCGTGCTGGATGATCGGCGATTCCAATCTCGGATACGCCCGCGACTGGGACCTGCTTTCACACGCGGGCATCGTGCTTACCGTCGCCGGGTTGGGAATTTTCATCGCGCGGCCCGCGAAAGCCGGCACGCTGACTGTGTGCATTTCCGTCGCGTTGCTCATGTCGCTCTACCATTCGGTGCCGTGGTTCATCACCAATACGCGCGAAGGCCCGAGCCTCGCACGCCTGCAGACACTGCCGCTGGGACTGGGAAGAACCGAGGTGTTGATTGCCGGCTGGTACGAACGCCACGGGGACCTGGTGAATGAGCGCAAGTGGCTGGAGCGGTCCATAGCCGCGTACTCGGGCAATCCGAATTCCTTCTACAAACTCGGCGTCATGGAACTGAACGAACACCGCTACGCGAACGCCGCCGTGTGTTTTGAGAATTCGGTCCGGTGCCGTCCGCAGCACTTTTCCTACCGCGCGGTGCTGGTGCGCACGTACTTCATGGCGGCCATGCCCGCCAAAGCGGTTCCGCATCTGGAACAGATGGCGAAGCAGTCTCCGAACAATCTCACCATCACGCTCTATCTGGGAGAGGCCCGCTATCAGTCGGGCGATACGACAATGGCGAGGGTTACGTTCGCGCAGGTCCGTGACACCTGCCGTCTCATGATGCAGAACCAACCCGTCACCGGCCCGCTGTGGTCGACCTACGGGTGGGCGTTGTTCCGTCTCGGTGAGGTGCAGGAATCGCGTACCGTGCTGGCCGAGGCGATTGCCGCCGACCCGAAGTCGCAGGAGGCGGAGTGCTATCTGGGGTGTGTACTGCGCAGCGCCGGGGCGCTCGACGATGCGCGTGCACACTTCATGCGGTGCGCGGCCATCCGCCCCGAACTCCCCGCGGAGATTCCCGACCGCGACGCCATTATCGCATGGATCGCCGCGCCCGATGCGCCGGCACCGGCGCCCGTCCACTAGACGTAGTTGCGGTAGTCCGGCTCGAACACATGTTCGTGCACGAATGCGTCCAGATCGGCCGGCTCGTCGAGCGTCGTGAGCCCACGGTCGAACACCATCCGCGCCACCGCCGTCGCAATCTTGAACGAGATCTCCCGAATCGACGCGAGTGGCGGAAACAACAGCCCGCTTGCCAGCTGTTCTTTCGTCAGCAGTCCGGCCAGCGTGCGCGCCGCCTGTGCGAACATCTCGTCGGTCACACGCGTGGCGCGCGATGCCACCACGCCCAGTGCGATGCCCGGGAACACATAGGCGTTGTTGGCCTGGCTGGGCAGCATGCGCTTTCCGCCCACGATGACGGGATCAAACGGGCTGCCGCTGGCGAACAACGCGCGGCAGCGCGTGTGGTGGTACGCCTCTTCCGCGGTGCACTCGGAGTTCGCGGTGGGATTCGACAGCGCAAAGATGATGGGCCGCGGGTTGAACGATCCCATGGTTTCCAGGATCTCGCGCGTGAATGTCGCCGGTTGTCCACTGACTCCGATGAGCGCAGTCGGCCTGACGGCATTGATGGCATCCAGCAGCGAAGCGGCCCCCGGCGCGTCGTGCGCGTAGGCGCGCTTGTGCTCCGCCAGATTGGCGCGGCTCTTTACCACCAGCCCGTGCGAATCCACCAGCCAGCAGGTGCGGCGCGCGTCGTCATGCGGCATGCCGGCCTCCACCATCGCCGACACAATGAGATTGGCGATGCCCACGCCGGCTTCGCCCGCGCCCAGGAATACGATGCGCTGTTGGCGCAGATCAGCGCCGGTAACGCGCAACGCCGACATGAGTCCCGCCAGCGCCACGGCCGCGGTGCCCTGGATGTCGTCGTTGAACGTGCACACGCGATCCCGGTATTTCGCGAGCAGGCGGAACGCATTCTGGTTGCCGAAATCCTCGAACTGGATGAGCACGCCCGGCCAGCGATCGTTGGCCGCGGTGACGAACTCATCCACCAGCGCGTCGTACTGCGGGCCACGCATGCGATGGCGCCGCAGGCCCATGTACAGCGGTTCCTGCAGCAGCGCCTCGTTGTCCGTTCCGACATCCAGCGTCACGGGAAGCGTGACTTCGGGGTGCACGCCCGCGCATGCCGTATATAATGAGAGTTTCCCCACCGGGATTCCCATCCCGTTGGCGCCCAGATCACCCAGGCCCAGAATGCGTTCACCGTCGGTGACCACGATGGCGCGCACGTCGTCGTAGGGCCAGTTGTCCAGCATGCTTCGGATACAATTGTGATCATCGATGCTGATCCACATGCCACGTGAGCGGCGGAAGATCTGTCCGTACAACTGACACGCCCTCCCCACCACCGGCGTGTAAATGATGGGCATCAATTCTTCGATGTGGTCCACCACCACGCGATAGAACAGCGTTTCGTTGCGGTCATGGAGCGACGTCAGATAGATGAATTTCTCCAGTTCGTTGGGCTTGGCCCGGTAGGCCGTCATCACGCGCCCGACCTGCTCGGAGATGCTGGCGGGATGGGGTGGCAGCAGGCCCCGCAGCCCGAGTTCGTCACGTTCTTCCGGTGTAAACGCGCTGCCCTTGTTCAGAAGTGGATCGTGCAGAAGTTCGAGACCGTGGGGAAGAATGTTCGTGCGGCTGCGAGCGTCTTTTGAAGATGTGCTCATGATTGGGCTCCGTATGCGCGGTTACCAACAGCGTGGTCAATTCCGGGGGCCCTGTCAAGTGCCCGCGTTCTCCCGCCGGCTCTTGACCACCGCCGGTACCCGGCATACACTGTTTGCGCGGACCTCCACGGCCGGCCGCACCGTGAATCTCCCAACCTGATTCAAAATACCGACACCTGTGAGCGTGATTTCTCCGTGTCCAAGGGTCCGCCGCGGACCGTTTCACGCCTTCAGAAAGGAAGATTTGCATGCCGTCCAACAAAGCCGGCGACCTGGCGGGACCGGGCATCAGCACATACGCCGAAGTCGCAAAGATTCTGCCCACGGACTACCAACCACTGCTCAACGACCGGGAAACCCAGTACGCCGTCACCGCCGTAAAGCGTTACATCGAAGACGGACTGTGCCGGGAACTGAACCTGTTTCGCGTCGAGGTTCCCCTCATTGTGGACCGTGAGAGCGGCGTCAACGACTATCTGGACCGCGACGGTTCACGCACGCCCATCGAATTTCCCTGTGGGCTCGGGCTCGACAAGCGCATGAGCGTGCAGGTGGTGCAGGCCGCCACCAAATGGAAGCGAATGGCGCTGCGGCGCTTCGACTGCGGCGTGGGCGAAGGTATCGTCACCGACATGCGGGCGGTGCGCAAAGACTACTTCCTGGACCATGATCATTCGGCGTACGTCGACCAGTGGGACTGGGAAAAAGTCATCAGCCCCGACATGCGCAACCTCGACTATCTCAAGAGCACCGTGCGCAGCATCTGGAAGGTAATCAAGGGCGCGGAGGAGTTCGCGCACCGGGAATTTCCCAAACTCCGCAATTCGAAATATCCCGATCTCCCGGATCAGCTCACCTTCCTGCACGCGGAAGAGATTCTCGACATGTATCCCGATCTGTCGCGCAAGCAGCGCGAGACGCAGATTCTGCAGAAACATCCCGCCATCTTTATCATCGGAATCGGCTGGGTGCTGCAGGACGGCTATCCGCACGAAATGCGCGCCGCCGACTACGACGACTGGGTCACGGAAACCGTCACCAAGGACGGGCGCATGATGCACGGCCTCAACGGCGACATTCTGGTGTGGAATCCGGTGACGCGTCGCCGGCACGAGCTGTCGTCGATGGGCATCCGCGTCACCAAGGAGACGATGCGCAAGCAGCTCGAACTGTCCAACCAGCTCGACTTTCTCACGCTGCCGTACCATCAGGCGATCCTGAAGGACGAAATCCCGATCAGCATCGGCGGTGGCATCGGCCAGTCGCGTACGGTCATGCATCTGCTGCGCAAGGCGCACCTGGGTGAGGTCAGCGTCACGGTGTGGCCGAAGCAGCTCAAAGAGATTTGCGAAGAACGGAATATCCGCGTGCTCGAATAGCCGCGGGTTTCCAGCAGAGTGTTTCCCTGCGCCCGTGCCTCACGCCTGCACGGGCGCGGGGGCCACAAGGTGGGGCGGGAGTTGCGCGGCACACGCCGCGCAGAACCCCGTCCCACGCACATCAATGGTCTCCACGTTGGTGGCGAAGAACATGACGCAGTTCATGTCCCGGCAGTGCACCAGCCCCGCCACATGCCCGAGCTCGTGCATGATTTCCGCGACGGCGCGGCGCGCGACGAGGTCCGGATCGGGCGGCAGCCCGTAGCTCTCGGGGCCGAGACGCGCCAGCGATACCAGAGCCGCATGCCCGTAGCGCCGGGCCCTTCCGAACACGAACGTAAACAGCGCGAGCCCGATGTCGTGCGCCGTCACCCCCATCCACACGGTGCCCGGTTCGGTGGAGCTGTCGATGGTCGCCAGCAGTGCATCGGCATCCACCTGGTCGCGCCCCGCCAGGCGCCGCGCGCGGGCATCCCAGGGTGTCACGTGCAACCGGCACGGCACCGCCAGCCGCCGGCTGGCGCGCGTCACCATGTCTTCAACGAAATCGCGGGCGACGTCGGTGCTGGAGAGAAACGTAACAGCATCGATGCGATGTGGAGAATTGCCGGCTGCGCTGTCGGCCACGGACTATCCGGCGCTGCGCGCCTTCTCCAGGCCGTATTTTTCGATCTTGTGGTAGAGCGTGCCGCGGTCGATTTCCAGCACCCGCGCAGCGCTGCTGATGTTCCAATCTTCGGCCTCGAGTACGGCGAAAATGTGCGCCCTTTCTGCGTTCGCCAGCGATCTCCCGGTCACGGCGGGGCCGTTGGTTTCGGTGACCCGTATGGGAAAGTCCTTCGCTTCGATAGTGGGAGGCGTTCCCACCACGACGGCGCGCTCGACGGCATTCTGCAGTTCGCGCACATTGCCCGGCCAGGTGTAGGCATTGAGCGCCGCGATGGCGCCGGGCGAAAAGCGCATGGGCTTGCGGTTCATCGAGCGGGTGTAACGCGCCAGAAAGTTCTCGGCCAGTGGAACAATGTCCTCCGGCCGCGTGCGCAGCGGCGGCATTTCGATCGTGAACACATTGAGCCGCCAGAAAAGGTCTTCACGAAAATCCCCGCGGGCCACAGCGGCTTCGAGATCCTCGTTGGTGGCGGCAATGACGCGAAAATCAACCGGCGTGGGAGTCCGTCCGCCCACGCGCGTCACCACGCGTTCTTCCAGTACGCGCAACAGCTCCACCTGCACGCGCGGGCTGATGGTGCCGATCTCATCCAGAAAGAGCGTGCCGCCATCCGCCATTTCGAACTTGCCGCGGTGGCGGTACATCGCGCCCGTAAAGGCGCCCTTCTCGTGTCCGAACAGCTCGCTCTCCAGCAGGCCCTCGGCCAGCGCACCGCAGTTGACCACGACCATGGGGCCGTAGCGCCGCCTCGACGCGGCATGAATGGCGCGCGCCGCCAGCTCCTTGCCGGTACCGGACTCCCCCTTGACGAGCACGGTGGCGTCGGTGGCGGCCACGGCCCGGATCAGTTCGAGCACACGGCCGATCGCAGGTGATACACCCACGATGGGCATCGGCTCGGACGCGGCTTCGAGCTGCTCCTTGAGCCGCAGATTCTCGGTGCGCAGCGAACGATGTTCGGTGGCACGCTTGACGATCAGTGACAGCTCATCGGGGTCGAACGGTTTGGCGATGTAGTCGTACGCGCCGGCTTTCATCGCCCTCACCGCAGTGTCCACCGATGCGTAGGCCGTCATGATGATGACCGTCATGTCGGGTTTCACTGCGGCCAGCCGTGATTGCAGCTCGAGCCCGTCCACGCCCGGCATCTTGATGTCGAGAAAGGCCAGGTCGTAGTCCTTCTCCCCCACCAGCGTCAGGGCATCGCGGCTGTTTTGCGCCGTGTCGACGCGGTGTCCATCCTGGCGGAACCAGTCGCCCAGGGACTGCACGACGATGGGTTCGTCGTCGACAACCAGAATGGACAGCGGATTGACTTTGGTGGCAACGGTACTCATGACACTTCAACCTCCCTCGCTCCCGCCGGCGGCGCGGCCTCACGCGGCTGGCGGAGCGGGAGACGAACACTGAATGTGGTGCCCTCGCCCGGGGTGGAATCCACGGCGATGGTTCCGTGATGGCGAGTGGCGATTCCGTAGACAACGGCGAGTCCGAGGCCAACCCCGTTCTCGCCTTCCTTGGTGGTGTAAAACGGTTCAAAGATCTCGGACAGTTGTTCCTTCGGAATTCCCCGTCCGTTGTCACGGACCCCGATGACCACCGCGTCATCGCCTTCCGCACGCGCCGCGATGGTCACGCTGCCACCCACCGACGTGGCCTCGAGCCCGTTGATGGCGAGCGCCAGGACCATCTGCTGGATCTGCGAGGCGTCGCACTCGATCTTCGGCAGGCCCGACGGCACATCGAGTTGCAGCGAGATCTCCGCCAGGTCGGCGCGGTGACGCAGCAGCATGGCGCAGCGTTCCAGCAGCGGGAACAGATCTTCATCGGTAAAGTGCGCATCCGAGCCGCGGCTGAACAGCAACAGGTTGCGAACAATGCGGCCGCATCGCTGGGATTCGTCTTCGATCAGCGTGAGAATGCGCCGCATGTCGGTCTCGGCGGCCGAGGCCGGAGCGGCGGGAGCCGCTTCTTC
>DASRYI010000003.1:0-2034 GCA_035687255.1 Candidatus Krumholzibacteriia bacterium | reverse complement strand
GCCGTGCGCCGGTGCGGCGCGACCGCCGGTGATACGCGTACTGGGCTCGCAGACCGTGAGCGCGGACCGCGCCGCCGCCATCCTGCGCGCGCGCGGATTCCCGTCCGAGGCGTCGGTGCGGGCGCTGCAGGAGGAATACATGCGCAGCGGCCGGCTGTTTGCGGACATCTCGGTGCGCGTAGAAAGCGATTCCTCGTACACGGTGCTGGTGGATGAAGGCAGGCCGGCGCGCGTGCGGCGCAGTTACGTGCGCGGAACGTCGCACTTCTCCGGAGCGGACGTGCGTCACGAACTGGGACTCGACCCCGGAAGCGAATTCGATATCCGCCGTCTGCCCGACCGGATGCAGACGTTGCTGTCCAACTACGACGCCGCGGGCTATCCCTTTGTTCAGGTCTGGGTGGACTCGATCGGTGTGGATGCCGACAGCGCTGCGGTGGACGTGTCCCTGTATGTCGTGGAGGGGAGCCCGCGCGACATCAAGGCGGTGGTGGTGGAGGGCCTGCGCAAAACGAAACCCGAACTGGTGCAGAAGATCGCCGGCATCGAGCCGGGAACTCCGTACCGCTCGCAACTGCTCGAAGACGCATACCTGCGCGTGGTCTCGAGCGGTGTCTTCACCGACGTGGACTATCCGACGGTGCGTCTGTCCGCGGGCGGCGACGGCGTCGACGCCGTGATCAAGGTGAGCGAGCCCGCGCGCTCGAACACATTTGCGGCGGCGCTCGGATACGCGTCCGCCTCCGAAAACACCAAACGTGTGCTGAGCGGGCTGGTGCAGCTTCAGCTCAACAACGTGGGTGGCTCGCTCAAGGATTTCGGCGCCACGTGGAACAACGACGGCGCGGGTCGCAACGAGACGCACATTCGCTATCAGGACCGGCTCTTCCTGGGGCATCGTCTCGGACTCGGAATTCGTCTCGAACAGGTGGGGCAGGACACGCTGTACACCTGGCAGTCCGCGGGCCTCGAGGTCCAGCGCGGACTGGGCCGCACCGCCGGGACCCTGTTGAGTTTCTCGCTGGCCGGGTACGGCGACCGCAACGTCTTCAGCCAGGGCGATCTGCAGCGGTCGTCGCGCTGGCGCGCGAAGACGGGCGCAGACGCCATGTGGGGAAGCGACCGCGCGGGCTCATACGCGCGCCTGGGCGCGGGCGTGACCGTGGCGTTCAAACACAACACTTACCGCGGGAGCGCGACCGGACCGGGCGACGTGCGCCAGTACATCTACGACGGCACCGCCGGCCTGCTGCTGCCGGCGTGGCGAAGCCTGCACGTCGCGGTCGACGGCCACCTGGAGTGGCTGCAGAGCGATGAAGCGCAGGTGCCTCTGTCCGAACAGTTCTACGTGGGCGGCGCGCGCACCGTCCGCGGCTATCGCGAGAACCAGTTCCACGGACGCCGGGTTGCATACGCGCGCAATGAACTGCGACTCGGGCGTTCGGCACGTGAAGGATTCTACGCGTTCGTGGACGCCGGCTACGTGCGGCAGGAGACACCGCAGAATGACGGCACCCTGCGCATCGACGGCACCGGGCTCACGGGCTACGGGTTCGGCGTGCGCAGTTACTCGCGTGCGGGCCGGCTGGATCTGAGTTTTGCGGTGAGCAACGGCCTGTCCCTGCGCCAGACAAAGGTGCACGTGGTTCTCGAGCAGAACTTTTGATCGCCCCGCGGCACCGTCGATGGTAGGATAGCCCGCATGCGGACGCTCACCATTGATGGCCACTCGCTGCGTCTCGACGACGTGGCGGCCTTCCTGAGCGGCGACGTGCGCGTGGCCGCGTCACCGCAGTCGCTGGAACGCGTCCGGCACTGCGCGACATTCGTGGCGCGGGTGGCGAAGGGCGACGAACCGCACTACGGCATCAACACCGGCTTCGGCAAGTTTGCGCGTGTGCGCGTACGCGCACAGGACGAAGTCGAACTCCAGCACAACCTCCTGCGCAGCCATGCCACCGCATCGGGTCCGCCGCTCGAGCGCGACGTGGTGCGACTGATGATGGTGCTGCGCGCCAACTCGCTGCTGGCGGG
>DASRYI010000002.1:0-5328 GCA_035687255.1 Candidatus Krumholzibacteriia bacterium | reverse complement strand
CGTGGCAAAGGGCGCCTACGTGGTGGCGGATCCGGAGCAGGGAAAACCGAAGGTGGTGCTGATCGCCACCGGCTCCGAAGTGCACCTGGCCATGGCCGCGCGCGCCGAGCTGGCGAAACGCGGCGTGGGCGCGCGCGTGGTATCGATGCCCTGCTGGGAGCTGTTCCGCGCCCAGAAGCCGCGCTACCGCTCGTCGGTGCTGCCGAAGTCGGCGCGGAAAGTGGCCATCGAGGCCGGCGCCACCCTGGGCTGGCGCGAATGGGTGGGGGACAAGGGGGCCGTGGTGGGGTTAGATCGGTTTGGAGCCTCTGCGCCCGGCGAGGTGGTCATGGAAAAGCTGGGGTTCAATGTCGAGCACGTGGTCGAGGTCGCACTCGCCACTCTCGGGAAGCGTGCGGCCGCACCACGCCCCTGACGCCCGGCAAAAAACCGGCGGCCGAATAGGAATGGCACGCGGCGTGTAACAGACGCCGATCTCATGAACTGTCCCATCTGCAACGTCCCCATGCTCGTCCTCGAACTCGACCAGGTCGAAGTGGACCACTGCACCGCGTGCGGCGGCGTATGGCTGGATGCCGAGGAGATGGACCTCCTGCTGGAGGGCTCCGAGGGACGCGAGGAGATCCGCCGGCGCATCGTGCGCGACGATGCGAGCGACGAGAAGAAACGCCGCTGTCCGATTTGCTCGAAAAAAATGGAAAAGGCGCGCATCACGCGCGAGGGCAAGGACATCCACGTGCTGATCGATCGCTGCTCGCGCGGTCACGGCACCTGGCTCGACTGGGGTGAACTGGAACAGGTGGTCAGTCTGTCGAGCTTCCCCGAGGCGCACCACATTCACCGGTTTTTGAAAGCGATGTTCGATGGCGAAACCCACACGACGAGTGGGTAGCCGAATAAGGAGGACTCCATGGGAGCGTTGATTTTTCTCGGTATCGTGGTGGTTGCACTCATCTTCTTCGTGGGGATGTACAACTCGCTGGTGCAGTTGCGCAACCGTGTCAAGAACGCGTGGTCGCAGATCGACGTGCAGCTCAAACGCCGGCACGATCTGATCCCCAATCTGGTGGAGACGGCGAAGGGGTACATGGTCCACGAGCGTGAAACCCTCACGGCCATCACCGACGCCCGCAGCCGGGCCATGGGCGCCAACACCGTGCCCGAGCGCGGCGCGGCCGAGGCGCAGTTGAGCGGCGCCATCTCGCGCTTCCTGGTGACGGTGGAGAACTATCCCGACCTCAAGGCCAACCAGAACTTCCTCGCGTTGCAGGAAGAGCTGACGTCGACGGAGAACAAGATCTCCTTCGCGCGCCAGGCCTACAACGACGCGGTTCTGTTCTTCAACAACAAGATCGAGATGTTCCCGTCCAACGTGATCGCGGGCATGTTCAACTTCCGTCCGCAGGAGTTCTTCGAGATCGAAGAGAAGTCGGAACGCGAAGCACCGCAGGTGTCGTTCAAGCGCTGACGCCCGAACGCCATGATGTGGGAACTGATAGCTGCCAACCGGCGCAAGTCGGTCTTCCTCTTCGCGGGGATGGCCGCGCTGCTGGTTTCTCTCGGCTACTTCATCGGTGAGGCCACCATGGGCCAGGGTGGGGGGTGGATCGGCCTCATCGTTGCCACCGGCGTGTGGGTGATCATGGCGGCCGCGAGTGTGTTCGGCGGCCCCGAACTGGTGCTCAAGATGAGCCACGCGCACGAAGTCACACCCGACGTCCATCCCCAGCTGTTCAACGTGGTGGAAGAGATGAAGGTGGCCGCCGGCCTGCCCAGGATGCCGAAGGTCTACATCATCGACGAAAAGGCTCCCAACGCATTCGCCACCGGCCTGAGTCCCGACCAGAGTTCCATCGCGGTCACGGCGGGACTTCTGACCCGGCTCAATCGCGACGAGTTGCAGGGTGTGGTCGCGCACGAGACGTCGCACATCATGAACCGCGATTCGCAGTTCCTGACACTCGCGTCGATCATGCTGGGGAGCATCGTAATCCTCTCGCAGGTGTTCCTGCGCGGGATGTGGCTGTCCGGCGGGTCGTCGCGGCGCTACCGCCGCCAGACCAGCGGTGGTGGCGGTGGCGGTGGAGCGGCCCTTATTCTCGTGGCTGCCATTGTGCTCGCAATTCTGGGACCGCTGTTCGCGCGTCTGCTGTATCTGTCCATCTCGCGCAAGCGGGAATACCTGGCGGATGCGTGTGCGGCGCAACTCACGCGCTACCCCGAGGGACTCGCGAGCGCGCTCGAGAAGATTTCCGACAACGACGTGCCTCTGGATGTGGCCAACAAGGTGACAGCACCCATGTACATCGCGGATCCCCTTGCCCTCAAAGGTGTGGCGGTGTCCAGCTGGTCGAGCACGCATCCGCCCATCGAAGAGCGCATCAAGATTCTGCGCGCCATGAGCCAGGGTGCGTCGCTGATGAGCTACGAGCACGCCTTTGCCAAAGCCACCGGCAAAGCGTCGCGCCTGATTCCGGGGTCGGCGCTGCGCACCGACAAGACCATCGCCATTCGTCCCGCCGATCCCAACGTGGTGCGCGAACAGAGCGAGAAGAAGCAGACGCGCGACGTGATGGATCTGATGCGCGCCGTCAACGGCTATGCGTTCCTGGTGTGCGCGTGCGGACTCAAGATCAAGGTTCCGCCCGACATGAAGGAATCGGAAATCAAATGCCCGCGGTGCGGGCGCACCAACCAGGTGCCGCGCGCACAGGTGTCCGAATTTGCGCAGGTCGCGGCCGCGGTGGGGGCGCTGGTGGGTAGCCAGAAATCGGGTACGGAGGAAGTGCCCTTCGCCAAGCCCGCCGCCGCGGCGCCGGGACCCAAGCAGCCGCTTGAGTATCACCGCCGCACGCCCGGTGAGTGGGAATCATTCGCGTGTTCGTGCGGTCACTTGCTGCAACTTTCACCACTCTTCTCCGCAACGCAGATGAAATGCCCGAATTGCGGCACGATTACGCGCATCTCATAGCGCACTACGTCCTATCATTCCGAAAAGCTCCTGCCTCCGTGCCACTTGCGGGAAAACTTGGGTTCCCACGGTTTTGAGGGTTGCGCCCCACTGGGTATCGGTCTATCGTATTCACAAGGTCAATTCCTTCGGGCTCAACGAAGTGCGCCGCATCCCGGGCGCCGGGAGAGCCGGAACACTAACGAGTCCTCTTCAAGACAGCGCTGGTCCATGTCCGGTGGCTGTCGCTCCGATCCGTGAACCGACACGCGTTGGCGACCGGATCAAACAATTACGGTCCGCGATCCCCGGCGAAGGTATCGCGGCAAACATACTCGCGCAGGAAATCGGTGGCTTCCACTGGGGCCCCGATGGTTTTTGCTTTCTTGCTCGAGCCCGGGGCGTGGGAAAGACCTCATCCGCACCGTGCAATCACCCATTTCCCGGCTCGGGCCGTTTCAGGCGTCGTGAGGAGCGTGGGAAAGAGCGTCGGGAACGGACGGCGCAGAACGGAATAGAACGAAATAGAAGAATACGGTGGCGAGTACCTCTGTCTCCGCGACTGGGGGCGTGTGCTCGGGATGGAGTGCTCGTCGCCGTTAATTAGAATACGTGGCCGATCGCGTTGGGGACATCGTCCGGGCACCCCGTTCCCTCGCAGGAGGCCACGTTATCACGAGTGGCGTGGCCAGAAGGCCGCGCCACTCATCGTTCTGGGGCCGTTATCCCGCCGGTTTTCCGCTTTCGCGCAATCGTGTATGATTCAGGCGACCGAGGCACTGCATGGACGCTCCCGTCACCTTCCAGCAATTCGCTGCCGCCAGCCCCTACACCGATCCGGTTGATCACAAGAAGCTGCTTTTCATCTACCGCGCCATCGAGGACTTTGCCGCCGAGCACAAACTTTCGGTTGCGGGGTTGTCGATTCTCGAGGTGGCGTGCGGTGTGGGGGGCATCACGCTGCCGCTGGCGCGGTTGGGGGCACGGGTGCGGGCGCTGGACATCGACCAGGGCGACGTCGCCAGACTGCAATCGCGCGCGCGCGAGTTGCGCTTCGACAACCTTTCGGCGGGCGTCGAGGATGCATTTACGTTCCGCCACGACACCCGTTACCATGTCATTGTGGCATCGGAAGTGATGGAACACGTGCTCGACCCCGACGCCCTGCTCGACAATGTCGTGCGCCATCTGCAACCGGGCGGACTGTTCCTGATGACGACGCCCAACGGGTATGGTCCCTGGGAGCTTTCAAACTATCTGCGGCCGCGACACGTGCTGCGGCGCTGGAACTGGGTGCGACGCGCCGTCGGAAAGCCGCCCTATGTGGAAGGGAAGGGACCCGATCACTGCCAGCACTACACGCGCGGAAAACTGCTGGCCATGTTCCATCGCCATGGATTTGACGTGCAGCGCTTCATGAATTCGGATTTTGTTCTGACGGTGTCAAAGACACTGCGCCGCCATCCGCGCGCAGGTGCCTTCGATGCTGATCTGGCCAACGTGGTGCCGCACTGGATGGCGAGCGGGTGGTATGTGGCGCTACGGTTGCACGAGTAAAGGATGTAACGACTCGTCGACGGGATGTCTGGAAAACAACCATGAAACTCATCGAATGTGTTCCCAATTTCAGTGAAGGCCGCGACCGGGCGGTGATCGATGCCATTGTGGCGGCGATCGCGGGCGCCGACGGCGCGCACATGCTCGACGTCGATCCCGGCCGCGACACTAACCGTACCGTCGTGACCTTCGTGGCCGCTGCCGACCGCGTGGTGGAGGCGGCGTTTCGCGGTATCGCCAAGGCAGCCGAGCTCATCGACATGTCGCAGCACCACGGCGAACACCCGCGCATGGGGGCCACCGATGTGTGCCCCTTCGTGCCGCTGGGGACGGCGACCATGGACGATTGCGTGGCGCTGGCGCGCGTGCTGGGTGAGCGTGTAGCGAAGGAACTGGGAATTCCCGTCTATCTGTACGAGTACGCCGCCACCCACGAAGATCGCCGCAGCCTTTCGTCGATCCGCACCGGCGAGTACGAAGGGCTGGCGGAGAAGCTGCGCGACCCGCACTGGACGCCCGACTTCGGCGCCGCGAAGATGAATGCGCGTTCCGGCGCCACGGTGATCGGCGCGCGCAAATTCCTGATCGCCTACAACGTAAATCTCAATACGCGCGACAAGAAAAAAGCCAGCGACATCGCACTCGACATCCGGGAGGCGGGCCGAAAGAAGAAAGACGAGCATGGCCGTCCGTTGCGCGACCAGAACGGGGACTTCGTGTATGAGTCGGGCACACTCAAGGCGTGCAAGGCGGTGGGCTGGTACATCGAGGAGTACCAGCGCGCGCAGGTGTCCATCAATCTGACCGACTTCGACGTAACC
>DASRYI010000001.1:0-12053 GCA_035687255.1 Candidatus Krumholzibacteriia bacterium | reverse complement strand
CAAGCAGCGACGCCGCCGCGCCGTCGACGAGCACGGTCACCGGCACGCCGCGTTCGCGACATTCCCACGCCGTCAGACGTGCGCCCTGCAGCAGCGGCCGGGTTTCGTCCGCGAACACGCGCACGTGCTTCCCCGCCGCCGCGGCCGCAAACACCACCCCCAGCGCCGTGCCGATGCCGCCGGTCGCGAGACCTCCGGTATTGCAGTGCGTGAGCACGGTGTCACCGTCGTTGAGGAGCGCGGCGCCGTGCGATGTCATCACGCGTCCCAGCGCCAGATCCTCGCGCAGAATGGCGTCCGCCTCTGCAATCAGCCGCCGGCAGATGTCGTGTGCGTCGTCCTGATTGAGCCACACGCCGCGCATGCGCTCCACCGCCCAGCTCAGATTCACGGCCGTGGGCCGTGTGGCCACGATGCGTTCCGCGGCGCGATCCAGCGTCGTCTTGAGCGAGGCCACGTCAATGCCGGCGGGCATGTCGAGTTTGGCAGCGCGATCGTTACCCGCGTCGTCGATACCCGAATCGAACACGGGTCCCGACGAGCGGCCGAACGCCTCCTCGACCGCCACCAGCAGTCCGTACGCGCCCGCAACGCCGATGGCGGGCGCACCGCGCACGCGCAGCCGTTGAATGGCGTCGCATACGCCATCCAGGGTGCCCAGCGCAACGATCTCGTAACGGCCCGGCAGAAGGGTCTGGTCGATGATGCGCAGATGCCCGCGCGCGAAGCGCACGGTGGGAATGGCGGTGAGCATGGTCATCCCTGTTGCATGAGGTCGAGTAACAGCGCCACCGGCAACCCGACCACATTGAAGAAGCACCCTTCAATCCTCCGGATCAGCCCGGCGCCGATTCCCTGCGCGGCATACGAACCGGCCTTGTCACGCCCCTCACCCGTGGCCACGTAGCGCGCGATGTCGTCCGGAGACAGCGACCGAAACGTCACCAGAGTGCGCTCGGCCCCGGCACGGGTGCGACCGCCGTCGCAGATGGCAATGGCGGTGACCACCGTATGTGTCCGGCCGGAGAGGCGGGACACAAACGAGCGCGCCTCGGCATCATCGCGCGGCTTTTGCAGCACGCCACCATCAATGATAACGATGGTATCGGCGGCGAGCACGCGCGCGCTGGCGCGCGCGTGACTCACATGCTCGCACTTGCGCACCGCCAGCATCTGCGCCACTTCATAGGGATCGTCGTGCGCGTCGTCTTCTTCGAGATGCTCGGGCGCGGGATCGATCTCGAATTCGAAGCCCAGCCCGCGCAGAATCTCGATGCGCCGCGGCGAACGCGACGCCAGCACAAGGCGGTCCTGCTGCCCGGGTGTGAGGAAGGGATTCATCGCGGTGTGTCGTTGTCGACCAGAATGGTCACGGGGCCATCGTTGACGAGAGACACGTGCATGTGGGCCTGAAACTCACCGGTCACGACTCCTGGGAACACGGCCCGAAGCGAGGTGACGAATCGTTCATACAGCAGGCGCGCTTGCTCCGGGGGTGCGCTCTTGTCGAACCCCGGCCGCGCGCCCTTTCTCACATCGCCATACAGCGTGAACTGCGACACCACCAGAATCTCTCCACCCACCGCTTCCAGCCCCGCCGCCATGCGTCCGGTTTCGTCTTCGAAGATTCGCAGCGACGCCACCTTGCGCGCCATCCAGTCGATGCGCGCGTCGTCGTCGTCGCGTCCGAATCCGGCCAGCACCACAAAGCCGCGCGCAATGCGCGCGATCTCGTTTCCATCCACGGCGACCGCCGCTTCGCTCACGCGTTGCACCACCACGCGCATGCGTCAGCCCTGACTCGCGCGCACGTCCACGACGCGCAGTTCCACCGAAGTGGTTCCCATGTAGGTGTGCTTGCGCAGCGTCACAGCCAGATCGATGGTGCGGCCGTGCAGGTCTTCGGGCGTCTCCTTCCGGTCCCACCCGAATGCGATCGCGGTGGCGCGGGCCCCGCTCCCGTCCATGACGGCCAGGCGCAGGTGGCCGTCGCCCACCCACGTGGTCTCGCGCGTCACCTCCAGGTCGCGCAGCATCCACACCGGCTGCGGATTGCCGCTGCCGAACGGCTCGCAGCTGCCCAGGAAGTCCAGAAGCTCGAGCGTGCACTCCGCGAGTTCGATTTCCACATCAACTCGAAGCGGTAACCCATTATCAGGATGAATGATGCCGCGCAGATGCCGGGAGAAGTCATCGGCGAACCCCGAGAGCTGGTCGGGCGCCATGGTGAGTCCCACCGCGCCTGCGTGGCCGCCGTAGCGCAACAGGCGGTCGTGAAATTGATCCAGCTCGTGCTTCAGGTCGACGCCCGGGACACTGCGCCCCGACCCCTTGAGCACGTCGTGGCTGCGGCTCATGAGAATGGCCGGGCGGCCGAACTGTTCCACCACGCGCGCCGCCGCAATCCCCAGCACGCCTTCGTCCCAGGCATCGCTGGCCAGCACGAACGCCCCGCGCGCGTTGAGATCCGCATACCCCTTGATGGTGCTGACGGCTTCGTCTTCTACCTGGCTGGTGAGCGCGCGCCGCCGCTCGTTGTCGCTCTCCAAGACGCCGGCCAGTTGCAACGCGCGGTCGCGTGCCGGCTCGCACAGAATCTCGAGCGATGGTTTGGGTTTGGACACGCGGCCGGGTGCGTTCAGGCGGGGCGCAAACACGAACGACAGATGGCGCGAGTTCACGGGTCCGCCCGACATGCGTGCGGTGCTCCGGATGGCGTCGATGCCGGGGCGCGGTGAGCGGTTGATCTGTTCCAGTCCGGCGCGCACGAAATAGCGATTCTCGTCGGTGAGCGCGGCCATGTCCGCGACGGTGGCCAGCGCCACCAGATCGAGCAGTGAATCGGGTTCCACCGCGCCGCGCACACCGGCGGTGTGCAACGCCTGCACCATTTTGAAAGCGACCGAGGTTCCGCACAGCGATGCGAACGGATAGTGTTCCCCGGGACGCACCGGATTGAGCAGAATGCCGGCGACGTCGTCTTCGACGGGCAGCAGATGGTGGTCGCACACCACCACGGGAATCCCCGCCGACTCCAGGCGCCGCAACTTGGGACCATCCGACGTCCCGCAATCCACGGCGACGAACAGTCCCACGCGCTGCTCCAGCGCCCAGTCCACCGCGCGATCGGAGACACCATAGCCGTCGGTGCGCCGGTCGGGCACAAAGCGGTGCACGGTTTTGAAGATACCGTTGAAGTAGTGATACAGCAGCGCCGCGCCGGAAATGCCATCCACGTCGTAGTCACCGTGCACGAGCACCGCGGCGCCCGAGCGCGCGGCCGCGTCGATCACGGCCACCGCTTCCTGCATGTGGTCGAAGAGAAACGGGTCGTGCGCGTCTCCGGGAGCGGGATTGAGAAACCGCTGCACCGCGGCCGCGTCGGTCATGGAACGCGCCGCCAGCAGACGCGCACCGGCGGGTGGAATGGACGGCAGCTGCGACACACTCGCGACGGCCGACGCCTCCGGCGTGCTGACAACCCAGCGATACTTGTTCATGCAGTGCGGCGCATCATGAGAGAGAGAAAATGGTTCGAGCGGGACGTAAGCCGAGTTCTGTTCCCCCGAAGAGGGACGATCATTTATCTGGGATGCCCGTTACCGGACACCTCGAGCGACCAACCCGAGAGTCATGACGAGGCGGAGCACCTCTGCCCTCCTATTTGGTCTTGCACCGGATGGGGTTTACCGTGGCAGCGTCCGTTGCCGGCCGCCCGGTGAGCTCTTACCTCACCTTTTCACCCTTGCCGCCCGGTTGCCCGGGGTGGGCGGTGTTTTTTCTGTGGCACTTTCCCTGGAATTGCTTCCGCCGGGGGTTACCCGGCATCCCGCTCCGCGGTGCTCGGACTTTCCTCGACGGGGCATGCCCGCCGCGATCGTCTCGCCCGCTCGAACCGGGGGCAGTATAGCAACATGGGCGGGATGACGCCACGCCGACCCCGGGGGCGCGCCCGGACCGCGAGTGTGCTAAAGTAGGAGGCACACACGCGCCGCCCCGGGAGGATGACCATGGCTTCAATCCATTGTGACCGCCCCGCTGTCAGCCTGGGCGTACTCGCCCTCTTCCTGCTTGCCGGATGCTCCTCCGGCGATCCCGCGCAGTCCGTCGGACCGGCCTCCCCGGCCGCGATGCTTTCCCATACCACCGGACCGCAGCGCTATCCGCTCGAGATCGGCAATCGCTGGTCGTACGCCGGGGAGTTGACCATCACCGCGCAGGACGGCGCCCCCGACGACATCGATTTTCATGAATCCTCGACCGAGGTCGATGAAGTCGTCGGCACGGAGCAGATCCTCGGAACCGAGTACCTGGTGACGCGCCAGACGATCAACGAGGAGTCCAGGCAAGAACCGCTCATTCTGTGGGTGCGCAGCCGTCAGGACCGCACGGGGCTGTACGAAGCGGATGTCCCCCTCAATGATCCACCGCAAGGAGCCGTGGCGAGCAACGCCGGGCGCGCCCGCTCGGATGCCGTGTTCGCCGGTGCACGCGTTTCCGGACAGGCGGCATTCGCGCAACTTTCTCCGCCGTATCGTGCGGCCCTCGCCACGGTCGAGGCCAAACGCCGGTACGCGGAAATGGCGATCGGCCGCGTGCACACCATGCAGCGCGACGCGTCCGCGGGAGAAATCGTGCGCCTCGACTATCCGCTGCATACTGGCGCCGCCTGGAATATCCGGACGGAGCCCTTCAACGTACACGCCTGTGTCGAGGGCCGCGACGTGCTGGATCTACCGGTAGGAAAGACGCCGGCGTGGCGGGTTCGCATTACACTCGAATTTCTCGGCGAGAACGACGTCGTTCTGATGTGGTACGGCGACGAAGGCTACCTGGGCTACTACCTGCACGTCATCGGAATAGCCACCGATCCGGAGGGCACGCCCATCGGCGCGTTTGTGGACGAAGAGACGCAGCAACTCACGGCGGTTGCACTGAACACGCGCTGAGCCAGGTCCCTCAGTCCAGTTCTTTGTCGTCGAGGCAGGCGTTGACCATGGCGTCGGCGACGGCGTTCTGTTTGCGCGGCACGTGCTCCACGTGGAGTTTCTTGAACATGCGCGTGCGCAGGACCACACGGTGGTGCAGTTGCATGAGGTCGGGGTTGCGAACCTTGTAGCGGCCTTCGATCTGGCGCACCACCAGTTCGCTGTCCAGACGCAGCGTCACGTCGGCCGCGCCCAGTTCCCTGCACAGATCGAGCGCCAGCAACACTCCTTCGTACTCGGCCACATTGTTGGTGGCCTTCCCCAACCGCTTTGCGCGGCGCAGCAATTCTTCGCCATCGCTGGTGGTGATCAGCGACGCACACGCCGCCTCACCGGGATTCCCGCGCGCGCCGCCGTCGGCGTAGGCGATCAGCGCGAGTCCCGCTTTGGTGGTTTTGGCGGATTTCTTGCGCGGCGCCGCCTTCTTCCGGGCGGGTGTCTTCGGGGCGATGACGGACGTGCGCGGATCGATTTCCGCGTCGTGCTCGGCGACGCGCGCCCGTGCCCACAGCTCGCGTTCGAGCTCCTTGACCACGCGCTCCATCTCAGCCTTGCTGATTCCCGCCTCGACGATGGCCAGGGGAAGCGGCTTCCCGTGCATCACGAGTTTCAGAACCGCGGCCAGCCGCGCCGCCAGGGCGCTGTCAATCTGCATAGTGGACGAGGATACGCCCGCAGGCGGGACAGGTGATGAACTGGTCGTTCTTGCGTACTTCGACCGCGAGCTGCGGCGGAATCTGCTGGTGGCACGCGCCGCAGTGTTCGTCTTCCACGCGCGTCACCGCCATGTCACGATGGGCGGCCAGGCGCTCATAACGCTTGGCCAGCGTCGGCGAGATTTCCTTGAGCAACTTTGGCTTCTCGACACCCAGCCGCTGCGCCTCGCCCTCGAGGTTCTTGATTTCCCCCTCGAGCCGGGCCTTCTCCGCCAGCTTCGCCGCGCGCTCGGCCTTGAGAGTGTCGGCATGCCCCCTGGTTTCTTTCTCCGACTCGTCGATGGCGTCCATCAGAATCAGCAACTGCTCTTCTTCGTCGGAAATGGTGGCCTCGAGAGTGGAGACCTCCTTGAGCATGGCCGTGTACTCTTCGTTGGTCTTCACCAGCGATGTCTGCCCGCGAATCTTCTTGAGGTGCTCCTCGTGTTCGCGCAGCCGCTTTTCCACGTCGCGGCGTTGCTTCTTCTTCTCCTCGAGATCATCGTGCGCCTTCTTCTCGGCGGCGTCGAGTCCGGCGACCGCCTTGTCGATGCCGGCGATTTCGCCGGGCAGGCGCTGCAACGCGATGCGGTCGGCGGAGAGTGACGCATCGATGCGGGCGATAGAAACGAACAGGTGGATGTCGCGGGTGATGTCCGTCATGGGAGAGGTCCAGAGTACCGCGCCGGGGACACGCGCGTCAATGCACCCGCGTGGCGGGTGACGCGAAGCCGGCCGGGGGCGGCCCCGGCCGGCGTGCTCACGCATCCTACTTGTCGTTCACCCAGCTCGAATCCTCCGGTGCCATGTTGCCCTTGTGCTCGCTCTCCGTGGCGGGCGTGGCGGGCGGCAGGTCGGAATTGAAGGTGTCGAATGTCACCTTCCATTTTCCGTCCTTGTCCCGCGTCCACACCGTGAGGTACTTGCCGTGATCATCGATGGCAGCGCCGTCGGGGTTTTGCATATGCAGTGTGTAGGTGCCCGAGGTGTATCCGAGTTCTCCCGATTTCGCGACGTCCGCCGCCGAGACGCGCCAGTTCACGGAGAATCCCGGCGTGCTCATCATCCTGGACGCCCATTCACGGATGTTCCCGGTGCCTGTGACCGCCGGCTCGCTGGGAGGAAGGAGCGTTCCGGCCGTCGCAAAGTAGCTCGCGAAGGAGTCCGCATTGTTCGCCGCACTCGACCATTCCATGTCGGTGGCGCGCAGCGCCGCGCGGGCCTTCTCCACGTCCACCTTTTTCGCGCAGCCCGCCGCGGCGAGAACGAGCAGGGCTACCATCAACCGATTGAGTGTTCTGGACATGAGTCGACCTCCTGTGATCGGGGGTTCTCAGCGACTGGAAAGTGGTGGGCCCACCAGGACTCGAACCTGGGACCAGCCGGTTATGCATCCCACTTCGGCTTTCGCCGCCCCTTTCGGGTTCGTGGGCTGGACTATCCCTTCACCCGCGTGGGGTGCCTGCCATCTAGTCTCTACACCTTCTCCCACCGGGGAGCTTGGCTCGGGATTACCATGTCAACGAGGTTGACGAAGGCTTCCCCGAATTTGGCAGGTGTACACTGACGATTGCTCGCCAGGTAGCCCTGTGCAGCAAATCATATCGAGTCTACAATCGAACCATGTCATACGGCTTCAACTGCATGGTTTGCGGCACTCTCTTGACGGGCAAAAAGACACATTTCTGCTCGCAAAAGTGCAAGAACGCGCACCATCAGAGCTATGAAGCTCAGCATCAAAGAGGCCGCGCCAGAAAACTCGAACTGGTACTCGCGGCCGGTGGACGATGCTCCATGTGTGGATACAACCGGAATCTTGGCGCTCTGGTTTTTCACCACACCGATGCAACGAAGAAAGACCTCAAACTCGACGCTCGCTCACTTTCCAACCACAAGATGGAAGTACTTCTGGCCGAGGTCGAGAAGTGCGTTCTTCTGTGCCACAACTGCCACGCTGAGATTCACAACCCCCGTCTCAACTTAGATTCACTGCTTTGAGCCGGCAGCTCTAACCACCTGAGCTATGGGCCCGTGGCCTACAGAATATGAGAATGCAGGCAAACGGTCAAACATCACCGTGATGCGGAGTCTGACAGCCTATTCCCACTTATCAACATGGACGGTGGCGCGTCCTCGCCACACTCTCGAACCGCCGATCCCGTCGAGCGGGAACAAACTTCCTGAAAACAAAAGGCGCCGGCGAATTGCTCCGCCGGCGCCTGTGGGTTGACACTTTCTCCGCGACTAGATGATCTCGGTGTAGCCCTTGAGCTTTCGCGCCCGGCTGGGGTGCTGGAGCTTCTTCAGGGCTTTGGCCTCAATCTGACGCACGCGCTCGCGCGTCACATTGAAGATCGTGCCCACCTCTTCGAGCGTGCGCGGCGTGCCGTCGCCCAGCCCGAAGCGCAGCCGGATCACCTTCTCCTCGCGGCGCGTAAGCGTCGAGAGGACACGGTTGAGCTGGTCGCGCAGCATGGCATGCGACGCCGACTGCGACGGTGAGATCGCGGTGATGTCCTCGATGAAGTCCGAGAGGTTGGAATCCTCGTCCTCGCCGATGGGACGATCGAGCGAGATGGGCTCCATGCTCGCCTTCATCACGCTCTTCACCTTGTCGAGCGGATAGTTGAGCTTCTTGGCCACCTCTTCCGGCGTCGGGTCGCGGCCGTTCTCCTGCACCAGCTTGCGCTGCGCGCGCGACACCTTGTTGATGGCCTCGATCATGTGCACGGGCACACGGATGGTGCGGGCCTGGTCGGCGATGGCGCGCGTGATGGCCTGACGGATCCACCACGTCGCGTAGGTCGAGAACTTGTAGCCCTTGCGGTAGTCGAACTTGTCGACTGCGCGCATGAGGCCGCTGTTGCCTTCCTGAATGAGATCGAGGAATTCCAGACCGCGGTTGGTGTAGCGCTTGGCGATGGCGATGACCAGGCGCACGTTGGCCTCGATCATTTCCTTCTTGGCGCGCATCACCTGGATCTCGCCGCGGCGGATGCTCTCGACGACCTTTTCCAGCTCGTCGATCGAGATGTTTTCTTCCTTCTCGATATCCCGGATCTCGCTGCGCAGCGAGCGCATCTTGCGCTCGAAATCTTCCAGCATCTCCAGCGACCAGGCGCCCTTGCCGTCCACCTTGACGCTGCGCTTGCGCGAGGCGCTCTTGATCTTCTTCACGTGGCCGACGATGTCGTCATAGGACAGCCCGACGAACTCTTCATATTCGATGAGCTTGGATTCGTAGTCCTTCAGACGGTCGCGCGTGGCGCGGATGTTCTCCACGATGCGCTCCAGCTGCTTGGGATTGAGCTGCAGGCGGATGTACTCGTCGAAGAGCTTGCCCTGGCGCGTCTCCAGCGAACGCTCCAGCATGGGCTTCTTGCTGGCGTTCTTCTTGAGCTTGAGCTTGCGCTGCAGCTCGACGATTTCCTTGCGCAGCGCGGCGATCTTCTTGACCGGGCGGAAGCGCGCCTGGCGCTCCTTCTTGCCGATGATCGACGGCGCCAGGCCGCCGGTCTCGATCTGCACCACTTCGTCCAGGCGCATGTCGCCCTTTTCGACGACGCGCGCCAGACGCTGCAGTTCACGGATGGGAGAATCGAGCGAGAATACGGCCTTGGCGATCATGATCTGGCCGGCCTCGATACGCTTGGCGATTTCGACTTCGCCCTCGCGGTCGAGCAGCGGCACCTTGCCCATCTCGCGCAGATACATGCGCACCGGGTCGTCGTAACGGATGACCGCTTTGACGTCGTCTTCGACCTTGTGGTCTTCCTTCTCCTCGCGGCGTTTCTTGGCCTCGATCTTGAGCTTCGCCTTCTCGGGCGTATCAAAGTAGTCGATCTTCTCTTCGCTCAGGCGGTCGTAGAGGACCACAATGTCCGCGGGGGAGAAATCCTCGCCCACCAGCGCGTCGATTTCGTGGTTCAGAACGAACCCCTTTTCTTCCGCGATGTGACGAATGTTCTCCAGGACGCCGTCGAACCGGTCTACCGTGTTCGCCGCGCCCGCTTTACCCGCCCTGGCTGTACGCTTCCCTTCACCACGCTTCATCTATTAATCAGAGCTCCGCTTTTGCCTGTTGTAGGCGTTGAATGTGCGCCGCGATCGCCACGGCCTCTTCGCTGTCTGGAGGTACCGCGAGTTGCTTTTCGCTGAACAGTGCTATTTCGTCACCGATGCGCAGCCTTTTGAGCTTGCGAACTGTGTCATTGAGAAGTGTGTCGACGTTTCCGGGTGGGACCGTGATCAGAGAGATCTCGGTTGCAAACCCCTCCAGCCCATACTCCTCAGCCCGACGTTGGAAATCGCGACCCCTCAAATCAACATTCGCCTCCCGGGCTGAGTCAAGCAGTTTATAGAACTTACGGTTAGCCTCGGCCGAGAATTCTTCGACATCCAGCGATTCCAGCGCCTCGATGGCGGCCGGAGTGCCTTCCAGGATGAGTCGGAGAACCAGCCGCTCCAGCTCGGTTCGGGCCGTCGTGGTGCGGCGTTCCGGGATCCGGGGCTCCGATTCGCCGGAAGGTCCGCCTCCAGTTCGGGCCAGCCTGCGAAGTTCACCCTCATCGACGTGGACGACTCGCGCCAGCTCCCCGATCAATACCTGACCCCGCAAGGGGTCGTCGGACTGGCTGATCGCGCCAAGTATGCGTCGAATAAGCTCTTCTCTCTCTCGAGCACCGGGAGATCGTCGTTGGATAGTATAGTCAAGGAATTCAAAATATTCCAACGGCCGGCTCACAAAGTTCTGGAAATCCTGTGGAGACATGGCCCGGGCCGCCGAATCGGGGTCCTGACCCTCCGGGAGCGGCACCACCCCAACTTCTACCCCTTCCGCCATCAGGAGCCCCCCGGACACCATGGCGGCGTTCTCTCCGGCGGCGTCGCCGTCCGGTACCAGGACGACGCGGCGGGTCAGTCGCCGGACCCGCGCTGCGTGGTCCCGGGTGAGTGCGGTGCCGCAGGTGGCGATGGTCTGGGTGAGCCCGGAGAGGTGCAGGCGGATCAGGTCCGTATACCCCTCGACCACGATGGCGTGGCGTTCGCGCCGGATCGCTTCGTGGGCGCGATCCAGCCCGTAGAACGTCCGCCGTTTCTGGAAAATCAGGCTCTCCGTCGAGTTGAGATACTTGGGCTGTGCGTCCCCCATGGCCCGCGCACCGAACGCCACCACCCGGCTGCCGGGCGCGATGATGGGAAACATCACGCGTTCGCGAAAGTAATCGAAGTACCCGTTCCCGCCTTCGCGGCGCATGATCAGCTTGAGCCGTTGCAGCAGTTCCAGCGGCACCTTGCGCTCGCGCGCAAATGTCACGAGGGATTCGCCCGTTCCCGGTGCAAACCCGAGTCCAAAGTGCGTCCACGCCTCACGCGGAATGCCCCGCCCTTCCAGGTAGCCGCGCGCCTTGGCGGCCGCGGGCGATTTGACCAACTGGTTGTAATAAAACCGCGCCGCCGTCGCGTTGGTCTGGTAGAGCGCGTCCTGTTCGGAGCGGTCTTCGTCGGCCGCGCGGGTTTCCACCTGGATGCCGGCCTTCTCGGCCAGCGCTCGCACCGCCTCGGGAAACGTGACACCGTCCATCTCCATCAGGAAGCGGAATACGTTCCCGCCCTTTCCGCAGCCGAAGCAGTGGAAGGTCTGGCGTTCGGGGCTGACGATGAAGCTGGGCGTGCGCTCCTGATGGAAGGGGCACAGCCCTTTGAAGTTGGTGCCCGCGCGCTTGAGGTCGACGTACTGGCCGACGATCTCCACCACGTCGGAGCGGTCGCGCACCTGGTCGATGATGTGCTGTGCAATCATACCTGTGTATTCACCGCAGGATCGCGAAGGTGACGCCCAGCCCGCCCTCGTGGGGTTCGCCGATGCGGTGCGAGCGCACGCGCGGATCACGCGAGAGCGCGTCGCGTATGGCGCGGGCCAGAATCTGTTCGCCGAAACCGTGGATGATCTGCACCTCGTGGAGTCCCGTGAGCACCGCACGATCGATGAACCGGCTCACTTCGTCCAGCGCCGATTCACGATCCATTCCCCGCACCATGATACTCATTTCGCCCAGCGGTTCGAAGGTGACACGCGCCGTTGGTGAGGCGACCCGGCCCTCCAGCGGCTCGACGTTCGCCGCGGGATAAAGCGTCGACAACCGTGCGCGTATTCGTTTCCCACCGATATCAACGACCGCATCTCTTCTCTTGATCTCCACCACGGTTCCCGACGGTTGTCCCGTCGGACTCAATGAAACCCGGTCTCCCATGGCCACTTTTTCGAGCGGTGAAAACGCTTCCTCCGACCGGAGGTGCTGTCGCACCTCGGCGAGTGCCTTCTCGATGCGTTGCCGGCCGTCGCGGATGGTCTCCTTCTTCGCCGAAC